>JAWOIN010000120.1:0-5013 GCA_046484665.1 Gemmatimonadota bacterium
GACGAGTTCATCGCGCAGTCCGACGAGTACCGGGAGGGAGGCGACATCCTGGACTCCGTGTACAAGGTGCTCAACGCGATCGGCGCCACGCATCCCTTCGCCGTCGTCCGCGTGGCCGAGCTCCGGGACTGGATGGACGGCGGCGCCTACGAGCGGATCCTCGCCGGCGAGTATCAGCGGCGGAACGAGGACGACACCCGCCCCTACCGGGAGGACCTCGCGGAGGCGATGCGCGGCTACGGCGACGCGGCGCACGAGCTGCTGGACGAGGTGGACGCCGCCGTCGACAGGCTGAAGAGCCGGGTCGGCGACGCGTGGAAGCGGGCTCGGGACGTCTGATCCCGTCACCCCTCCCGGCCGCGCGCGCGGCCCCTCCCGCCGGGTGGCGGGGGCGGGCCGCGCGGTGCATCGTAGCCCGATGAACCCGCGGAAGATCCTCCTCGTCGGAGGCGGCGGCCGGGAGCACGCCCTCGCCGCGAAGATCGCGCGCGACGCGCCGGGCGCGGACATCCTCGTCGCGCCCGGAAACCCGGGTACGGCCGCACTCGCCCGGAACGTCCCGGTCTCGGCGGAGGACGTCGCCGGACTCGTCGCGCTGGCCCGGACCGAGCGCGTCGACCTCACCGTCGTCGGCCCCGAGCTGCCGCTCGCTGCAGGACTGGGGGACGCGTTCGCGGCGGAAGGGCTTCCGCTGTTCGGCCCCGATGCGGCGGCCGCGCGGATCGAGTCCTCGAAGGCGTTCGCGAAGCGCCTGATGCGGGAGGAGGGCGTCCCGACCGCCGGCTTCGAGGTGTTCGCCGATCCCGGGGGGGCGATCGCGCACGTCCGCGCGGGCGAGGGACCGCTGGTGGTGAAGGCTTCGGGACTCGCCGCCGGAAAGGGCGCGATCGTCTGCGCCGACCGCGAGGAGGCCGAGCGCGCCCTGCGCGAGCTCATGGTGGAGCGGCGGTTCGGGGACGCCGCCGACGAGGTCGTGGTCGAGGAGTTCATGGAAGGCGAGGAGCTCTCCGTCTTCTACCTGACGGACGGCCGGGAGGCCGTGGCCCTCCTTCCGTCGCGGGACCACAAGCGGCGCTTCGAGGGAGACCGGGGCCCCAACACGGGCGGGATGGGGGCGTACGCGCCGGTCGGCATCGCGGACCCGGCGCTGCTCGAGCGGGTCCGCAGGGAGATCGTGGAGCCCGTGCTCGCCGGCATGGCCGCCCGGGACTGCCCGTACCGGGGGTTCCTCTACGCCGGCCTCATGCTCACCCGGGACGGGCCGAAGGTCGTGGAGTTCAACTGCCGGCTCGGCGACCCGGAGGCCCAGGCCGTGCTGCCCCTGACGGGAGGCGACCTCGTCGAGCCGATGGCGGCGGTAGCGGCCGGCGGGGCGCTGGAGGGCTGGGAGCCCGAGCCCGCGAGCGGCGCCGCCCTGGTCACGGTGGTGGTCAGCGACGGGTATCCCGGACCGTACCGGAAGGGGGTCCCGATCGTAATTCCCCCCGACCTGGAGAGCGAAGGCGTTCTCCTTTACCACGCCGGGACCGCGGCGCCCCAGGGACGGCTGGTCACGGCGGGCGGGCGCGTGTTCGGAGTGACGGGCGTCGGGCGCGACCTCGCGGCGGCGGCCGGGCGCAGCCGCGCGGCGGCGGCGCGGATCCGCTTCGACGGGGCCTCCTGGCGCGGGGACATCGGGCACTCCGAGATTCCGTGATGCCGGAGCTCCCCGAGGTCGAGACGATCCGCCGGGAGCTCGCGTCCGCCCTCGAAGGGCGCACGATCCAGGCGATCCGGGTCCGCCACGCCGACATCCTCCTGGGTCCTCGCCGGCGGCCGGACTTCCGGGCCCGGGTGGAGGGGCGCCGCGTCGTCGCCGTCGACCGCCGGGGGAAGTGGCTCCTGTTCCGACTCGACGACGGCGTGCTCGTCACCCAGCTCAGGATGACCGGCCGGTTCTGCGTCGGCGCAGGCCCGACGCCGCCCGTCACCGACTTCCGCCACGTGGCCGCCGAGTTCGACCTCGACGACGGCCGGACCCTGTTCTACGACGACGTGCGCCGGCTCGGCGGCTTCCTGTGGCTGACACCGGCGGGATGGGAGCGCGAGGAGTCCCGGTTCGGCCCCGAGCCCCTCTCCGCCGGCTTCCGCGCGGTCGCTCTGGGGAAGGCCCTGGCCCGTGGATCGGCCCCGGTGAAGAACGCGCTGCTCGACCAGTCCCGGGTCGCCGGGATCGGGAACATCTACGCGAGCGAGGCCCTGCACGGCGCCGCGATCGACCCCAGGCGACCGGGCTCGTCCCTGACCGGGCCCGAGGTGCGGAGCCTCCATCGCTCCGTCCGCCGCGTGTTGCGCCAGTCCCTGGAGAGCGCGGGCACGACGCTGCGCGACTACCGCGCCGTGAACGGCCGCTCGGGCCGCTTCCAGTCCCGCCTGCGGGTGTACGGGAGAGCCGGTCAGCCTTGCCGGCGCTGCGGCACGGAGGTCGAGCGGATCGTGCAGGCCGGGCGCAGCACCTTCTTCTGTCCGGGCTGTCAGGCCTGAGGCCGTTCGCGCCTCCCGTCCCGCGCGTCAACCCGGATCGGCGGGGTCAAACGGCCGCCCGTCGGGAAGCGCGAGGTGGGTGAACCGGGCCCGCCCATCCCGCACCTCGGCGAGCGCGACGGAGGATGGCCAGCCGTTGCGGGCCCGTCCCGCCGACCCGGGGTTCACCAGCCATCGCTCCCCCACCCGTCTCCGCGAGGGGACGTGGCTGTGCCCGTGGACGACGACGTCGGCGTCCGGGAACCGGTCGAGCAGCAGATCGAATCGGGGCGCGACGCGGTGGCCGTGCGCGATCGCGAACCGCGCGCCCTCCAGGTCGACGACCAGCTCCTCGCGCGTGATCGCCCGGACGTCCGGTCCGTCCGAGTTTCCCCACACCGCGTCGACGGGCGCGATCGCCTCGAGGTCCGCGAGCAGTTCGGGACGCTCGACGTCGCCGGCGAACAGGATCCGGTCCGCACCGCGGAGCAGCTCGAACAGCGCGGGAGGAAGCCACCCGTGGACGTCGCTCACCAGTCCGACACGCATCGATCCTCCGCGGCGCGCCCTGCTTCCCGCCTGTCGCGATCCGGTCCCCGCCTCTAGCTTCGGCCACGGTACGGGGGGAGGCGGTCGTGTGGCAACGCCGCGCCCGGGGATCGTGAGGAGGGTGTCGGCCCGACGTGGACTACGGCGAGAAGAGCGACAAGGAGCTCGTCCGCCTCTGCCGGCGTGGCGACGAGCGGGCCGCGCGCGAGCTGGTCCACCGGTTCGAGCGACCCGTGTTCTCCCTCGTCTGCCGGATGGTCCGGGACCGCGAGCTCGCGGAGGACCTCTCGCAGGAGGTCTTCGTCCGCACCTTCAATCACCTCGACCGCTTCGACCCGGCGTACAAGTTCTCCTCCTGGCTGTTCAAGATCGCCTACAACCTGACCGTGGATCACCTCCGGCGACGGGACCTCCCGACCGTCTCGGTCCACGGCGCGCCGGATGCGATCACCGCCGAGCGGCAGGAGGCGACGGCGCTCGCCCTGGAGTCCGACGAGGAGGCGCCCGACGACCGCATCGTGGCGAAGGAGCTGGCGGCGGAGATGGAGGCCGCGATCGCGGGGCTCCGGGAGGAGTACCGGACCGCGATCCTGCTCCGACACGTGGAGGGGCGGGCCTACGAGGAGATCTCCGAGATCATGGACGTCCCGCTCGGCACCGTGAAGACCTACATCTTCCGGGCGCGCCGGGAGCTGCGGGTCCGACTTTCGCACCTTTACGAAGACCCGGGCGACTGAAACCCGGGAGGGCCGGGACCCGTACGGCTGGGAGAACGGAGGCGGCACACATGTCCGACACGAAACTCGACAGGACGGAGCACCTGGCCCCCGAGGCCGTGGAGCGGATCGCGCTTGGCGCCGGGTCCTCGCCCGTGGAGGGGAGGCACCTCGGCGGCTGCGCCCTTTGCCGGCGCGAGGTCGGAGAGATCCGAACGCTCCACGCCCGGCTCGCGGCGCTCGAGCCGCTCGCACCGTCGCCGGGCTTCGCGGACCGGGTGATGGCCCGCGTCCGGCTGCCGTCGCCGGCCCCGTGGCGGGTCCTCGAGGGACTGAGGGCCAGCCCGTCGCGGGTGCTGGCCGCGGCGGCGGGCGCGCTGCTGGCGGTCGTCGGCACCGCGACCTGGCTGCTGGCGTATCCGCAGGTCACGCCGGGAGGGGTGGCGGCGCTGCTCGCGGATCGCGGGACGACTCTCGCCTGGCAGGCCGCGGTCGCCGCCGCCCGGGTCGTCTACGACTCCGGCCTGGCATCGCTGCTGCAGGCGTTCCGGGCCGACCTCACGCCGTGGACGGCGGTGGGCGGGCTCGCGACGCTGGCCCTGATGGGGATCGGCTCGCTGTGGGTGATGCTTCGCCTGCTGGACGTGAGGCCCCGGCTCCGCGCCGGAACCGTGCGACGGGCGGACGCGTGACGCCGCACGTGCATCGACATCGAGACCGCGCCGAGGCGCGGGACGTGGATCCGGGCCCGGCCCGGGAGGGATGGAGGACGATGAGGAAGTACGGAATCGGTATTCGGAATCGCCGCGCCGGCGCGGTCCGGGGTCTCGCGACCCTCGGACTCGCGCTCGTCGGGACGGCGCTCCTGGCTACGCTGTCGGCCCGGGCGCAGGAGAGCCCGGCGGCGGAGAGCGCCGTGACGCTCTCGTCGCGGGAGGCCACGCTCGGGCTCGAGCTCCCGGGAGGGGAGGCGCGGAGCGTCTCCCTGCGGGAAGGCCGGATCGTGGTCGACGGCAAGGCGGTCGGCGCCTACGAGCCGGGCGGCGCGCTGGAGCGGTCATGGCGCGAGCTTCTCCGGCAGCCGGGAATCCTCGACGGGAGCTCGGCTCTCGAGACGCTGTTCTCCTGGAGCCCCCCCTCGGGCGAGGACGCGGCACGGGGCGTGCTGCTGAGCGCGCTCGCAGGGCTCGGGCCGCAGGAGGCCCCTGCGCCCGACCGGGCGTCGACGGGCGCCGTGAGCGACCTG
>JAWOIN010000054.1:0-13514 GCA_046484665.1 Gemmatimonadota bacterium
CGTCGACATCCACCTCCAGCGGGCGAACGCGCTCAAGGTCCTGGTGCGGGCGCTCGTGGCGGCCTCCGAGGCCGGCGGCTTCCGGATCGCGACGCTCGCCGGGGGAAGCGCGCACAACGCGATTCCGCGCGAGGCGTCGGCCACGATCGCCCCGAAAGCGGACGACGTGGACGCGATCGTGGACGCGCTGGAGGCCGAGCTGGCGGCGCTGGCCGCCGAGTTCCGGTCGTCCGACCCGGGCCTGGCCTGGAGCGTCGAGCGGACCGGGGCGCCCGAGGAGGCCTGGACGGAGGAGTCGGGCGGCCGGGCGCTGGCCCTGCTGGTCGCGCTCCCGCACGGGGTGCTCCGGATGAGCGACGACATCGAGGGTCTCGTGGAGTCGAGCACGAACCTCGCGGTGGCGAGCGAGGTCGACGGTCGGCTCCGGATCCTGATGAGCAACCGCAGCTCCGTGATGTCGGCGCTCGCCGCGATCCGTCGGCGACTCAGGGCCTTCGCCTCGATCGCGGGGGCGGACGTGATGGAGAAGGACGGCTACCCCGGCTGGAAGCCCGACGTCTCCTCGGAGCTCCTCGCCGTGATGCGGGAGGTGTGCGCCGGGGTGACGGGCGAGGAGCCGGAGGTCGGAGCCGTCCACGCGGGCCTCGAGTGCGGGATCATCGGGGAGAAGTACCCGGGCATGGACATGATCTCCTTCGGGCCGCAGATCGAGTTCCCGCACTCGCCGGACGAGCGGGTTCGGATCGCGACGGTCGGACCGTTCTGGAACCTGCTCGTGGCGACGCTCGAGCGCCTCGCGAGCTGACGCCGGCGGCCCCGCCGGCGTGTGCCGGGGAGGCAGGGCTACACGGTCCCGGCCTCCGCGAGTAGGTTGTGGAGCGTGCCGCGCCGGCGGGGACCGGTGCGGCGTTCCGATTCCGGAGCGAGGAGACGCGTGGATGGAGCCGCTGAAGAAGGGGGAGAAGATCGGGCTCTGGGTGTGGATCGCGGTCGTGTGGCTGATCCTCGCCTGGGTGTTCGGCGACTTCTGGTGGTTCCGTCCGCTGTTCCGGCAGCTGACCTGAGAGGCCCGCGGTCGGCGGCGGCCGGGTGGGTGGGTGTTCGTCGGGGGTGGACCCGGCTAGATTCCGGATCGTCCCGCAGATTCGCAGGTAGGATCGGTTCGACGAGGTGACCCATGGCGATCTACGAATACAGCTGCGAGGAGTGCGACGCGACGTTCACGGTGACCGAGACGATTTCCGAGCACGAGCGGCACAGGAAGCCCCCGAAGTGTCCCGAGTGCGGCGGTCGCGAGACGCGCCGTCTGTTCACGGGATTTTTCGCCCGGACGGACTCCAAGACCTGACGAGGAGGCGAGCATGGCAGAGGGCAATCGGAACCGAAAGCAGACCTACGTGATCCTGATCGCGATCGTGCTTGTCATCTTCGTTCTACTCAGAGTCTTCTGATCCGGCGTCGGCGCGGGGGCGGGCGACCGTCCCCGCGCGCCGCCATCAGCTCCCGACGCCGCGCGGCGCCGGCTCGCCCCGGCGCACGAACCAGGCGGCCGTCGCGACGATCGCGCCGACCGTCGCGAGCGCCAGGATCTCCTCCACGACGTAGGGCAGGGCGAGCCCGATCCCCTCGATCGGCCGGCCGGCGCGGACTCCGACCCATAGCGCGAGGAGCACGCCGGTGAGGCCGCCGCCGCCCACGAGCCCCGAGCCGAACAGCACGCCGCGTTCGCGGCGGCGCTCCGCCTCCTCCTCCGGGACGTTGCGGGTCAGCCGCCAGCGAAGCAGGCCGCCGACGAACACGGCGGCCATCGTGTAGAGCGGCAGGTACACGCCGACGGCGAAGGCGAGGACCGGCACCCGGAACAGCGAGGCCGCGCCGCCGATCCCGATCCCGATCAGAATCAGGGCCCAGGGCAGGTTCTGGTCGAGCACGCCGTCGATGACGAGCTTCATCAGAACGGCCTGCGGCGCGGGGAGCTCGGGCCCCCCGAGGCCACCTTCGACGTTCGCGTTCAGCAGCATCACGACGAGGCACACCACCCCCGCCGAAGTCACGACGCCGATCAGCTCCCCGACCTGCTGGCGCCACGGCGTCGCGCCGAGGATGAACCCCGTCTTAAGGTCCTGCGAAGCGTCGCCGGCGATCGAGGCCGCAACGCAGACGGCGGTGCCGACCATGAGCGCGGTGGCCTTCCCGGACATGTCGGTCCAGCCGAGCAGCAGGAAGATCAGGCTGGTCCCGAGCAGAGTCGCGATCGTCATGCCGGAGGTCGGGTTCGACGTCACGCCGACGAGGCCGACGATGCGCGAGCTGACCGTCACGAAGAAGAACGCGAACACGGCGATGCAGACCGAGGCGACTGCGCGGACGGGAATCGATTCGAGATCTCCGAGGATCCCCGGCACGAGCGTCAGGACGACCAGGACCAGGCTCACGAGCAACGCCACGACCGGGAGCCGGAGGTCGCGGTCGGTCCGTGGCGTCGCGTCCCTCTCCTCCGCCGTGCCCCGCGCGATCTGCCGGATCCCGAGGCGGAAGGACTCGACCATCGTGGGGATGGACTTCACGAGCGTGATGATCCCTCCCGTCGCGACGGCGCCCGCGCCGATGTACCGGATGTAGCGGTTCCAGATCTGCTCGGCCGACATGTCGCGGATCAGGAGCTCCGTCTCCGGGAACAGCGGCTCGGACAGGCCCGATCCCCAGAGGGCGATCACGGGGATGATGACGAGCGCCGACAGGGCGCCGCCCGCGACCATCACGGTGGCGATCCGGATGCCCAGGATGTAGCCGACCCCGATCAGGGCCGGCGACACGCTGACGGAGAGACTGGCCTTCAGCGGGAGCGACAGGGAGAACTTCCCGAGCACGAGCTTGAACCCGTCGGTCAGGAGCTTGAACGCCATCCCCACGCCGATGCCCCAGAACACGCCGGACGCCTGCTCGCCTCCCTGCTCGGCGGCCACCTGGACTTCCGCACAGGCCATTCCCTCCGGGTAGGGAAGCACCCCGTGCTCCCGCTGGATCAGGTAGCGGCGGAGCGGGACCATTGCGAGGACTCCGATCAGGCCGCCGCTCATCGCGAGGAGCGTCAGCTGGAGCCAGGCGGGGTCCAGCCCCCAGAGGAACAGGGCCGGGATCGTGAACAGCACCCCCGATGCCACCGAAGAGCTCGCCGACCCCACGGTCTGCGACATGTTCGTCTCGAGGATGCTGTGCCGGAGGCCGAACGCGTTGAGGAGCCGGAAGGCGACGACGGTGAGCACGGCGACCGGAATCGACGTGCTGATCGTGAGCCCCGCCTTCAGTCCGAGATAGGTGTTCGCGGCGCCGAAGATGATGCCGAGGATGGCGCCGGTCAGGACGGCCTTGAGCGTGAACTCCGGCAGCGACTCCCCGGCGGTGAGGGGGACGAACACTTCGCCGGGGCGCGGCTCGTACGCGGAGGACGGAAGTGAGCGTCCCGTCATTCTTGCTCCAGGCTCGGGATCCGGGACCGGGGTCGCCCGAAGGTGACCGGACGTCGGCTCTCCGTCAATCGCGGGCCCGGCTAGATTGAACGGGTGAGCGAGCGAGAGACGAACGGCCCGGTCGTCCTGTTCGACGGCGTGTGCAACCTCTGCCACTCCGCGGTGCGCTTCATCGTCCGCAACGATCCGGCAGGCCGGTTCCGGTTCGCGGTGCTCGATTCCGAGGCGGGGCGCTCGCTGCTGGCGGAGGCCGGCGTGGACGCCGCGGGAGGGAGCGGGGGCCCGGACAGCGTGGTGTTGATCGAGAACGGACGCGTGTACCGGAGGAGCGAGGCGGCGCTGCGGATCGCGGGGAGCCTGCGTCTCCCCTGGCGGCTGCTGACGCCGCTACGCCGCCTGCCGCGCACGGTGCGGGACGCGGCATACGACTTCGTGGCCCGGCGTCGCTACCGCTGGTTCGGCCGGAAGGAGAGCTGCCCGCTCCCGGCGCCCGGAATCCGGGACCGCTTTCTCGACTGAGCCGCGCTGCCCGGCGCCGGTCCGCCCCCCTGGGGGCTCGGCTCATCGCGGTCCCGTGATCCGAACGGAGATCGCGACGCGGTCGTCGAAAGACGCTTCGATCAGATCCCCCGGGACGAGCGATCCCACGCCCGCCGGAGTCCCCGTGAAGATGAGGTCGCCGGGCCGCAGCTCGACCAGGGACGAGAGGCGGGCGATGAGGGCGGGGACGGGCCAGACCTGGTCGGCGATGTCTCCTTCCTGGCGGAGCGCGCCGTTCACGTGCAGCCGCAGGCGACCCGACCGGAGAGGGAGCGACCTTTCCGCGGGCACGAGCGCGGAGCAGGGCGCCGAAAAGTCGAACCCCTTCGCCAGCGTCCACGGTCGACCGGTGCGCTTGGCCTCGGCCTGCGCGTCCCTGCGCGTGAGGTCGATCCCGACGCCGAAGCCGAACAGGAGTCCCTCCGCCGACTCCTCCGGAACCCGGAGGCCACCCCTCCCGAGAGCGATCACGAGCTCGACTTCGTGCTGCAGGTCCTCGGTCTCGGGAGGCCACGGCACCTCTCCGCCGCCGGGCAGCAACGCACTGGTCGGCTTCAGGAAGAAGAACGGCGGCTCCGGAACCGGACCTGCCCCCATCTCCCGGGCGTGCGCCGCGTAGTTCCGACCGACGCACCAGACCCGGCCCACCGTGAATCGGCTCGCGCCGTCGGTCAGCGGAAGCCGGGGGAGTGGCGGAGGCGTCACCGCTACGTCGCCGGGCGGCGTTCCCTTCATCATCTGCGTCTCCGGAGCAGGTTGGTGGGCGCACGGGAAGGGAAGATGCGCGGAAGTCCCGACGAGGGCGAGGCGGGCCGTCTTGCCGGAGACCGGTTCCCGAGGGAGCTTCGTCACAACCCTGGCTCCGGAGGCACGATGCGACGAGTGGCGATTCGATCCTGCGGTCCTGCGCTGTCCATCGCCCTCGCCCTCGGCTGCGCCGGCCGCACTCCGTCGCCCGGATCCGCGCCTTCGACCCCGTTCGCCGCGGCAGAGAGCGTCGCGGCGGGGATCACCGCCGAGAGCGCGCTGCGTCACGTCGCGTTCCTCGCAAGCGACGAGCTGGCGGGCCGCGACACGCCGAGCCCGGGTCTCGAGTCGGCCTCCGAGTACATCGCGAGGCGCTTCGAGGCGGCGGGACTCGAGCCCGCCGGAGACGACGGCGGCTGGCTGCAGCGCTGGCCGTACGAGCGGAAGCGCTTCGACCACGGCGCGGCGGCCCTGAGGCTCCGTGGAGCCCACGGAGGCACCTCGCTGGTGCTGGGCGAGCAGTGGTTCGCCCTACCGTCCGACGTGGAGGCCGTCCACGGACGACCGGTTCACGTCGGCACGGCGGAGGCACGCCTCTCCGGGTTCCCGCCGGAGGCTGCCGGGCGGATCCTGCTCCTGACCACGGGACCGGCGCTGGGAGTGGAGACGCTCGGCCTGATCCGAGAGGCCTCGGAGGCAGGGGCGACGGGCCTCCTGCTCGTGCTCCACCCCGACATACCGCCCGAAGCCATCCCCGCGATCATGGCGCAGGTGGAGGGGCTCCCGGCGCAGCCGATCCCCGTCGCCGGAGTGCTCAGCGCGGGAGCCGCGGATCTCCTCTCATCGGCGGGGACAGTGCTCGGCGAGCTCGTGGCCGCCGGGGACTCCCGCCCGCTCGAAATCGACGGCGAGCTCGAGTTGCGCGTCCCGCTGATCCGCGAGCCGTCCTCGCCCCCGAACGTGGTCGCGGCTCTCCGGGGCTCGGATCCGGTGCTGCGCGATGAGTACGTGCTTTACACGGCCCACTTCGATCACGTCGGAGTCGGCGTTCCGGACGCCGCCGGCGACTCGATCTACAACGGGGCGGATGACGACGCCTCGGGCACGGCGCTGCTCCTCGAGGTCGCGCGAGCCTTCGCGGCGCTCCCCGAGGCTCCCCCTCGATCCCTCCTGTTCCTCGCGGTGAGCGGGGAGGAGAAGGGCCTGCTCGGGTCGCGCTGGTGGGCGGAGAATCCGACCGTGCCGCTTCGCGGCGTCGTCGCGAACCTGAACTTCGACATGGTCGGCCGGAACCACCCCGACACGGTGATCGTGATCGGGCAGGAGTACAGCAGCCTCGGCCCGCTCGCCCGCGGGATCGGCGCCGGGCGATCCGACGTGCGGCTGGTCGCGGCGCCGGACCCCGATCCGGCGGAGAAGGCGTTCTTCCGGAGCGACCACGTGAGCTTCGTGCGCCGCGGCGTGCCGGCCCTGTTCCTCACGACCTGGCTCCACGACGAGTACCACACGCCGGGGGACGAGACCGAACGAGTCGATGCGGAGAAGCTCGCGCGGGTCGCCCGCCTGGCGTTCTGGATCGGCTGGGAGGTCGCGCGGGAGCCGGCCGCCCCGACCTGGAACGAGGGCGCGTGGGAGGACCTCCGGCGGATCCTCGAGGCGGCGCCCTTCTGACGGCCGGAGGCGTCATCGGAGGCGACCGGAGGACGGCGGCGCCGGAGGCAGCCGAAACGGGAGGCGCTCCTGCTTGCAGGGGTCCGGTCGGGACTCTACTCTGCCCCCGCGAGCGGCCAACTCGGCCGCCCCGCGTCCCGGTGCGCATACCGAGGCGAGAATGAGTCCGAGCCCCCCGGAGTTCATCGCCGGACACGAGGCGGAGCCGATCGAGGTCTCGGTCCGCGCGGCGCTCTCTCCCGAGCTGGAGGTGGTCCGTCGTCTCGGCGGCGGATCGCGCGTCGCCGTGTTCCTGGCCAGGGACCCCGCGCTGCAGCGTCTGGTGGCCGTGAAGGTCCTGCTCCCCGCACGGGCACGGCAGGAGAAGGCGCGCGCGCGGTTCTTCCGCGAGGCCCGGGCTGTGGCCCGGATCTCCCACCCGAACGTCGTGGCGCTGTACCGGATCGGGACGCTCCCCGGGAACGTTCCGTACGTCGTGATGCGCTACATCCGCGGGCACAGCCTCGCGGAGCGGCTCACCGAGCACGGACCCCTTCCCGCCGCGGAGGGGCTCGCGATCCTCGAGGGCGTCGCGGCGGCGCTCGAGGCGGCTCACGCGAGGGACATTCTTCACCGCGACCTGAACCCCTCCAACGTCCTGCTCGACGAGACGTCAGGTCAGGCGCTGCTCACCGACTTCGGCCTCGCCCTGCTGCTCGAGAACGGCGGGGACGCGGAGGACCGCCTGACGACGCAGGGCCGCGTGGTCGGAAACCTGCGGTATCTGAGTCCGGAGCAGCTCCGGGGCGCGGAGCCTTCCGCCAGGGCGGACATCTGGGGATTCGGCGTGCTGGCGTGGGAGGTCCTCACCGGCCGGGGGCCGTTCGATGCCGCAGGGCTTCGCGACCAGGTGCAAGCCAGCCTGGCTTCGGAGCCGGCCGACCTCGCCGTGGAGCGCCCGGACCTCCCCGCGCCCACGGTCGCGATGCTCGCGCGTTGTCTCGCGAAGGACCCCGCCGCGCGGGTCGATGCTGCGGAACTCGCCCGATTCCTCGGTGCGCGGACCCGCAGGCCGGGAACCGACGGCTCGCGCGAGCCGTCGGGCGCCACGGATCGCAGGCCACGGGTCGACGCCGGCCCGGTCGAGGCCGTCCCCTCGATGGGCGAGGGGGTGCACGAGCTGCGGGCGCTCGGCGGACTGGATCTCCGGGGTCCGGACGGCAGCGCCGTCTCCGCCATCCTCTCGCAGCCGAAGCGGAGCGCGCTCCTCGTCTACCTCGCCGCTCAGGCGTGTGAGCCGCCGGTGCGCCGCGACTCGCTCGTCGGGCTGTTCTGGTCCGAGCTCGACCAGGAGAGGGGACGGCACGCCCTGCGCCAGGCGCTGTACGTCCTGCGGCAGGGGCTCGGGCCGGATGTACTTCTCGCGCACGGCGGCGACGACGTGCGCGTGGACGCGACCCGGTTACGGTCGGACGTCGGGATGTTCGAGCGCGCTGCAGCGGCCGGCGACGCCCGGGGGGCGCTGGGCTGGTACGGCGGCGATCTCCTTCCCGGGTTCTACGTCTCGGATGCCATCGAGTTCGAGCGGTGGCTGGACCGGGAGCGCCTCAGGCTGCGGCGCACCGCGGCGGACTGCGCGTGGACGCTGTCCGCGCAAGCGGAGAAGTCGGGGGACTTCATCGAGGCCGCGCGCCGGGCGCGACAGGCCACAGATCTCACCCCGTTCGACGAGGCGGCGCTTCATCGGCTCCTGAGTCTCCTCGATCGCCTCGGCGACCGGGCGGGGGCGATCCGCGTCTTCGCGCACTTCGAGAAGCGGCTCGAGGAGGAATACGCGGCGAAGCCGTCGCCCGAGACGCTGGATCTCATCCGACACGTGCGCGGCCGGTCGTGATGCCGGGGCTCCGCGGACGCCTGCCGCCCTCCGCCGCGCCGCGTCGCGCCTTCCGGTCTCGCGCCGTTCCCGCGCTGGTCGTCCTCGCGGCCGCGGCGGCTCCCGCCCGCGGTCAGGAGCTTCCGCTCGCCGGCGGGTTCGTTGCCGAGGGGGTGACCGCGTACGACGCAGCGGTGCCGCGGCCGGAGGACGTGCTCGGGCGCCGTGTGGGCGAAGCGCACTCCCGTCCCGAGGAGATCGTCCGATATTTCGATGCCGTCGCCGCGGCCAGCGAGAGGGTCCTGGTCCGCCGGCACGGGCGGACGCACGAGGGCCGCGACCTGCTGCACGCGATCGTCGCGCGCCCCGAGGTGCTCGCGCGTCTCGAGGAAGTCCGGTCGGCGAACCTGCGACTCTCCCTCGCGCCCGACGGCGTGAGCGACGAGGAGTTCGCCTCGATGCCGGGCGTGGTCTTCCTCGCCTACGGCGTGCACGGGAACGAGGCGAGCGGGGGCGAGGCAGCCCTTCTCGCGCTCTACCACCTCGCGGCGGGGCGCGGGCCGGCCGTGGAGTCGGTTCTCGACCGCCTCGTCGTCGTGCTCGACCCGATGCTGAATCCGGACGGTCGGGACCGCTTCGTGGACTGGGTCAACGGCAACCGCGGAGCGACGCAAGCGGGGGACCCTCAGGGCCGCGAGCACGAGGCGCCGTGGCCAGGGGGCCGCGGGAACCACTACTGGCTCGACCTGAACCGGGACTGGCTGGCCGCCACGCAGCCGGAAACGCGCGACCGTCTGGCGCTCTACCACGCATGGCGTCCGCAGCTGCTCGGCGACTTCCACGAGATGGGATCCGGATCCACCTTCTTCTTCCAGCCCGGCGTCCCCGAGCGGGTGAACCCGGCGACCCCGGAGCGGAACCGGGAGCTTACGGCTCGGATCGCCGCGTTCCACGCGGCGGCCTTCGACCGCCTCGGGCAGCCGTACTTCAGCGGCGAGACATTCGACGACTTCTTCTACGGTAAGGGGTCCACCTACCCGGACATCAACGGCGCGGTCGGGATCCTGTTCGAGCAGGCGTCGAGCCGGGCGCTCGAGGTTGAGACGGAGCGGGGAACGCTCCGGTACCCGAGGACGATCCGGAACCAGTTCGCGGCGACTCTCTCGACCCTCGAGGCGGCGGTGGCGCTCCGCGCGGAGCTGCTCGCGCACCAGCGGGAGTTCTTCGCGACGGCGGTCTCCACGCCGGGCGCGTGGCTGATCGACGGCCGGCGTTCGCCGGAGCGGGGACGCGAGCTCGTCGCCCTGCTCGGACGGCACGGAATCGGAGTCCACGGGCTCGCCAGGCCGCTGGTGGCGGACGGGACGCGGTTCGAGCCGGACTCGGCCTGGATCGTTCCGCTCGACCAGCCGCAGGGACGCCTGCTCGACGCCCTGATGCGCCGGACCGCTGAGTTTCCGGACTCCGTGTTCTACGACGTCTCCGCCTGGACTCTCCCCCTCGCCTTCGACCTCGACGTCGCCCGGCTTCCGCGCTACGAAGCTCGTTCCGTGGGACCGGCGGTCGCGGCGGCTGCTGCGCCGACCCCCGCCATGCCGGAGCTCGACGCGATCGGCTGGGCGCTCCCGTGGGGCGAGCCTTCCTCGGCGCGTGCCCTGGCACGCTGGCTTCGGTCCGGCCTCGAGGCGCGGGTCGTGGGACGTGCCTTCACGGCGCGCACGGCGGAGGGTCTGCAGGCCTGGCCGGCGGGCTCGGTGCTCCTGTCGGCTTCCTCGCGCGGCGAGAGGCGGGAAACGGATCTCGCCGCCGTCCTCGACAGCGTGGTGCGTGTCGATCGGGCCGCGCCGATCGCCGTCACCTCGACCTCGACGCCGGAGGGGCCCGACCTGGGCGGGCCGTCGGCACACGTGCTCGGCCCGCCCAGGGTCGTCCTCCTGACGGGAGCCGGAATCTCCTCGAGCCGGGCCGGGGAGGTCTGGCATCTTCTGTCGTCCGAGACCCGGCTCCCGGTCACGCTGCTGGACGCGGAGCGCGCCGGCCGGGTCGACCTCGGCCGCTACGACGTGATCGTCGTTCCCGGCGGCGTCCCCGGGACGGAGGCCACGAGCGCGATCGCGGAGCGAGTCCGGAGGGGCGCGCGGCTCGTGGCGCTCGGTTCGGCGGTGCGCTGGGCCGTGGGGGAGGGCTGGCTGGAGCTCGAGGAGCGGCCGTTCGACGTCGATTCGATCGCGGCGACGCGACCGTGGTCCGACCTCGGACTCGTGCGCGCGGCGCACGACGTCCCCGGCACGATTCTCGAGGTGCGGCTCGATGCGACGCACCCGCTCGCCTGGGGCATCGGAGCAGCGCTTCCGGTGATGGTCTCGAACGGTCCGTTCTACGAGCCGTCGAAGGCTCCCGGGACCACCGTCGGCCGCTTCGCGGATCCGCCCCGTCTGTCCGGGTGGCTCTCCGACGCCAGGGACAGGCAAGCCGCGGGGGGCGCTGCCGTCACCGTCGCTCGCCTCGAGCGGGGCAGAGTCGTCGCGATCCACGCGGATCCGGCCTTCCGGGCAAGCTGGCCCGGGTCCGCTCGGCTGCTCTGGAACGCGGTGCTGTTCGCGCCGATCTACTGACGCGCGGGGTCGGTGGTCGGCCGCGCGCGCCGGGGCGGAGAAGCCTCTTTCAACCCTCGGCCTCGGGCACTTCCGTGAAGCCTCGGAGCCGGACTGCGTAGCCGACGGCGCCGGCGAGGAGCGACAGGCCGAACACGAGGTCCGCCGCGCCGCCGTTCCGATCGGAGAGCGCGAGCACGAAGGCGACGCCGAGCGCGATCCCGACCATGACGACGGACACCGCGGAGCGGCGGCGCGGGGCCAGCTTCGTCGCGATGCCGGCCACGAGGAATCCGATCGCGAGATAGCCGTACGCCGTCACGAGGAAGTACCTCCAGTCGGGAGGTCCGACACCTAACGCGTCGAGCCCCGCGCTGACGGCGAGCCAGATGAGCCAGCCCGCGAAGGCCGCCAGGGGCAGGGCGAGGACCCAGCGAAACCCGGCGAAGAGTCGATCCACGCGATCTCCCGGCGACGACGGATCTTCGCGGCACCGGGCTCCGGGCCGATCCCGGCATCCGGCGCGGACGTCCGTCTGCCCCAACTTGGGAGACCGGGCGCTCGCGTCAAGTCCTCGACCGGACCGGGACGTCGTCGTCCGTCCGGGCCGCCTCGAGCGCCAGCATTCCCGGCTTGCGATCCTCTCCCCAGCGGTAACCGCCGAGGCGCCCGTGCGCGCGGAGGACCCGGTGGCAGGGAATCACCAGCGAAACGGGATTCCGGCCGACCGCGCCGCCGACCGCGCGCGTCGCGTCCGGGTGTGCCAGAAGCCGGGCGAGGTCTCCGTACGAGAGGATCCGCCCCTCCGGGATGCTCAGGAGCGCCTCCCACACCTCGAGCTGGAAGTTCGTGCCGCGGAGGCGCAGTCGCAGCGGCGGCCGGCCGTCGTGCGGTCTGATTCCGGCGAACACGCGCTCGGCGATCGGCCGGATGGATCCGGAATCTTCCCGCCAGTGCCGCGCCGCCGGAGCTCGCCGGGCGTCACGGCACTGGCCGTCACCAGGAGGTCGTGCAGCCGGTCCGGGCGGGAGAGCCCCGTAGACCACGTCGCCGCGAGCACCGTCTCGCCCTCGCGAAGGCGGGCTCGGGCCTGTTCGAGCGAAAGGAACTGCTGTTAGCGCTTCGGGCTGATCCCGGCCCACCTCCGGAACAAGCGGAGGAAGTGAAACGGGCTCAGCCCCTCCGCGCTCGAAATCTCCGCGAGGTCCGGGTTTCCGGGATGCTCCCGCTGCAGGTATCCGATGGCGAGGGCGATCCGCTCGTAGTCGTCTCGTAGTCGTCGCGTCGCTTGGCTTTTTCCTCCGGTGAGCGTCGCGACGACGATAGGCGGCGCGTGCCCCCTCCGCGACCCGGATCTTGCTATTCACGAGGGGCTTGCCGCCGCCCTGCTCCCCGTGCGACTTTCCCTTCCGCGGTTGGCTCGCCGGATCCGCCGGCGGCCCCGGTACCGGTACCGGAGGGTACCGTGTCACGTGCCTCCTGGTCAGCCTCGCTCTCGGTCGGTCTCGCGGCGTTCGCCTCGTCGGGGTGCGCCTCGCGTCCGGGGGGGCTGGAGACGCTCGACGCGACCCTCTGGATGCAGTCTTCGGTCGAGTACGCCGCGGTCGCGCTGCAGTCCTACCGCAATGCGGCCGAGCAGCTCGATCTCGCGCTGTCCGACACGGCGTGGTCCGCCCTCCTCGAGCGGACGTCCGGCGTCGGAACGCTGCCCCCGGCCGTGATCCTGGACGTCGACGAGACGGTTCTCGACAACTCGGCTTACGCGGCGCGGCTCATCCGCGAGGGGCGCCGCTACGAGGCAGCGTCCTGGTCCGCCTGGGTGGAGGAGGCGAGCGCCCCGGCCGTTCCCGGCGCGATTCCCTTCCTGCGGACGGCACGCGACCGTGGGGTTACCGTGGTGTTCGTCACGAATCGCGACGCGTTGCTGGAGGAGGCCACGCGGCGCAACCTGGCGCGGGTCGGCTTTCCTCCCGACACCGTGCCGGACGTCGTGCTGATGCGGCACGAGATCCCGGAATGGGGCTCGGACAAGAGCAGTCGACGCCAGCACGTGGCCGCCGGATACCGGGTCCTCCTGCTGGTCGGGGACGACTTCAACGACTTCCTTCCCGCGCACGAGGATCTCGCGACCCGGAGGGAGATGTGGAACCGTCACTCCGAGCGGTGGGGACGGAGCTGGATCGCACTTCCGAACCCGACGTACGGCTCGTGGGAGTCGGCCCTGACGGACCACGAGAGAGAACTGCCGGAACGGGAGCGGCTGCAGAGGAAGTTCGAGCGGCTGGATCCCGGAACCTGACCGGAAAGGGGGCGTTCATGCGGATCGTATCGTTGGCGGCATCGGCGGCCGTGGTCGCGCTGATCGCGGCCTGCGGGGGGCCCGACGCCGAGCAGACCGCGGCACAGTCCGCGGAGGCCCGCCGGGCGGCGCGGGCGGATTCCGTCGCCCAGGCGGCGGAGATGTTCGATCCGGCCGTGTTCGACACGATCGCGTGGGCGAGCGACAACGAGCGGTGGGAGCGTGGCGGGGTGGTGTGGTCGTTCAGCTGCCAGAAGTGTCACGGCGCCGACGGACGGGGCCAGGGCGAGGTGGCGGTGCAGGCGAACCTCGCGGTTCCCGACCTCGTCGCCGCGGACTGG
>JAWOIN010000121.1:0-45523 GCA_046484665.1 Gemmatimonadota bacterium
GCCGGCGGCCGGCGGCGCCGTCCGTGCGCTCCGACCCGGTTCCCGCGGCCGGCGGGCCGGCGCCGCGGGGAGCGGACCCGCGCCCTCGAGCAGGGACAGGAGCTCCTCCATGCCCATCGCCGCGTCGACGCTGGCGAGCCGCAGCAGCAGCACCTCGAGCTGGATCCGCGGCTGCGAGCTGCGGCGGAACCGGCCGGAGGCCTCGAACTCCGCCGTGGCGGCCAGCATCCGGATGAGCTGCTCGACGGTGAACCGCTCCGCCGCCACGCCGAACTCGCGTCGGGAGTCGGCGGGCAGCTCGGGGGTCGGCGCCTCGGGATCCAGCCCGAGCGCGAGGAGCAGGCGCAACGCCTCGCCGAGACCCCGGGCGAACTCCGCCAGGTCGTACCCCTCGTCGAGCAGGTCCTGGACGAACGGGAACACCGAGGCGCGGTCGCCCTCCGCCGCGATCCGGAACAGGGAGAGGTACTTCTCCTCCTCCACGAGCCCGAGCATTCGCTGCACGTCCTCGAGGCCCACCCGGTCGCCGGAGAAGGAGAGGACCTGGTCCAGCATCGAGAGGGCGTCGCGCACGCCCCCCTCCGCGCGCCGCGCGATCGGCAGCAGGGCCGCCTCCTCGGCGCTCACTCCCTCGCGCTCCAGCACCTGGCGGAGGCGCCCCACGAGGTCCGGGACCGTGACGCGCCGGAAGTCGAACCGCTGCACCCGGGAGAGCACCGGCGATGCCGACTGCCGGATCTTGTGCGGCTCGGTCGTCGCGAACACGAAGATCACCCGCGGCGGCGGCTCCTCGAGGATCTTGAGGAGCGCGTTCCACGCGTCGCGCGTGAGCATGTGCGCCTCGTCGACGATGTACACCTTGTGGCGCGCCTCGTCCGAGGGAGCGTACATCGCCCGCTCGCGAAGGTCGCGCGCGTCGTCGACCCCCCGGTTGCTGGCGGCGTCGATTTCGACGACGTCGAGCGACGTCCGGCCGGACCAGATGCTCTCGCACGACTCGCAGACGCCACACGGCTCGCCGCCCTCGCGGTCCGGGCAGTTCAGCGCCATTGCGAGCACCCGGGCCGCCGTCGTCTTCCCGATCCCGCGAGGTCCGCAGAACAGGTAGGCGTGGGCGGGCCGTCCCTGCTCCACCGCGGCGCGGAGCGTCGAGGCGACGTGATCCTGTCCGACCAGCTCGGAGAAGCGGCGCGGACGGTGGCTTCGGGCGAGGGCGGTTCGATACATGCCGGCCAAGCTACGCTCCGCGGTGGGGGGATGAAAGCGGAAGGGAGCCCCGCCGCCGGCGCGGGCGGGGCGGCGCCCGGAGCCCATCCGGAACCGCGCCCGGACGCGGAAACCCCGGGCTGACCGCGGCGACCCTTGCACGCTTACCGCTGCTACCTTCACGGTCCTGACGGGATTCGCGCGCGCCGGCCCCGCGGGCCCGGGGAGGCGGCAACCTAGGGGGAGCGGCCCGATGGGTCAAACCGGGGTCGGGACGGGCGGGGAATCGACCGTCGTGCCGGGTCCGGGCCGTACGCCCTCAGTCCCCGGACGCCCGGAACGCGTCGGGCCAGTGGTCGACCAGGGGCGGGCCTCCCGCCGCGAGCGTCACCTCCACGACATCGAACCGGAACTCGCCTCCCGTTCCCGGATGCGCCGCGATCCAGGCGCCGGCGGCGCGGACGAGGTTCCTGCGCTTGCGGTCGTCCACGGCCTCCGCGGGACGCCCGCCGGAACCGAGCCTCCGCGTCTTGACCTCGACGAAGACCACCGCACGGCCCTCCCGCGCCACGAGGTCGATCTCCAGGCGGCCCGCGCGCCAGTTGCGGGCGATCACGTTCAGCCCCCGGCCCTCCAGCCACTCCGCCGCGATCGACTCGCCCCGCTTCCCGCTCCGTTCCACGCGCCCTCCGCTCCCGTGCTCCGGAAGCGATGCCCGCGCGCCGCCAACGCGGACTCAACGAGGGGACGGGAGCCCTCCCGTGCGGGGACGCGGCGAGGGGCGCGGCACCGCGACGGACGCCGCCGGCGCCGAGCAGTCAGGCGGAAAAGGTCCAGCCTTCGCGGGCCATCTCGATCGGCCCGTCCCAACCGGACGCCCGCACCAGCGCCGGGATGTCGGCCCGGGTGCGGAACTGCGGATAGACGTGCGTGAGCAGGAGCAGGCCGGGCCGGGCCGCCGCCGCCAGCGGGCCCACCGACCCCGGCGAGAGGTGCGTGTCGATCGCGTGGGAGTCGGGAAGCGAGCACTCGCAGATCAGGAGGTCGGCTCCCGCGGCGAAGGCGGGGAGATCCTGGCACGGCCCCGTGTCGCCGGTGAAGGCGACGACGCCGAGCCCGGACGCGAGTCGGAGCGCCTGGCTCGCCTCCGTGTGCGGGACCCGAAGCGTCCGGAGCTCCACCGCGGCGCCGAGCGTCGCCTCCGCGCCCGGGGCCAGGTCGTGGACCCGGAGCTGGAAGCCCGGGGCGAGCACGAACTCGCCGTAGGCGTCGGCGAGCCGCTCGAGCAGGAGCCGGGTCCCCGGCGGTCCCCACACGTCGAGCGGCTCCTCACGGACCTCCGGCAGCAGGCCCTTGGACAGAGTGAACATCAGGCCCGGAAGTCCGCCCGCGTGATCGGCGTGAAAGTGCGTGAGCACGATGTCGGTGATCGAGGCCCACGGGAGGCCCAGCCGGGCCATCGCCTGCAGGAGTCCGGGCCCGCAGTCGAGGAGGGCGCGGACGGGGCCGCTCTCGAGCCAGTAGCAGGAGCAGGCCCGGTCGGCCTCCGGGACGACCGTGCCGCACCCGACCACCACGAGGCGGCCGGTCCTGGTGCGGACGGCGGTCCGGGACGGCGTCACGCCACCCGGCCCCGCGGCAGGTCCTTGAGGTCCATCGCCACGATCGTGCTGACGCCCGGCTCCTGCATCGTGACGCCGTAGATGTAGTCGGCGGCCTCGATCGTGCGGGAGTTGTGCGTGATCACGATGAACTGCGTGTCCTTCTTGAACCGCTCGAGCATCGCCGTGAACCGGTCGATGTTCGACTCGTCGAGCGGGGCGTCCACCTCGTCCATCACGCAGAACGGGCTCGGCTTCGTGAGGTAGATCGCGAACAGCAGGGCGAGCGCCGTGAGCGCGCGCTCTCCGCCCGACAGCAGGTGGATCCGCTGCGTCCGCTTGCCCCGCGGGCTGGCCGAGATCTCGATCGGGGAGTCGAGCGGGTCTTCGGGATCCTCCAGCCAGACGTCGGCCTCCCCTCCCTCGAACAGGGTCACGAAGATCCGTCGGAAGTTCTCGCGGACCTCGGTGAACACCTCCCGGAAGGCCTGCGACGCGGACTCGTTGATCCTGCGGATCGAGTCGAGCAGGTCGTCGCGGGCGACCTCGAGGTCCTTCTTCTGCTCCTCGAGGAAGTCGAGCCGCTCCTTCTCCTGGTCGTACTCCGCCGAGGCGAGCAGGTTGACGGGACCGATCGAGACGAGCTCCTCGCGAACCCGGTCGAGCTCCAGCGCCCACGCCTCGGGCTCCCCTGCGTCCGGGGGCTCGACGCGGGCCCGCAGCGACTCGAACTCCTCCTCCCACTCCGCCTCGAGCCGCTCCCGGACGGTCGCCCGCGTCCCGCGCAGGCGAGTCGCCTCGAGCTCCAGCTGGTGCAGCCGCTCGGACGACTGGCGCTCTTCCTGGCGGAGCTGACGGAGCGCCGCCTCCCGCGCTTCCGCCTCGGTCCGCCGCTGGTCGAGGTCGGACTGGGCGCCGCGCAGCGCCGCCTCCAGCTCCGACCTCTCCTCGAACCGCGCCTCGAGGTCCTCCGCGCTCGACTCGAGCTGCGCGCGTCCCCCCTCGATCGCCTCCTCGAGCTGACGGCGCTCCGCCGCGAGCCGCTCCTCGCGGGCGTCGAGCTCCTCCGCGAGCGCTTCGAGCCGGCGGGCCCGGTCGGCCACGGCCGACGCCTCGGCCTCGCGCCGCGCGATCTCGAGCCGCAGCTCCTGCAGGGCGCCGCTCTCCCGCTCCCAGGCCGTCGTGACTTCGAGCAGCTCGGCGCGCTGCCGCGCGAGCGCCGCCTCGACCGCCGTCCGGCGACCGTCGAGCTCCGCCACGCGCTCGTCGCCGGCCTCGCGCGCAGGGTCCGCGTCGGAGAGGCCGCGCTCCAGCTCCTCGACCCGGAGGTCGAGCTCACCGAGGTGCCTCCGGATCCGTGACAGGCGCTCGGACGCGGCGTCCCGGGCCGCGACGGCGGCGCGGGCGCGCGTCGCGGCGGTCTCGAGCTCCCGGTCCGTCGCGCTGGCGCGCTCGGACAGGCCCACCGTCTCCGTCGCCGCCGTCCCGCACGCCTCCCGCGCCCGCTCCGCCTCGCCCTCGAGCTCGAGCCGGCGGGCCTCGAGCTCCGTCAGCTCGGCCCGCCGGCGCAACACCCCGCGGCCGCCGGCGGGCTGTCCGAGCCGGACGGCCCCGCTCGCATCCTGGCCGCTCCCATCGGGGGCGACCCAGGGATCCGCGGCGGGCTCGAAGCCGTCGTCGCGCGCGACGACGCCGCCGAGCAATGCCAGGGCCCAGGGAGCCCCCGCCCCGTGGGCCTCCACCCGGTCCAGCAGGCCTCCCGACCGCCCGGTCTCGCGCGGGCCCGGGTCGAGCGGCAGCAGGATGAGCCCCTCGCTCTCCTTCTCCGCGTTCAGCCAGTCCCGGACGCGGAGCACGGTCGACCAGTCATCGACCACGACGGCGTGGAGCAGGGACCCGAGCTGCGCCTCGACCGCGGCCGCGGTCGCTCCCGGAACCCGAAGGAAATCGGCGAGAACCCCGCGGACGCCCCTCGCCGCCTCGGCGTGCTCGAGCAGCCGCGTCACCACGGCCGGCCGGTCGCGCCCGGCCGAGAGCATCGAGGCGAGGCCGCCCGCCCGCGCCGCGACGGAGGAGAGCTCTCCCTCGAGCTCGGACAGCCGGTCCCGCAGCTCCCGCTCCCGGTCGCGCGACTCCCGCTCGGAGACCCGCTCCCGTCCCAGCCGGGCCTCGAGCTCCGATCGAAGCCGTTCCGCCTCCGTCGCCGCGCCCTCGAGCGTCCGCAGCTCCGCCCCCAGCGCCTCGCCGGCCGAGGCGTCCTCCGCCCGCTGCTCCCGTCGGCGCTCCAGCTCACGGGCCCGTTCGCGGTCCCGCTCCCGGCGCGCTTCCGACTCCGCGCCCGCCGCGCCGATCTCGGAGATCAGCCGGGTCAGCTCGTCGCGTGCCGACGCTTCCTCCGACTCGAACGCGCGACGGCGCTCGCGCAGGAGCTCCACGTCGGCGCCGAGGCCGGCGGCGCGCGCGCGCAGCTCCGCGAGCGAGCCTTCCACGGCGGCTGCCGCCTCCGTCACCTCGGTCCGCTCCGCCGCGAGGCCCTCCCGACGCTCGCCGATCCCCGCCCGCTCGGCGCGGAGCGCGTCGAGGCGCGCCCGGGCGGAGGCGATCCGCTCGTCGGCGAGCATGCGTCCCCGCTCCAGCTCCTCGAGCCGCCCGCGGACCTCCTCCAGGCGCGCGGCGGTCGCCGAGCGGGCGCGCTCGCGCTCGACCAGGTGGAGGCGCAGGGCCTCGACCTGGGTCTCCTCCGTCGCGAGGCGCGCCTCCTCCTCCGGCCTTGTCCGACGGGCCTCGGCGAGTCCGGCGTCCACCTCTCCGAGGCGTCCCTCGATCGCCCTCAGCCGGGCGTCGGCGACGGCGACCTCGAGCTGCAGCCGGCGCTCGCGCAGCTCACCGTACTTCCGGGCCCGCCCCCGCTGGCGGGCGAGGGAGCGCACCTTGCCCGCGACCTCGCCGAGCACGTCGTCGAGCCGCCGCAGGTCCTGCTCCGCCTGCTCGAGCCTTCGAAGCGCCGTCCGCCTCCGGTCCTTGTAGCGGCCTACCTCAGCCGCTTCCTCGAACAGGGAGCGCCGCTCCTCCGCCCGGTCGCTGAGGATCGCGTCGACCATCCGGCTCTCGATGATCGAGTACGCGTTCGCCCCGAGACCGGTGTCCCGGCACAGATCCTGGATGTCCTTGAGCCGGACGCTCTGCTCGTTGAGCGAGTAGACGTTCTCGCCGCCGCGCAGCACGGTCCGGCCGATCGAGACCTCCGCGTACGGGACCGCCAGGATCCCGTCCTCGTTCGACAGCTCGACCGAGACCTCCGCCCGGTGGATCGGCTTCCGCCGGGCCGTTCCCTGGAAGATCGCCTCCTCCATGCGGCTCCCGCGGATCGCGGACGGGCGCTGCTCGCCGAGCACCCAGCGCAGGGAGTCGGAGATGTTCGACTTCCCGCAGCCGTTGGGCCCGACGATCGCGGTGATCCCCTCGTGGAAGTCGATGCGGGTGCGGTCGGCGAACGACTTGAAACCGTAGAGCTCGAGGGAGCGGATCTTCACCGCGGCCGCCCCCGGCGGGTCACGAGCCGCGCGGTCTCGCCGGCGTCGCTCAGCAGCTCCCCCATCGGCGTGGCCGCCTCCTCCGACTCGAACGCGCCCGCGTAGACCGCGTGGAACCGCGTCTCATCGCCCCCGTCGTCGAGCACGTAGGCCGGGATTCCCTTCGCCTCCAGCCGACGGACCGCGTCCCGAGCCTCCCCCGCGCCGGCGTGGACCCCGACCAGCCACGCGAGCCGGACCGGCCTGACATCCCAGGACCGGACGCTCTCCTTGTTCCCCGCGACCACGAGCGTGTCCATCAGCCTCTCGCCCCCGGCCCGGTCCTCCCGGGCCCCGGCGAGAATGCGCCAGTACAGCCGCCCCCGGATCGGAGTCGGCGCCACGATCCAGCCGACGTCCGACGCGGCGAGCTGCCGCATCTGCCGCGCCGCGTCCTCGGGACGGGCGAAGCTCGCGACGAGAACGGAGTAGGGGAGCTCGGGCGCCGCCAGCTCCGGAGGAGTCGCCGGCCCCCGCGCCCCTTCCCCGCCGGCCCGTTCCGCGGAGGTCCCTTCCCGGCCGGACCCGGCCGCCGCGGTCCCGGTCGCCGGGGCGACCCCCGCCGCGACCGCCTCCTCGTCCCGCGCGACCTCGCCGCCGTCCTCCGGTCCGAGGGACAGCGCCCAGGCGCCGAGCGCCACGACCCCGACGGCGGCCGCGATCCAGGCGAGTCTCCGTCGACGGCGCCGGCCCGGCGCGCCCGCGGTCGCGGGGGCCGCGGCCGGCGAATCATCGCCGTTGCCCTCGATCGTCGCGCGGGCCCCGGCAGCCTCCGCCCCGTCCGCTCCCGCCCCGGGCGCCCGGCCGGCTCTCTCGCCCGCCGGCCTCTCCACCCGGGCGAGCAGGGGGGCCCCCACGATCAGGGCCGGGTCCTCGACGTCCCCGATCGCGATGCAGCCGTCGACGGGCAGGACCCGCTCGGGGTCCGGAGCGCCGCCCTCGAGAAGTTCCTCCTCCGCCACGTAGATCAGCAGGGTGCCGCCGCGTTCGGCCAGCTTCCGGGGCAGCCGCTGGAATCCGGGGACCTCGCGCAGACGGGACAGCGCCAGCGCCGGCGTTCCGGCCGGCAGGAAGGCGAAGGACTGCCGCGGCGCCGAACGGGCGATCCTCGACACCGGGACGTCCCCGGACAGCGCCCGGGTGAGGCCCGGGAGCTCGCACGCCTCCATCAGCCCGTCGAGCTCTCCGGGGCCGGGCACCGTGTTGGCGAGGAAGGTGTGCCCCCGCCTTCGTCCGATGATGTCCGCGAGGCCGACCGCGACCCCCGCCGCCCACGCCCCGCCGCCGCGCTCGCGGACCAGCGCGATCGCCGAGGCCTCCGCGGGAAGCCAGTGCGAGGACTCGCCCTCCTCCCGGACCGCCTCCTCGTTACGCCGCCCTGTCGTGTCGGTGTCGGTCGCGCGCCGGCGCTCAACCATCGAAGCCGATCCCGGTCACCCAGCTCTGCAGGCGTCGCTCGCGCTGCAGCTGTCGCGCCGCGGCCTCCGCCTCGGCCCGCGTCGAATACGGCCCGACCAGGCCGCGGTACCAGGTCTCGCCCGCCTGGTCGGGCACCGACTGGATCCGGACCGGGTACCCGGCGCCCGCCAGCTCCCCGACCAGTCCCTCGATCCCCTCGCGCTGCCGGACCGAGCCCACGATCGCGTAGTAGCCGGACGGCGGTCCCTCCACCGCGTCCGGAGTCTCCGTCGGAGCCTCCGGCTCGTCGACCCGCTCGGCGCCCGCCCGGCCCGGCCTAACGGGAACCCCCGCCGGCTCGGCCTCCGCCGCGACCAGGCGCGGGACCGGCTTCCAGCGCACCGCCACCCACCAGCCGTCCGTCTTCCCGTCGACCGGCGCCACGCCGTCCGCACCCGGGGCGAGGCGGGCCACGCCGTCCTCCGTCCGCGTGAGGACGGTGCCGTCGGGCAGTCCGAGCGGCAGGTCGCCGCCCCAGGCCCCGGGCACGGGCTCGGGAGCGGACCCGGCGATCGGGACGCGCCAGATCGCCGTTCCGTCGAACACGAGCAGCGACTCGCCGAACAGGGAGGGTCGGATCGCCCGCACGGCCGTCCGGAACCGCGCCAGCCGTCGCGCCGTGAACGAGAACCGGTTCACGACGTCGACCCGGGCCGGATCGGAGAGCCCGGCGTAGAGCTCGTGCGACGAGGGAGAGGCGGCGAGCGCCGTCACCGGCCCGTCGAGCTCGACGCGGCCGGTCGTCTCGAACGGGTCGACGGTGAGGATCCGGATGGCGCGCGAACCCGGCGACTCCACGAGCGCCGCCCGGCGCCCCCACGCGGTCACGACCCCCGGCGGGCCGACCGGCAGGGGGGTCCCCGGAGCGGCGCTCGTGGTGGCCCGCGGCTGGAACCGGAGCGACGACCCGCCGTCCGCCGGAGACAGGACGACGACCCCGTCGTGCACCGTGGCGGCCCAGAGAACGGGCCCGCCGTTCTGGACGCGCCAGCTGCCCTCCCGCGTGACGGCGAGAATCTCACCGGCCGCCGGAGCGACGAAGGCACCGCCCTCCTCCCCCTCCGCCCACGCGACGGAGTCCCCCGTCAGCGTTCCGAGGCTGTCGAGCGCGTCCCGCGCCGGATCGTACAGATGGACCGCGCCGTCCGGCGACCGGAGGACGACCGCCGACGCGCTCACCCGGTGCGCCTCGACGAAGGCGGGCAGGGACGCCGTCCCCTCCCACACGACCTGCTCCGGCACCGACAGGCCGCGGAGCGTGGCCGTGCCCCCGCTTCGCGGCAGGACGAGAAGGCCCCACTCGTCGGCCGTGCTTCCCACGACGAGCGCCGCGCCGCGCGACTCTTCCGCGCCCGCTCCGGAGGCCGCCGGTCGCGACGGCGTGCGGTCGCACGACGTCGTGGCCGCGAGCGTGGCGACGGCGGCCAGCGTCCCGATCGAGTGTCGAAGATCTCGCGTCAACGAGTGCGCCTCTGCGGGTTCGCGTGCGGCCGTCCCCCGGGAACCGATCGGACCGCAGGCCGGGGCAAACTGTCCCGCCGGACCGCGGGCCGCAAGAAAGGGAGAGCGCACGGGAGACGGGGCACCGGCGATCAGAACATCTCGCCGAGCGAGACCGACCAGATTCCGCGGCCGAACCGGTTTTCCCGGCCGGGCGCGACCGCGTAGTCGACGCGGAGGATCGCGAAGAACAGGTTGAAGCGCAGACCCGCCCCGTAGCTGGTCAGGGGCTCCCGCACGAGGACGATGTCGTCTCCCGGCTCCCGGCTCCACGTGAGCTCCGAGAAGCCGGGCGTCCAGACCACCCCGACGTCGAAGAACAGGCTCGCATCGATCGGGGGGAAGTTCAGAGGCAGCCACTCGTCCTTCAGCGGATTCAGGACCGGGATGCGAAGCTCCGAGTTCAGCAGCAGGATGCTCGACCCGATGAGCTGATCCTGCGCCGGGCAGAAGGACTCCTCGGAGCTCAGCGCGCGCGAGGCCTCGCACTCGAGCAGCCCGTAGGAGGCGAGGTCGTAGCCCCTCAGGTGGTAGGGACCGCCCCACGGCAGCTCGAACCGCCTCGCGTCCTCGTCCCCGTTCGTGCCGAAGCGGGAGAACGACAGGAACCGCTGCGCGAGCAGAACGGGCCCGAGGAGCGGCGTGTAGTGTCGCGCGTCCGCGACCAGGTCCGCGAGGTTGAGGTCGCCCATCGACGTGGCCGCCCCGACCCGCAGGCGGCGTCCGCCGATCGCCCCCGTGAAGCCGGGCAGCGAGTTGTCGTACACCCACGCGGCCGAAGGCTGCACGAAGGCGCGGGTCGGCCCGTCCAGGGTGAGCGAGAAGCTCTCGCCGTCGCCCCGCACGTATCCGCGAACGATCCGGTCCGTCTGGATGCTCGCGGCTTCGAGCCCGAAGTCGAAGCGGGCGAAGGCGCTGACGGGGTACTGGGCCTGGATCCCGACCGACCGGTACTGGTCCCGCTGGAACAGGTCGTACTCGCCGACCGTTCCTGGGCGGGAAGGCACCTCGCCGAAGCGGCGCCCGTAGTAGCGGTAGAACGGATACTGCTGGAACGAGACGCCGAAGTTCATCCGGTTCTTCAGGTACGTGTACGACGTGTAGACCCGCGCGTTGTCGAACGAGCCCTGCACGGCGCCCGCGATCAGCATGTTGTGGTTGCCGAGCATGTCCGAGAGCGAGATGAACGAGCTCCCGTAGAGGCCGTTCCCGTAGAAGCCGCCGGTCTGCGCTCCGATCGTCGGGCGGCCGACTACGTCCGGGCTCAGGCTCACCCTGTAGTCCCTGTAGGCGAGGGCCGCCGTGTCGGGCAGGGAGAGCGTGGCCGAGTCCAGCAGCGCCTGCACGGAGAGGCGACCGGCCCCCCCGGCCGCCTCGAGCGCCTCCTGGTTCCCCCCGTAGTCGGAGCGGCGGAATCCCTCGTCCGTCAGGTAGAAGGACGCGGGCTCGCCGCGCGCCTCTTCCTCCAGCTCCGACTCCCGGCTCTCGACGACCCGGACCCGGCCGACCTGGTCCGCCGCGGTCACCGGAACCCGCGGCGGCCCGGCCGGCGTCGTCCTCGCGCGCGGCGCGTCCACGGTGTAGAGGTTGAAGCCCGCATCCTCGAAGTACGAGAAGGCGAGCCGGTCCGTGGCCCGC
This sequence comes from Gemmatimonadota bacterium, assembly GCA_046484665.1. Taxonomy (GTDB): domain Bacteria; phylum Gemmatimonadota; class Gemmatimonadetes; order Palauibacterales; family Palauibacteraceae; genus Carthagonibacter. Next base: position 10,976 of record JAWOIN010000121.1, read on the forward strand.
GCCCACGTGAGCCCGGGGCTCGTGAGCAGCGCTCCCTCCCCCATCGCCCCGGTCAGCGATCGCGTCAATCGCCCCGTCCGTCCGTCCCCGAGCTCGTGGATGTGCACGTCGAACGGCCCTTCGCGTGTCGACAGGTACGCGATCGCGCCGCCGTCCGGGGACCAGACCGGGTTGATCGAGACGCCGCCCTCCTGGCCGGGCAGGATCCGGAACTCATCGCGCTCGAGGTCGAGCACGGCGATCCTGAGCGGCGCGAACACGAGCCGGTCGAAGTCCGTCTCCGGCGTCCGGTCCGTCGCGTACGCGATCGAGCGGCCGTCGGGGGACCAGGCGGGGTGGAGCTGCGCGTGCCGATCGTGCGTGAGCCGATCCAGTCCGCCGGTGGCGAGGTCCCACACGTAGAGGTCGCTGATCCCTCCGAGCAGGCCGGTGAACGCGATCCGCCGACCGTCGGGGGACCAGGTGGGCCCCTGAACGCCGTTCAGTTCGGGGGTCCACTTCCGCTCGACCCGCCCGTTGCGCGCGTCGATGACGTGAATCGCGTCTCTCCCGCCCGACTTCGCCACGAACGCGACCCGCCTGCCGTCCGGCGCCCACTCCGCCGAGGAGGTGAGGTAGCGCAGGCTCTCGAAGCCGCCGCTGCGGGCGGACTCGACGAGCCGGCGGATCGGCTCGCCGGTCCTGGCATCCGCCACGTACAGGTCGTAGAAGCCGTACAGGTCGTGGCCGAGGTCCGAGAGGTAGACGATCCGGCTCCCGTCAGGCGACAGGGCGGGCGCGATGTAGCTCGGCGACTTGCCGCGCCCGGTCGGCAGCGCGTGGTCCGTGATCCGGCGCGCCACCTCGCGGATCGCTTCGACTTCCGAGACCGACGGCAGATAGGCCGCGCGCACGGCGTCGTGCCACTCCCGGTTCAGCTCCCGGAGGTCGATGCCCAGCGTGCGCTCGAACGCGGCGTCGACACCGATCGCCGCGGAGCGCTTGAGCAGGAGCCCGATCGTCTCGTCGCCCCACTTCGTCCCTATGTAGTGCCACAGCGACTGTCCGAACCGGTAGCTCAGGAAGTCGTTGAACCGCTCCATCTCGTCGATCGTCCGGAGATAGCCCGAGAGCGCCGCGTCCCTGAGCCAGGCGACGGTCTTCGGGTCGATCTCGCCGACCGACAGGTACTCCGCCATTCCCTCCATGAACCACAGGCTGGGCACGAACGCGAACGGCGATGCCGTCTGCTCGACCGTGTTCCGGCGCAGGATGTCGAACTGGAAGGAGTGCACCAGCTCGTGCCCGAGGACGTGCTCGAATTCCGCGTACGAGCCCGTCATGGGCAGCAGGACCCTGTCCTTCAGCGACTCGGTGACGCCGCCCGTCGACTCATCGATGTGTCCGCCGAGGACGTTCGTCTGCTGGAAGTCCGACTGCGACGCGTAGAGGATGATCGGCTTCCGGTCCTGGAAGTCGTGGTCCAGCAGGCGGCTCAGGCGGCCGTAGATCCGTTCCGCCATCCGCGCCGCGTCCACCGCGGCCTCACGCTCCTCCTCGTAGAAGTAGAGGTCGAAGTGCGCGGTCTGGATGATCCGGAAGTCGCGGGGCTGGTACTGCACCTTGTTCCGGCCGAACTGGGCGGACGCGGGCGGGGCCAGCGCCGCGGCGAGGCCGCCCAGGGCGAGAAACGCGACGATGGTCCGGTGCCGCCGGCTCAAGGAATCAGGCCCTCCCGGGCGCCGCGTCCACGATGGGGGTCGCCGGCGCGTCGCCCCACAGCTCCTCGAGGCGGTAGAAGTCCCGCACCCTCGGAACGAAGATGTGCACGACGACGTCGATGTAGTCGAGCAGGACCCACGTCCCGCTCCCCTTCCCCTCAACGCCCGCCGGGCGCACGCCGTGACGCTCCGCCCGCTCGAGCACGTTGTCGGCGATCGCGCGCACGTGGGTGTCGGAGTCGCCGGAGGCGATCACGAACCAGTCGGTGGCGTCGGAGAGGTTCCGCAGGTCCAGCAGGACCGGATCCCGGGCGTTCCGCTCGAGGACCGCGTCGAGGATCACGCCCAGCTCGGCGGGCGGCTCCGACCGCCGACGGTCGGCCCGGGCCCGCGACTTCTTCCCTCCGGTCGGGGCCGGACCGGCGCCCCGACTCTTCCTTCCGCCCTTTCCGGCTCCGGCCGTCTTCTTCGGCATCCGCTCCCGTCGTCTCCCGTCGCGCGGGGCCCGCCGTCGCCCTCCCCGTTGCGGCGACGTGATCCGCGCGTCTCATCGTCTCAGTCCTCGATCTGGTAGGCCACCGCCCATGCCCCCGGACCGACGTGAACGCCGAGCGCCGCGGTCGCCGGACCGCTCAGGATCTCCTTGGGATCGTAACGCTCCCGGAGCTCGCGCACGATGTGTCGCGCCATCTCCTCGGCGGCGAAGTGGACCACCCCGAAGCGGTAACGCCGCGCCTCCACGAGCCGCTCGTCGAGCAGCTCGAACACTCGCGGCAGAACGGCCTCGCGCCCCCGCGCCCGGCCGACGTCGGTAAGCCGCCCGTCCTCCGTCAGCGAGAGGATCGGCTTCAGGTCGAACATCCCTCCGAGCCACGCCTTCGCCCGCCCGACTCGTCCCGAGCGGAGCAGATATTCCATCGTGTCCACCGTGAAGAACACGTTCGACTGCGCGCGGACGCGCTCGAGCTCGCGGACCACGTCCTGGAAGTCCCGTCCCTCGTCCAGCAGCTCGACGGCACGGACGGCCAGGAGCCCCGCGCCGAGCGATCCGGAGCGCGAGTCGAAGGCCACCCCCTCGACGCCCTCCATCCCGTGGAGCGTCGCGGCGCCGGAGTTGTAGGTTCCCGACACGGCGCTGCTGATGTAGATGCCGAGGATCGACTCCGCCCCGCGCGCCAGCCCTCGGCGATACGCGTCGAGGAAGGCCTGCGGGGCCGGCTGCGAGGTCCGCGCGATCGGACCCGGCGCCTCGCGCAGTCGCTCGTAGAGCCCGGCGGCGTCGATGTCGACTCCGTCCCGGTAGGTCACGTCGTCGATCATCACCTGGAGCGGCACGACCGTCACCCCGTGCCGCTCGGTCCACTCGCGCGGCAGGTCGGCGGAGGAGTCGACGACGACCGCCACGTGGTGGGTGGCCCCGGCCAGCGTCGTGTCCTCGATCCGCTCCGACACGATCTCCCCGTACCGCGAGAGCACCGCGACCACGGCGTCCGGTGCGTCGGCGTGAATGTGCACCTTCGCGACGCTGCCCGCCCGCAGCACGATCGTCGAGGTACCGAGCCCCTTCAGCGCCGAACGGATCGTCCCGTCGTCCGGGAGTCCCTCCCCCCGCACCGCGATCTGCGTGCAGTAGCGGCCCTCGTCGGCTCCGACCCCCGCCTCGCGGGCGAAGTAGAGCGACTTCGACTCCTCCCGCTCGTCGAGGTGGTCCACGCGGATCCGTCCCTCGACGTAGTGGACGATCCCCTCGAAGAAGGCGACGAAGCCCTTTGCTCCCGCGTCCACGACCCCCGCCTCGCGGAGCGCCGGCAGCATCTCCTTCGTCCGGCGCAGCGACATCTCAGCTGCGGCCAGCATGTCCTTCGTGCTGTAGTAGAGGTCGTTTCCACCGGACGCCGCGCGGCGACGCGCCTCGGCCGCCATGTCGCGGGCCACGGTGATGATCGTGCCCTCCTTCGGGTTCTCCAGCACGTCGTGCAGCGAGGCGGCGGCCGTCGCCAGCGCCTCGGCCACCTCCGCCGAGCCGGCGCGAAGCTTCTCGCGCATCGAGCGGGCGAAGGTGAGCAGGAAGCGGGAAAACAGCATCCCGGAGTTGCCGCGCGCCGCCATGACGCTCGCCTCGGCCGCGCGCTCGGCCACCTCGCCGAGCGAGCGGGAGTCGAGAGGGCGGACGGCCTCCGCGATCGAATGGAGCGTAAGGACGAGGTTCGTGCCCGTGTCCCCGTCCGGGACGGGAAACACGTTGATCCGGTCCAGCTCCTCGCGCTCCCGGCTCACGTTCCGGACGCCCGCGAGGATGACCCGGCGAAGCCGCCGGCCGTCGAGGTAGGCGATGCGGGGACGCCCGTCTCCGAACGTCGAAGGCCCGTCCGGTCCCGCGCGACCGGGGTCCCCGCCGGGATCCCCCGCGGGGCCGGGCGTCGACTCGCGGAGTCCGGGGTGTTCCGGGTCCGCGCTCCCGCCCTCGCGCTCTGCCGGCGACTCGCTCAAGCGATCTTCTCCTGGCGCGGCGCGTCGCTGCCGCGCGCGGGGGCGAACCGTCGTGCCGGTCGCGGTCCTGCCGGCCGGCGCGCCTACTCCTCGGCGACGACCCAGACGCTGACTTCCGGCTGGACCTCCGCGTGAAGTCGGATCGGCACCTTGTACACGCCCAGCTGCTTGATCGGCTCCTCGAGCCGGATGATGTGCCGGTCTACCTCGACACCCTGCTCGGCCAGCGCTCCCGCGATGTCCGACGAGGTCACCGACCCGAACAGCCGTCCCTCCTCGCCGGCCTTCACCCGGAACGTGACCGAGATGCCCTCCAGCCGCTCCGCCTGGGACTCCGCGCGCCCGAGGTCCCGCGTCGAACGCTGTGCCAAGTGACGGAGCTCCTCCTCGTGGCGGCGGACGTTCGCCGGGGTCGCCTCGTAGGCGAGCCCCTGCGGGAGCAGGTAGTTCCGAGCGAACCCGGCGGCCACGTCGACGATCTCCCCGGCCTCGCCGAGATTCTCCATGTCCTGCCGCAGTATGATCCGAGCCATGCTTCCCCGTCCTTCAATTCAGTGGGCGAGCGCCTCGATCAGCGTCCCGACCCGTTCAATCCGACCACGCGCAGCCGCTCGCGCACGTGCAGCCAGGTGTCCCCGACCCCCAGCACCAGCGCCGCCCCGGCCACGACCGGATACGCCAGCACGGCCCCGATCCCGATCAGCGCCCACGACCACGCCGACGTCACGGCCGCGGAGGCGACCCAGCCTAGGATCGCGGCGCCTCGCACGAGGTAGAGCGCCCCCATGAACATCGTCGCGTTCTCGCCGATCCGGAACGCCGCCGCGCCGAGCGGGAGTACGAGGAGCGCCAGGCCCCCGACGAGGACCCAGATCAGCTCGTCGCGGAACGCGAACTCCCGCACCCGCGGCGGCGCGGTCGGTCCGGCATCGCCGTCGCCGCGCCGCGCGAAGTACCACGCCACCGAGAGGGCCGCCGCCGTCGCCAGCCCGAGCAGCGCCGGATAGACCTGGAGCTGGAAGCCGGCCCACGTCTCGATCGCCCGGCTCATCGAACTCGAGAGGGACGCGGGATCCTCTCCCGGCTGGACCGCGAGCAGGGCGCGCGCCGCGCTCGCGGCCTCCCCGATCTGTCCCTCCATCCAGGCGTCCAGCGCCGCCCCGAACGCTGGTCGCGCGAGCGCCAGCGCCGTCACGGCGCAGGTCGCCGTTCCCACGGCGGCGAGCGACCGGTCGAGCAGCCTCGTCGGGCGCCCCGCCGAGCAGAGCGCCACGAACAGGCCTCCCGTCAGGAGGCACCAGCCCCGCAGCAGGTGCCAGCCGCCTGCCTCGCCCGGGCCCGGTCCCGGGCCGAACACGAGGCCCAGCAGCAGAAGCGCCGCGGCGACCCCGAACGGTTCCCGGTAGCGGAGGCCAAGGAGCAGCAGCGCGAACGGCACCGCGAGGATCGGAAACGGCCGCGCCGGCGCCACCAGTACGGCCACCGCGAGCATCGCCGCGAGCGGCACGAGCGCGCGCCGGCGCCCGGTCACCCGGCCCTCCCCGGACACCCCCGCAGCGCGATCGACGAGTCGGTCAGCCGTAGTATCCCTGAATGTACGGGACGAGCGCCAAGTATCGCGCCCGCTTGATCGCCATCCCCAACTGCCGCTGGTGATGCGAGCAGGTCCCCGTCGCGCGCCGCGGCAGGATCTTGCCCCGGTCGGTGATGAACCGCTCCAGCAGCTCCGCGTCCTTGTAGTCGATCCGCTCGACGTTCTTCTCGCAGAACCGGCAGACTTTTCGATAGGCCATGACCCTACTCCTCGTCCTCGTCGTCCTCGTCGTCCCCGTCATCGTCCTCATCCTCGTCCCCGCGCATCGAGGACGGGACCGGCAGCTCGCCCTCGGAGAGGACCACGAGGTGACGCAGGAGCTCGTCGTCCAGCTTCAGCAGCCGCTCGAACTCCGGCAGCGCGCCGGGCTCGGTGCTGAACTGGGCGACGACGTAATAGCCGTTGTCGTGGCGGTCGATCGGGTAGGCCAGCTGACGCTTGCCCCAGTGCTCCACGGCCGCGATCTCGCTGCCTTTCGCCGCGAGGACCTTCTCGTGGTACCGCTGGAGCCGGGCCTCGATGTCCTCCGTGCCCAGCGTCGACTTGAAGATGTAGACGACCTCGTAGTCGCGCATCCGTCCTCCTTCGGTCTCGTTCGGCCCAGGGTGCGCGGACCCGTGGCAGGAGCGTGTACGTCCGTCTGTCCGGCGAAGCCGGGCCGGCGCGCGTCGGCCGCGTGCCGGCCCGCCGAAACTACGCGCCCGCCCGGGCGCCCTCAAGTCGGCCCGGCACCCGCTCAGGAGAGAAAGGGCAGCCAGGCCGCGAGCTGCCGCAGCGTCGCCCCGGCGTCCGAGGCGGCGGGCAACCCGTGCACGCGCACGAACCACGGGGCCAGCACGAGCGACACGACGCTGATCAGCTTGATCACGATGTTCATCGACGGACCCGAGGTGTCCTTGAACGGATCGCCCACCGTGTCGCCCACGACCGCCGCCTTGTGCGGATCGGAGCCCTTGCCGCCGTGCGCGCCGCTCTCGATGTGCTTCTTCGCGTTGTCCCAGGCGCCGCCGGCGTTGGCCATGTAGAGCGCGAGCAGCACGCCGGTCAGGGTCGCCCCGGCCAGCACTCCGCCGAGCGCCTCGATTCCGATGAAGCGGCCCACGAGCACCGGCACCGCGATCGCGACGAGCCCGGGAACGACCATCTCCTTCAGCGCAGCGCGCGTGGAGATGTCCACGCAGCGGGCCGAATCGGGCTTCGCCGTTCCCTCCATCAGGCCCGCGATCTCGCGGAACTGCCGGCGCACTTCCTCGACCATGCCCGCCGCCGCCCGGCCGACCGCCGTCATCGTCAGCGACGCGATGAAGAACGGCGTCACGCCACCGATGAACAGACCGATCACGACGTACGGGTTGACGATGTTGATGCCGGTCTCCGTGAGCCCCACCGCGTTGGCGTAGGCGGAAAACAGGGCGAGCGCGGTGAGAGCCGCGGAGCCGATCGCGAAGCCCTTCCCGATCGCCGCCGTCGTGTTGCCGAGCGCGTCGAGGCCGTCGGTGATCCTCCTGACCTCCGGACCGAGCCCGCTCATCTCGCTGATGCCGCCGGCGTTGTCGGCGATCGGCCCGTAGGCGTCCACCGACATCGTCACGCCTACCGTGGCCAGCATGCCGACGGCCGCGATCCCGATCCCGTACAGGCCAGCGAAGTTGAAGGCGAGGAAGATCGAAAGGCAGATGAACATCACCGGAAGCGCCACGGACTCCATCCCGATCGCGAGGCCGGTGATGATGTTGGTGGCCGCCCCCGTCTCCGAGGCTCGCGCGATCGTCCGCACCGGCCTCCCGGCCGTGTAGTACTCGGTGGCGATCCCGATCGCGATGCCGACCAGCGACCCGAACAGCATCGCCCAGAACGGCCCCGACGCCGGGTGCCCCCAGGCCCAGAGCCCCTCGCGGGGCGAGCCGGCGAGGATGTCGAGCCGGACCGTCACGAACCAGGCCCCGATCCAGAACAGGATCGCCGCCACGAAGGTCGTGTTCCGGAGCGCCGCCGCCGGATTCATCTTCTCGAGCAGGCGCATCGAGAGCACGCCGATCACGCTGGCCACGAGCCCGATCATCGCGTAGATGACCGGCAGCGCGGCCGCCGCGAGGCGCTTGTCGGGGGCGATGGCGAGCGCCGTGACGCCGAGCACGATCGTGGCCACGATCGATCCCACGTACGACTCGAAGATGTCCGCGCCCATCCCGGCGACGTCCCCCACGTTGTCGCCTACGTTGTCGGCGATCGTGGCCGGATTGCGCGGGTCGTCCTCCGGGATCCCCGCCTCGACCTTGCCGACCAGGTCCGCTCCGACGTCGGCCGCCTTCGTGAAGATCCCGCCACCGATGCGCGCGAACAGCGCGATCGACGAGGCTCCCATCGCGAACCCGGAGATGATCTCGCCGAACTCGCGTCCGCCCACCGTGTCGGGCCGGAAGATGAGGAGGACGGCCCCGATCCCCGCGAGCCCGAGGCTGGCGACCGCGAGACCCATCACCGCGCCGCCGCCGAACGCGACGCGCAGCGCCTTGCCCTGCCCGGAGGCGCGCGCCGCCTCCGTCGTGCGGACGTTGGCCAGGGTCGCCGCCTGCATCCCGATGAAGCCGGCGACGATCGAACAGAAGGCGCCGAACACGTACGCGGCCGCCGTCCGTGCGTCGATGAGCAGGTACAGCATCACCGCCACGACGAGGACGAACGGGATGAGCACCGAGTACTCGCGGCGGAGGAACGCCATCGCGCCGGAGTGGATCGAGTCGGCGAGGTCGCGCATCACCTCGTTGCCCGCCGGCTGGCTGCGCACGTAGGCGAACAGCGCCAGCGCGACGACCAGCCCGCCGAGTCCGAGCCACAGGGCCCAGTTCATGGATTGCGCCACGGGACGATCTCTCCTGTCTGATTCCTGACGCCGCCGTCCGGCCGCAACGTCCCTACGACCGGTTGAATCGGTTCATCGCCACCTCCACACCCTCCTCGAGCCAGCACTCCACGGCCTCCGACATCCGGTCGAAGGCCGCGAGCACCTCCTCCTCCCGGTCGGGCCGCGGCGTCGAGAGAACCCAGTCCGCCAGGTCTACGTCGGTGTCCTCCGGCGCGCCCACGCCGATCCGCAGTCGGCCGTACTCCGTCGAGCGCAGCGCCCCCTCGACTGAGAGGAGGCCGTTGTGCCCGCCGGCCGATCCGGTGCCGCGGACGCGAAAGCGGCCCGGCGCCAGCGCGACGTCGTCGACGAGGACGAGAAGGTCCTCCTCGGCACGGAAGTCGTCGCGCTCCCGCCAGGGCCGCAGCGCACGGCCGCTCCGGTTCATGTACGTCAGGGGCTTCACGAGGCGGAGCTCACGGCCGCGCGGCGCGCCGCCGGTGGCCGCCTCCGATCCCTCGCGACGGAACGGGGGTAGCGACCAGCGGACCACGAGGTGATCCGCGAGCCACCAGCCCGCGTTGTGACGCGTGTCCCGATACCGCTCGCCCGGGTTGCCGAGGGCGAGAATGAGCTTCACGGCGCCGGACGACCCGAAGCGGGGTCAGTCCTCCCCTTCGTCCTCGTCCTCGCCGCGCCGGGCCGTGATCACCTCCGGCTCGGCCTCCGCCTCTTCGAGCAGGCCGGGGACCTCCTCCGTCGGCTCCTCCTCGACGATGCGCGGCGCGCTCACCGCGCAGATCGTGAGATCCGCCTCCTCGGAGAACACGAAGCCGGCGGATGGGACATCGCGCACGTGCAGCGAGTCGCCGATCCCGAGCGCCGAGATATCGACCTCGAACGACTCCGGGATGTCCGCCGGAAGGCAGTCGACCTCGAGCTCGTATCGGATCTGCTGCAGGACGCCGCCGTTCTTCACCCCGACCGGGGTTCCCACCAGGCGCAGGGGAACGTTCACCCGCAGCTTCTCGTCCGCGCGGATCTCGAAGAAGTCCACGTGGAGGATCTTCGGGCGAACGGGGTGCCTCTGGATCTCGCGGATCAGGACCTTCCGCGCGGAGCCGTCGTCGAGCTCGAGGTCGACCAGGGTGTTCTCGACCGAGATGGAGCCCACGAGGGCCTCCAGCTCTCGCTCGCTCGCCTGCACGGCAACCGGGTCCACATCGTGCCCGTACAGGTTGCCCGGGACCCGCCCCGCGCGACGCATCCGCCTCGCCGGGCCCTTCCCGCGAGTGCTTCTCGTCTCCACCCTCAACGTCGCCTGTCTCTTCATCCTGTCCCGCCCCTTCGTTCACGAGCCGCGGTCGCCGGCGGGCGACCCGTGCCGGCCGTCTCAGTCGAACAGCTTGCTCACCGATCGGTTGTAGTGCGTGCTCTCGACGGCGCGCGCCAGCAGCCTCGCCACCGAGACCACCGCCAGGTTCGGCAGCGCCTCCCGCTTCTCCGCCGGGATCGCCACCGTATCCGTCACCGCCACCTCCGTCACGTCCGCGTCCCGCAGCCGCTCGACCGCCGGGCCGGACAGCAGGGCGTGCGTCGCGATCAGGATGACCTCGGTCACTCCCCGCTCCCGCAGGGCCGTGACCGCGTTCACCATCGTCCCCGCGGTGTCCACCATGTCGTCGGGGATCACGCAGCGCCTGCCGCGCACCTCTCCGACCACGTTCAGCACCTCGGCCTCGTTGGGGCCGGTCCGGCGCTTGTCGATGATCGCGAGGCCGGCCCCGAACCGCTTCGCGTAGCCCCGGGCCATCTTCGCCGCGCCCACGTCCGTGGCCACGACGACCACGTCGCTCAGCTCGCGCGCCCGGAAGTGCTCCATGAACACCGGCGCCGCGTACAGGTGGTCGACCGGTATGTCGAAGAACCCCTGCAGCTGGTGCTGGTGCAGGTCGATCGTGATCAGCCGGTCCGCTCCGGCCGCCACGATCAGGTTCGCCATCAGCTTCGCCGCGATGGACACCCGCGGCTGGTCCTTCCGGTCCTGGCGGGCGTAGCCGAAGTACGGGACGACCGCGGTCACCCTCGCCGCCGAGGCCCGCCTCGCCGCGTCGATCAGGAGCAGCAGCTCCAGCATGTTCTCGGCCGGCGGGTTCGTCGGCTGGATCACGAACACGTCGCGTCCGCGCACGTTCTCGTCGATCCGGACGAAGATCTCCCCGTCGGCGAACCTCTTCACCGTCACGTCGCAGAGCGGCTGGCCGAGCTCCTCGGCGATCCGCGCGGCGAGCTCCGGGTTCGCCGTGCCGGTCAGCACCATCATCGGCGTACCCGTGGCCGAGACTTCGGTCATGTCTCCGACTCGCTTCCTCTCTGCGGGCGAAGCACGCTCCGGAAAGAGCCGAGCATCTTATACGGACTCTCCGGGATCGTCAACCGAGCGCCGGCCCGCCGCCGGGTCGGAATCGGCGTTCCGGGCGGGCCCGGAGGCGACGGCGTGCGAGTAGACGGTCCGGGTCGGGAAGGCGAACTCGATCCCTTCCGCGGCGAACCGCTCGAACAGCGTCAGGTTGATCGCCTGCTGGACATCCATGTAGGAGTTGTAGTCGGGCACGGTCATGTAGTAGACCGTCTCGAAGTCGAGCGACGAGTCGCCGAACGACTTGAAGTGCGAGCGGTCGAAGCGGGTGTTTTCCAGCGCCTCGATGGACTCGCGGACGATGCCGGGGATCGCCCGCAGCTTCGCGGGATCCGTCCCGTAGACGACGCCGAACCCGAACACGGCCCGGCGCTCCTGCATACGTCCGTAGTTCCGGATCCGGCTGTCGAGCAGGTCGGCGTTGGCGAACACGAGCTGCTCGCCGCTGAGGCTGCGCAGGCGCGTCGTCTTCAGCCCGATCGACTCGACCGTCCCGAGCTTGTCGTCGACGATCAGGAAGTCCCCCACCAGGAACGGCTTGTCGAGGACGATCGAGAGGGACGCGAACAGGTCGCCGAGCAGGCTCTGGAGCGCGAGCGCGATCGCGATTCCGCCGACGCCGAGGCCGGCGATGAGGGCCGTGACGTCGATCCCGACGTTGTCGAGGAAGAGCAGCAGGACCGCGCTCCACACCAGGACGAGCGCCGCGTAGCGGAGCAGGTTGTACGATGAGAGCGCCTCGGGGTCGTCGGCGAAGCGCCTGCGCCGCCACGCGTCGAGCACGTCCCCCATCCAGGAGCTCGCCCACAGGCCGACCTGGAGCAGGACGGCGAACAGGACCAGCCGGTCGATCCAGCTCTCCACGACGGGCGGCAGCGAGATGCCTTCGAGGCCGATCCGGATCGCGACGGCGAGGATGAACAACCAGCCCGTCCGGCGCAGGGCCCTGACGAGGGCGTCGTCGTAGGGAATCGAGGTCCGGCTCGCGAGGTCCTGCACGCGGGCGAGCAGGACCCGCACGAACAGCCGCAGGAGGGCCGCCACGAGGAGCGTGACGCCGGCGGCGACGAGCCAGCTCCGGACCGGGTTGCCGAGCAGTGTCGATTCGAGAATCTCCATGGCTCCTTAGCGGTTCCGGGCGCGGGTCGGCCCGAGTCAGTCCTCGATCGTGCGGACGCGGATCTCGGGCGGCAGCTCGAGCGTCCGGATCGGGTACGGGATCGTGATCCCCGCCTCGCGGTACCGGCGGTGCAGACGCTTCACGAACTCGTGGCGCAGCCGATACTGCATCGCGAACTCCTCGACCGGCAGCCGGACCGTCATGTCGACGCTCGACGCGCCGAACGTGTGGAAACGGAGCACGGGCTCCAGGCCGTGCACTTCGCCGCCCGCGACGCGGACGACCTCCCGCGCCACTTCCAGCGTGACTTCCTCGACCTGTTCGAGGTCGCTCTCGTAGTGCACCCCGACATCGCAGCGGGTCCAGATGACCCGGCGGGGAAGATCGTAGTTCGTGACGATCGAGTCGGCGAGCTTGCTGTTCGGGACGACCACTTCGTGATCCTCGAACAGCCCCTTGATCACCGTGTTCCGCCACCGCACGTCCGTTACGTAGCCCTCCTCGCCCGAGTCGAGCCGGATGTAGTCCCCGGTCCGGACCTGCCGGGCCGCGAGGATCTGAAACCCCGAGAAGACGTTCGCGAGGGTGGGCTGGAGGGCGAGCGCCACCGCGAGGCCGCCGATCCCGAGCCCCGTGATGATCGGCGTGATCTCGACGTCGATCGTCTGCAGGATGACGAGTCCGCCGAGCAGGTAGACGAGGAACTGCACGAGGTTCGTGATCAGGGAGCTCGCGGGGAGCGACGTGGTGGAGCGCCGGAGCCAGCCACGAGCGCCGATCGATGTCGCGCGCGCCGCTACGGTGGTCGCCGCCAGCAGGACGAGCACCGCGAGCGTCTTGTTCAGGAAGCCGCGGGAAACGCCTTCCGGGAGCGCGGCGCGGGCCGCGGCGTAGGCGCCGGCCGCCGTGAACAGGAGCAGCGGGGCGTGGCCGAGCGCCTGCAGCAGGAAGTCGTCCCACGCCCAGGCGGTTCGCCGCGCCACGCGCCGCAGGCGCGCGATCAGGATCCGCTCGACGAGGACTCCGAACAGCAGGCCCGCGAGGACCAGGGCCGCCGGAATCAGCCAGGCGGAGTACTTGTCGAGCCAGTCGGCTTGCATCGCGAGCGTCTCCTGGCGGGTTGGCGGGACGGGGGCAATCTGTCGGCGCACGGGAACGGCGCAACCGCCGTTGCGGGACCGGCCTCCGGTCGAGCGGCGGGCGGATCCGGCGCATCCTTCACAGCCCGTCGAGCGCCGCGGCGAGCTCGCCAGGGTCCGGGGTCGGCGCCTCGCAGGCGAAGTCGCGGCAGACGTAGGCGGCCGGCCTGCCCTCCACGGGGGCCATCCGCTCCGTGAACGGGGCCAGCCGCACCGCCTCCGCCGCTCCCGGAGCGCCGTCCGGCGGCCGTACGAGGACCACGGTTCGCGGCAGGAAGCGGGCCCGGACCGGCGCGAGCAGCGCCTCCGTCCCCGGGTCGCCCGGCTCGCCGACCACCACGATCTCCCGACCCGGACCGAGCACGAAGTCGACGCCCCACAGGAGCGCCGTGTGCGCGGCGGGCGCCTCGGCGAGCCTCCCGGCCATCGCCCTCAGGGTGCGTCGTCCCGCCTCCTCCCACGCCGGGTCCCCGGTGAGGCGGCCGATCCGGAGGAGGCACCAGGCGGCGATCGAGTTCGCGGAGGGAACCGCGCCGTCGTGGCTCTCCTTCTCCCGGACGAGAAGGACCTCCGCGTCGGCGGAGGTGCGGAAGAAACCGCCCCCCACAGGGTCCTCGAATCGGGCGAGGAGCGCCGCGGCGACGTCGACCGCCCGGGAGAGCCAGGCGGGCCTGCCGTCGGCCGCGTGCAGCTCGAGCAGCCCCCACACGAGGAACGCGTGGTCCTCGGCGAAGCTTGGGATCGCCGCCACCCCGTCGCGCCAGCGATGGAGCAGCGCGCCGTCCGGCGTCCGCAGCTGGTCCAGCACGAACTCCGCCGCGTGGCCCGCCGCATCGACGAAGGCCGGCTCCCCGAGGATCGCCCCGCAGCGGGCGAGCGCCGCGATCGCCATCCCGTTCCAGTCCGTCAGCACCTTGTCGTCGAGCGCGGGCCGCACCCGCCCGGCCCGCGCCTCCAGCAGTCGCCCGCGGATCGCGGAGAGCCGCGCGGCCGCGGTCCCCGGCTCCTGTCCGACCCGGACGGCGGCCTCGGCCGGCGTCCCCGTGACGTGGAGCACGTTGGCGCCCGTCCGGCGCCCGGTCGCCTCGTCGGCGAAGTTGCCGGCCCGCTCCACCCCGAAGTACGACGCCGCCAGCGCCAGGTCCTGCTCATCGAGGACCCGGCGCAGCTGCTCCTCGGTCCACACGTAGAAGAGGCCCTCCTCCCCTTCGCTGTCGGCGTCCTCGGCGGAGCGCAGCCCGCCCGCCGGGTCCCGGAGGTCACGGAGGACGTAGGACAGGATCTCCCTCGCCGTCCGCCCGTGCTCCGGGGCCCCCAGCGCCGCGGACGCCTCGGCGCAGGCGAGCGCGATCAGCGCCTGGTCGTACAGCATCTTCTCGAAGTGCGGGAGCAGCCAGCGCGAGTCGGTGGAGTAACGGTGGAAGCCGGACCCGAGCTGGTCGAAGATCCCGCCGGCCCGCATCCGGCGGAGCGTGAGGTCGACCATCTCCCTCGCCGCCGCGTCGCCGGTGCGCTCCGCGTGACGGAGCAGGAACAGGAGGTTGTGCGGCGAGGGGAACTTCGGAGCGCTCCCGAACCCGCCCCGGAGGGGGTCGAATCGGGCGCGGAGCGAGCGGTACGCCGCCTCCATCTCCTCGAGACCCGGCTCTCTTCCCAAGGGGAGGGCGGTGGCCTTCGTCAGGGCCTCGCGGATCCCGGCCGCGGAGCGGAGCACGTCGCCCCGCCGCTCCTCCCACAGCGACCGGATCCGCGGCACGAGGTCGACGAGGCCGATCCGTCCCCCGCGGCTCTGGCGCGGGACGTAGGTGGCGGCGAAGAACGGCTCGAGCCCGGGCGTCATCACGATCGTCAGCGGCCAGCCGCCGTGCCCGGTCATCATCTGGCACACGGTCATGTAGACCGAGTCCACGTCCGGTCGCTCCTCCCGGTCGACCTTCACGCAGACGAACGCGGCGTTCAGGATCCGCGCGGTCTCCGGGTCCTCGAACGACTCCCGCTCCATCACGTGACACCAGTGACACGTGGAGTACCCGATCGACAGGAAGATCGGGCGGTCCTCCCGCCGGGCGCGGGCGAACGCCTCCTCCCCCCAGGGGTGCCAGTCGACCGGGTTGCCGGCGTGCTGCAGCAGGTACGGGCTCTTCTCGCCGGCGAGTCGGTTCATCGGAACGCGGGCTCCCTGTCGGAACTTCCCTGGGCGGCCGTCTCTCCGGCCGGCGGTCGGGCGCATATTATCGGGACATGGATGCGCCGCAAACCTTCACCGGAAGCCCCCTCGACCGTGCCGCGTCGAAACGGCGCGACCCGTCGTGGCTCGCGGCGCGACTGGCCGACCCGTCCAGCCGCTTCCTCGCCTTCCGGGAGCTCCGGCCGCTCGTCGCGGGTGCCGGGGAGGAGCTCCGCCTGGCGTGGCTCAGGGCGGAGGAGCTCGCGCCGCTCGTGGCGGAGAACCTCGCCCGGCCCGGGGCGGAGCAGCCGGCGAGCAAGGCGCTGGATCGCGAGACGGCCTCCGGTGACGAGCCGCTTCTCCTCGGTCTCGAGCCGGGGGGAGCGGCCCGCTTCGCGATGTGCGTCCCCGGAGGAGACGGGGCCGACGACCCCGCGCTCGGAGCGGGCGTGGGGCCGGCTCGCTTCGCGGACGCGCGGGGCTCGGCGATGCGGCTGCCGCCGGAGGAGACCGCGATCCTCGCGCAGGCCCGCTCGCTGCTCGCCTGGCACGCGGCGCACCCCCGCTGCGCGCGCTGCGGCGGGCGAACGACCTCCCGGGAGGGCGGCTACGCGCGACGGTGCGCGGAGGAGGGGTGCGGCGCCTCGCACTTCCCCCGTACGGATCCGGTGGTGATCATGCTCGTCCACAGGGGCGACCGGGCCCTGCTCGGCCGCTCCGTCCGGGATCCGCCCTTCCCTCCCGGCCTGTTCTCGTGCCTGGCCGGCTACGTGGAGCCGGGGGAGTCGGTGGAGGAGGCGGTGCGGCGCGAGCTCGAGGAGGAGTCGGGAGTCCGGGTCGGCGCCGTCAGGTACCACGCGTCGCAGCCGTGGCCCTTCCCCTCCCAGCTGATGATCGGCTGTCTCGCCGAGGCGGCGAGCGACGAGATCCGGATCGACCCGGCGGAGGTGGAGGAGGCGCGCTGGTTCACGCGGGACGAGGTGCGCGCCGGTCTCGCGCGCTGGCGCGCCGCGGAAGGCTTCCGCCTGCCTCCGCCGATCACGGCGGCGCACGTGCTCGCCACCGCCTGGGTCGGCGGGGCGACGGCGGCGGCTCCGCCCCGCGGCGGTCGGGAGAACCCGTGACGCAGGAGGTCCTCGCGCCGCACCTCAGCGGCCCGGTGCGTGGCGGGAAGCGCTCCCGACGCGCTCGCCCGGTGGCGGCTCCGCCTTCCCGGACGGATGTCGGACGGCGCATCGCCGCTGGAGGAGATGGACGGGGAGACATCGGGCCCGGGAACCCTGCCGGAGCCGGGAGAGCCGCCGGAAGCCGGCCCGCGGGGCCGGTGACGCGCCGGATGCTGGCCCCCCAGGATTCGAACCTGGATTACCGGCTCCAAAGGCCGGGGTCTTGCCATTAGACGAGGGGCCAGAGAGAACCCGCCCGGGCGTCCGTGTCCGGCTTCGCGAACTTGAGCGGTCCGCCCGGCGGCCGTCAACCGGCGACGGGGCCGATCGTGCGGGTCCGGATCGCCCTCACCCCCGCGTCCCGCTCCAGCCGGCGCGCCGCCTCGTCCCGCTCCCCCTCCTCCCGGAACATCCCGGCGACGCTCGAGCCGCTCCCGCAGAGCAGCGCCGGCCGGGCGCCGGACGCCCGGAGCGCGTCGCGCAGCCGCGCCAGCTCGGGGTGCCGCCGGAACACGGGCCGCTCGAGGTCGTTGCGCGCGAGCCGCTCCAGCGTCTCCCAGCGACGGAGCTCCGCCGGCTCGGGGAGGACGATCCCCTCCTCCGCCCCGGCATCCGCCGTCAGGTCCCCGGAGCGGTCGTCGGCCAGCCAGCGGTAGGCGTCGGCCGTGGCGATCCCGAACGGCGGGACCGCCACGAGAACGGGTCGGGACGGGGGCGGATCGAGCGGCAGGAGCCGTCGGCCACGCTCCCAGGCGAGCGCGAGCGGCTTCGGCGACAGGCCGAACGGGACGTCGCTGCCGACCCGCGCCGCGACCGCGGGCAGCGGACCGGCCAGGGCGGCGAGCTCGGGCCAGCCGCCGAGCGCGGCGAGGACCGCCGCGGCGTCCGCGCTCCCGCCCCCCAGCCCGGCCTCGGCCGGGATCCGCTTCTCGAGCCGGATCCGCACGGCCGGCTCCACGCCCGCCGCGTCGAACAGCGCCCGCGCCGCCCGCACGCAGAGGTTCGCCGGCCCGGCCGGCACCCGCTCGTCGCCCTCGAGCTCGAGCAGGATCCCGCGGGGACCCGGCTCGACCTCCACCCGGTCCGCGAGCTCGAGCCTCAGGAACAGCGTCTCGATCCCGTGATACCCGCTCTCCTCGCGGGCGAGGACGCGCAGGCGGAGGTTCAGCTTCGCGTGGGCCTCGAGCGACCGGCGGCCCACGGCGGCCCCGCTCACGCCCGTCCTCCCGTCGCGGCATCGTCGGCCGCCTCCACGAACTCGTCGCGCCGCTCCACCTCGCCGAGGGACAGACCGAGTCGGCGGAGGAACCACAGCCCGAGCAGGGTGACCGGGATGAAGGTGAGGATGTGGTAGCTCGTCGCGAAGCTCACCACGGTCGCGGCCGGGATGTCCCACAGGCCGAGGCCCAGCCGGGCCGCAGCCTCGAACACGCCGAAGAAGCCGGGGCTCGAGGGCGCCGCGACCGCGAACGCGATCATCGACTGGAGGAACAGCGCGCCCGTCACGCCCGGCGCGGTGATCCCGAACGCCACCAGGCCCGCCCAGATCGAGAGGCCGACGTCCAGCCACACGACGAAGCTCCAGGCGAGCGCGAGGAGGAAGCTCGTCGGCCGCCGCATCGCCCCGAGCCCGTCCGCGAAGGCGCGCACGATCGGGCTCGCCTTCGCTCCAATCCTCTCGGGAAGGACGCGGCCCAGGGTCCGGTCGAAGGCCCGTGCGGCCCCCGCCGGGCTGCGGGCGGCCACCCACAGGAACGCGAGGCCGAGCCCGAACGCGACCGCGCCGACGTTCGCGGTGCGCCGGATGAGCTCGGCCCCCGTCCCCTCGCCGAGCGGGAAGCCCGGCAGCGAGATCGTCGCGAACAGGAGGATCGCGAGCACGACGCCGTCGAGGATCCGTTCCACCACGAGCGACGCGATCGAGGCGCTGAGCGGCACCTCCGCGGAGCGCGCGAAGACGTAGGCGCGCGTGAACTCGCCGAGCCGCGCCGGGAGGAGGTTGTTGACCGCGAACCCGATGCAGACGGCGCCGAACCGCGTCCCGAGCTCCGTCCCGGGATGGGAGGGCTCGAGGAGGACGCGCCATCTCCACGCCCGAAGCACGAAGCTGAAGGTGGCGAGGGCGACGGCGAGCAGCAGCCAGTCGACCCGCGCCTCGCGCAGCTCACTCGCGATCTCGGCCGGCGACACGTCCCGCAGCACCCACGCGAGGAGGGCGACCGTGATCAGCAGGCCGACGACCGTCTTGCCGCGGTGGCCGCGCATCTGCGGGGCGCGGCTCAGGCCGATCGGGCCCGGAGCACGAGCTCCTTCATCTCGCGCACCGACCGCTCGATCCCGACCAGGATCGCGCGGCTCACCACGGAGTGCCCGATGTTCAGCTCCTCGCACTCCGGCACCGCCGCGACCGGCGCCACGTTCTCGTAGGTGAGCCCGTGGCCGGCGTGGACCGCGAGGCCGAGCTCACGGCCGAGCGCCGCCGCCGCCCGCAGCCGGTCGAGCTGAACGGCGACCTCCGGCGGCCGGCGGGCGTTCGCGTACCCCCCCGTGTGCAGCTCCACCGCTTCGGCGCCCAGCTCCGCGGAGGCGCGGATCGCCTCGAGGTCGGGACCGACGAACAGGGACGTCCGGATCTCCGCCGCCCGGAAGCGCTCGAGCGTCGGCGCGAGCCGCTCGCGCCCCGTCCGGGACAGATCGAGGCCGCCCTCGGTCGTGATCTCCTCCCGTCGCTCCGGGACGAGCGTGACCTGGGCCGGATTCCACGCGAGGGCGAGCTCGACGATCGGCCCCGAGGCGGCGAGCTCGAGGTTCACCCCGGTCCGCACGGTCCGCATCAGGAGCTCGACGTCCCGGTCCTGGATGTGGCGACGGTCCTCCCGCAGATGGACGGTGACGCCGTCCGCCCCCCCGAGCTCCGCGAGCACGGCCGCCCGCACGGGGTCCGGCTCGTCCGTCCTGCGGGCCTGCCGGACGGTGGCCACGTGGTCGACGTTGATGAACAGCCGCATGAGCGGGCTCCCGCGCTTCCGGTCCTCGTGTGGTCAGGAACGTAGGCCCGACGGCGCCGGCCGGCGAGGGAGTCCCCGGGCCAGGCCCCGGCCGCGCCACGGCGCCCGGGACCTGCGGGCGATGCCGACTCAGGCGGCGTCGCGCTCGGTGACCCGCACCCCCGGAATCGTCCGCCAGCGGCCGATCAGGGCGACCGGCGCCCGGGCGGTGAGGACGACCTCCGACCCGTTCTCGCGGCGGCCCAGCACCTCCGCCTCGCGGTACGCCTCCGCGAGCGTCCGACCGTCGGTCACCGGAACGGCGATCTCGACCGTCGGCCGCTTCGCGCGGACGCGGGACCGGAGCGCCGCGCGCAGCGGCTCGAGGCCGTCCGGTTCGCGGACCGAGGTGAACACGTGCGGCCCGAACAGCTCCGCGGCCCGCCGTCGCAGCGCGTCCTCCTCGCCGTGCGTCAGCTGGTCCACCTTGTGGAATCCGAGCAGCGTCGGGTGGCCCGCGGCCCCGATCTCGTGCAGCACCTCGTCCACGGCCTCGAGCTGGTGCTCCCAGCCGGGGGCGGAGGCGTCGATCACGTGCACGAGAAGGTCCGCCTCCGCGACCTCCTCAAGCGTGGCCCGGAACGAGGCGACGAGCCCGTGCGGGAGCTTGCGGATGAAGCCGACGGTGTCGGTGATCAGCGCGCGGTACCCGTCGCCGAGCTCGACGGCGCGGGTCGCGGAGTCGAGGGTCGCGAACAGGCGGTCCTCGACGAACAGGTCGCTCCCCGACAGCGCCCGCAGGACGGACGACTTCCCGGCGTTCGTGTAGCCGACCAGGGCGACCCGGAACTCGTCATCCCGGCCCTTGCGGCGGGTGCCGCGGGATCGCCCGATGTGGTCGAGGTCGCTGCCGAGGCGGGAGATCCGCCGGTCGATCATCCGGCGGTCCGTCTCGATCTGCGTCTCGCCCGGTCCGCGCATCCCGATTCCTCCCTCGAGCCGCGACAGGTGCGTCCACATCCGCTTGAGCCGCGGCCGCAGGTACTGGAGCTGGGCGAGCTCGACCTGGAGGCGGGCCTCCGCCGTGCGGGCGCGGAGCGCGAAGATGTCGAGGATGAGCTCCGTGCGGTCCATCACCCGGAGCCCGAGCCGCTTCTCGAGAGCCGCGCCCTGGGCCGGCGTCAGGTCCTCGTCGAACAGGATGAGCGTGGCCCCCTTCGCCACGGCGGTCTCCCGGAGCTGGTCCGCCTTGCCCTGTCCGATGTAGAGCGCCGGGTGCGGAGAGGAGAGGCGCTGCACCAGCGTCCCGACGACCTCGGCGCCCGCCGTGTCGGCGAGCCGCGCGAGCTCCTCGAGGTGCTCGTCCACGAGCGCCTGCGGCTCGTCCGGCCGCGGAGCGCCGACCAGCATCGCCCGCTCGACGGGCGGCTCGAGCTCGATCATTCCGTTTCGCGTCCTTCCTCCTCGTCCCGCGTCCGCGCGGCCGCCTCCGCGGCCCGCCGGCGCGCCGCCTCGATCTCCTTGAGCCTCCCGGCGATCCGCGCCTCCACCCCCCGGTCCCCCGGACGGTAGAAGCGCCGGCCGGCGAGCGTCCCCGGAAGATACTGCTGCGGCGCCACCCCCTCGCTCCAGTCGTGGTCGTATTCGTACCCCGCCCCGTACCCGATCTCCCGCATCAGCCGGGTGGGGGCGTTCCGGACGTGGAGCGGAACCGGCTCGGCCGGCGTCTCGCGGGCGGCCTCGAGCGCGGCGGAGAACGCGGTGTAGACCCGGTTCGACTTCGGCGCCACGCACAGGTAGAGCGTCGCCTCGGCCAGCGCGAGATCCCCCTCGGGCGACCCGAGAAAGTGGTACGCGTCCTTCGCCGCCACGGCCAGCCGGAGCGCGGTCGGGTCGGCGAGGCCGACGTCCTCCACGGCCATGCGGACGAGCCGGCGCGCGAGGAACAGAGGGTCTTCGCCGGCCTCGAGCATGCGGGCGAGCCAGTAGAGGGCGCCGTCCGGGTCCGAGCCGCGGACCGCCTTGTGGAGGGCGGAGATCAGGTTGTAGTGCTCCTCGCCGGCCTTGTCGTAGCGCGGGAAGCGGCGCTGGAGCCCCCGCTCCACCTCGGACGTCCCGATCCGGCCCCCGGGACCGGCCAGCTCCGCCGCCGTCTCGAGGGCGTTGAGCGCCCGCCGCGCGTCCCCGTCCACCGTCGCGGCGAGCTTGCGCAGCGCCTCGTCGTCCACGGACAGCCCGCGCCCTCCCAGCCCGCGCTCCTCGTCCTCGAGCGCCCGTCCGAGCAGAGCGGCCACCGCATCCGGGGAGAGCGGCTCCAGAACGAAGACCCGGGTGCGGCTGAGCAGCGGGCCGACGACCTCGAACGAGGGGTTCTCCGTCGTCGCGCCGATCAGGACGATCGTCCCGCGCTCGACGTGCGGGAGCAGCGCGTCCTGCTGTGCCCGGTTGAAGCGGTGGATCTCGTCCACGAACAGGATCGTGTCCGGCCCCCCGGCGCGCTTTCGCTCGGCCGCCTGCTCGATCAGCTCGCGGACCCGGGGGATCCCCTCGGTGACCGCGCTGAACGGCTCGAACCGCGCCCCCGTCGTCCGGGCGAGGATCGCCGCCAGCGTCGTCTTCCCGCACCCCGGCGGCCCCCAGAGGATGAGGCTCGGGACCCGGTCCTTCTCGATCAGCTCGCGGAGCGGGGCGCCGGGGCCCACCAGCCGCTCCTGGCCGACGAACTCGTCGAGCGACCGCGGCCGCATGCGGGCCGCGAGCGGCGCGCCCTCCGCCGGCGCGAGCGGATCCGGCCGCGACCGGCCCGCGTCGGGTCCGAACAGACTCGGGGCGTCAGGGCTCATCCGGCCGCTCCTCCCCGAGCCCGTCCAGCGCGCCGAGCTCGATCAGCTCGCGCGCCTCGGCGAGCAGGACCTCGCGTTCGTTGCGGCCCGGATCCTCCAGCACCTGCGCGTGGAGCTCCTCGAGCATCAGGCCGACCAGGGGTCCGCGCGGCAGGCCGAGCGCGAGCAGGTCGTCGCCGTTCACCGCGAGCTCCGAGAGGGAGATCGGCGCCCCGGCCACCAGCTCGTCGTGCACCCGGCGCCACGCGTGCACGAGCAGGCGCTCGGACTCCCCGGCGCCCCGCGCCCGGGCGGCCGCGAAGTGGAGCCGGAACAGGTCGCGGGCGTTCTCCGGGCCGACCTCGCTCAGCCACTCCCGGATCCGCGCGGAGGAGTCCGCCGGGTGAACCAGCGGCAGGTAATGGGACCAGAGATGCCGGACACGGCGGATCTCCGCGTTCGGGAACTTGAGCTCACGCAGGATCCGCTCGACCGTCACGCCTCCCGCGTCCTCCGTCTCATCGCCGGAGTCCGCGACGCGCTCGTCGCGGGGAAGCGCGAGCAGCCAGCGGACCAGGCGGAGCAGCGGCCGGTGCGGGCCGATCGCGTCCACCGCGGCGACCGTCTCCTGCCAGCGCGGGTCCCGGGCGGCGACGGCGGCCAGGTCGGGGTAGCGGACCTCGAGCGCGCCGGTGTCCGCGTAGAGCTGGAGGGTCTCGCCCGCTCCCGGGCCCGACAGCGTCTTCACGAGCTCCTCGCGCACCCGCTCGGCGGAGAGCCTGCGCAGCCCCGGCACGGCGCGCTCGAGCGCGGAGCGGGTCGCCGGCTCGATCGCGAGCGTGAAGCGGCCGGCGAACCGGAGCCCCCTGAGGACGCGGAGGTAGTCCTCGGCGAACCGCGCGGCGGGGTCGCCGACCGCGCGCAGGAGGCGACGGTCGAGGTCCGCCCGGCCGCCGTACGGGTCCCGGAGCTCGCCGGTCGCGGGTCGCCAGGCGAGCGCGTTGATCGTGAAGTCGCGGCGCGAGAGGTCTTCCTCCACGGTGTCCGCGAACGCGACCACGGCGTGTCGCCCGTCCGTCTCCACGTCCCGGCGGAAGGTCGTGACCTCGTACATCGCGCCGTCGGGCGCGATCACCCCCACCGTGCCGTGCTCGAGTCCGAGCGGAACGGTCCGCCGGAACAGGGAGCGGACCCGCTCCGGCGGCGCGCCCGTCGCGAGGTCCCAGTCCGCCCGGTCGTGGCCGAGGATCGCGTCGCGGATCGCGCCGCCCACGCCCCACGCCTCGAACCCGGCCGTCTCGAGCACCCGGCACACGGCGAGAAAGCCCTCCGGGGGGTGGAACCCCGGCACCCGGCCGGCGTCGGCGCGGTCGCTCACGACGGCCTCCTCACCCGCAGAGCACGCTCCCGCCGTTCACGTTCAGCACCTCGCCGTTCACGTGCCGCGCCAGCGGGCTGGCGAGGAAGACGACGGGCCCGGCCACGTCCTCGGGCGTCGCGATCCGCCGCACCGGGATCTCCCGCTCGATCCCCGGGCGCTCGGCCGCCCCGAGCGCATCCGCCGTCATGTCGGTGTCGACCCAGCCCGGGGCGACGGCGTTCACGGTGATCCCGCGGGGCCCGAGCTCGACGGCCAGGGACTTCACGAACGCCTGCACGGCCCCCTTGCTCGCCGCGTAGTGGCTGTGCCCCGCCTCGCCTCGCTGGCCGGCGGTGGAGGAGACGAGGACGATCCGACCTCCCTCCCCCATCCGGGCCGCGGCCGCCCGGGTCGTGAGGTAGGCGGAGGTGAGGTTCGTCTCGATCATCTCCCGCCACGCGGCCGGCTCGAGGCGGTCGATCGGGAGATCCTCGCCGTTCCAGATCCCCGCGTTCCCCACGAACACGTCGAGCCGGCCGCCGAACCGCCGGTCCGCCTCCCCGAACAGCGCCTCCACGTCCCCGGGCAGCGCGACGTCGGCCGCGAACGACCACGGGTCCGGCCCGCCCGCCTCGCGGACGAGACGGAGCGTCTCCTCCGCCGCCTCGCGGCGGGAGCGGAACGCCACCCCCACGCGGGCGCCGCCCCGTCCGAGCAGGACCGCCACGGCCCGTCCGATGCCGCGCGAGCCCCCGGTCACGAGCGCCGCGCGCCCCTCGAGCCCCGGCAGGCCCCCGGCCCGGACCCGGTCCGCGGCGGCGCTCACGTCTCCTCCCGGCCAGGCCCGGATGCCGCGAACCGCGCGTCGACGAGCTCGGCCACCGCGTGCTCGACCGCGAGGTGGATCTCCTGGATGCGGGCGGGGTCCCGCGAGGGCACGAGGAGCGCGATCTCCACCAGCTCGCGGAGGGATCCGCCCGTCTCGCCGAGCATCCCCACCGCCCCGACTCCCAGTCCCTTCGCCGCGCGGGCCGCCGCGAGCAGGTTCGCCGACTCGCCCGAGGTCGAGTGCAGCACGAGCAGATCGCCGGGTCGGCCCCAGGCCTCGAGCGCGCGGGCGAACGCCCGCTCGTATCCGAAGTCGTTCGCGATCGCCGTCAGCTGGGCGCTGCCGGCGGTCAGCGCGATCGCCGGGAGCGCCCTCCGCTCCCGGCGGAAGCGGACCACGTACTCCGTGGCCGCGTGCTCCGCCGTCGCCGCGCTGCCTCCGTTCCCGGCGAACATCAGCTTCCCGCCGCGCTCCAGCGTCGCGATCACCCGGCGCGCGTACGCGTCGGCCGAAGTGGCCAGCGCCTCCGCCGAGTCGCGCGCCGTCGCCGCGAGACCCTCGAGGTGGGCGCGGACGGCCCGTCCCGCCTCTCCGTCCGTCATGCGTCGCCTCCCTTCACCATGCGCCGGAGACGGCGGACCAGCCCCGAGGCGAGGTCCACCGGCGGCACGGGCTCGCAGGGCGCGCCGCCCAGAATCGAGGCGGGGTTCGCCGCGGTGAGCAGACCCGCCGCCTCCGGGAAGCCCGCCCTCGCGAGCCGGTCGTGGACCTCCCGCAGCGAGGTCGAGCGCCCCTCGCGGCCGTGGTGGTCGGACGCGAAGCAGTCGGTGTGCCCCTCGGCCAGCATGCGACGGGACACCCTCTCCGCCTCCGGCCCGTGCTCCCCCCACGGGCTCCCCGCGTTGACGCACATCACGACCCCGGCCTCCCGGAGACGGGGAATCCACGCGTAGGAGCCCCCGATGCCCGTGTACCGCTCGGGGTGCGCGAGGACGGGCCTCCAACCCTGCGACGCCACGCTCTCCAGCATGCGGTCGGGAAACGCGGGGAGCATCAGCTGGGGAAACTCGACCAGGAGCGCGCCGCCGCCGAGTCCGAGCGCCGGGTCGGCCAGCTCGGCCTCGGGCTCGTCGATCCGGATCTCGTACGAGAGCGACAGCACGAGCCCCTCGATCGCCGCGGCCGCGTCGGCGAGCTCGGCGAACCGCTCCTCGATCCGCTCGCGCCAGCGGCCCCGCGCGTCGCTCGCGGAGAGGTGCGGCGTCGTGACCACCCGCGTGATCCCGTCGTCCCGGAACGCGCGCAGCCACGAGAGCGCCTCGTCGACGCTACGGGCGCCGTCGTCCACCGCCGGCACGAGGTGGCAGTGGAGCTCCGTCAGGGGCGCGATCGACCCGGAGCCGGCCGGGGCGCTCACGTCCCGTCCCCGCGGGCGGGCGTCGACGCCGCGAGCCGCCTTCCGAGCGCGCCCGACGGTCCGACGGCCGCGCACAGCCGGGCCACGTCGCCTCCGGCGCCGGCCGCCGCCTCGAAGGCGCAGGTGAGCGCCGCGTCGGCCGCGAGAAGCCGCAGCGCCGACTCCCGGCCGCCGGGCGCCGCGGCGACCTCGTCGAGGCCCGCCAGTCCCGCCGCCGCGAGCAGGTCGGCGACCGGACCCCCGCCGAGTTCTTCGACCGGCCCCCGCTCCGCCGTCCCGAACAGCAGCGCGCGCACCTCGGCCGCGAGCTCCGGGGGCGCTCCCCGGAGCCGGGACTCGAGCCACTGCTCCGCTTCCCGCACGGCGGTCATCCGGAAGCCGAGCTCCCCGCGACCTCGCGGGCCCGCGCGGCCGCCGCGGCGAGCGCCTCCTCGACGCGGGACGGATCGCCCACCCCTCCCTGCGCGAGGTGCGGCCGTCCGCCGCCGCCCGATCCCGTCGCCCGGCTGGCCGTCTTCACGAGGTCCCCGGCCCGCATCCCGCGGGCGATCCAGTCGTCGGTCACGACGGCGAGAATCGCCTCCTTCTCTTCCCCGACCCGCACGTGGATGACCGCCGCCCCCGAGCCGATCCGCTCGCGGAGCAGGTCTCCGAACGCGGCCACGTCCGCGCCGGCGGGCAGCGCCGTGGCGCCGACCACGAGGCGGCCGCCCTCGCCCAGCCCCTCCCCGGTCCCGACGAGGTCCCGGACGAGGTCCGCCGATTCGGCGCCCCGCCGCTCGGCCAGCCGTTCCTCGAGGACCTCCATCTCCTCCAGCAGGGCGTCGAGCCGGCGGGGCAGATCGGACGTCGCCGTCCGCAGGCGCTCGGCGAGCGCCCCGAGCACCCCCTCGGCCTCGATCACCCGCGCGTACGCCCTGGGGCCCGTGACCGCCTCGATCCGACGGATGCCCGCGGCGACGCCCGTCTCGGAGACGATCCGGAACAGCCCGATCTGGCCCGTCGTGCGCACGTGGCAGCCGCCGCACAGCTCGAGGCTCACCCCGGGCACGCGCACGGTGCGGACGAGGTCGCCGTACTTCTCGCCGAACAGCGCCATCGCCCCGTCGGCGAGCGCCTCGCGATACGGCCGGTGCCCGATCTCGAGCGGCACGTTCTCCCAGATCGCCTCGTTGACGCGACGCTCGATGGCACGCCGCTCGTCCGCCGTGAGCGGCCCGTGGTGGCTGAAGTCGAAGCGCAGGCGGTCGGGCGCCACGAGCGAGCCGGCCTGGTGGACGTGCTCGCCGAGCACGCCCCGGAGCGCGGCGTGCAGGAGGTGGGTCGCCGTGTGGTTCCGCTCCGTGTCGCGACGGAGCTGCTCGGCCACCACGGCCGTCACCCGCTCCGGCGGCTGCTCCAGCGCGCCGCGGGTCAGCGCGCCGACGACCACGGCCTGGTCCCGTTCGTTCCGGAGCACGGACTCCACCTCGATCTCCCAGTCGTCGCCCCGGAGCCAGCCGCTGTCGCTGACCTGTCCCCCCGCCTCGACGTAGAACGGGTTCTCGGCGAGCACGAACGCCCGGGCCCCGTCGAGCCGGTCGAACGCGAGCACCGGCGTCTCCACCCGCAGGCGCTCGTAGCCCACGAAGCTCTGCTCCGCCTCGGCGGACGTGCCGCGCGCGAGCCGGAGGGCCTCCTCGGTGAGACCGGCCGCGCCGGCCCCTAGCACGCCGCCCGCGGCGGGCGCGCCTTCCCGCGACCGGCGACGCTGGGCCTCGAGCGCGCGGTCGAAGCCCGGCCGGTCCACCGCGTAGCCGCGCTCGGTCGCCATCAGCTCCGTGAGGTCGAGCGGAAACCCGAACGTGTCGTACAGCTTGAACGCCTCCCGGCCCGGGATCGTCCCGCTCCCGCCCGACGGCGCCACCTCCTCGAACCGGTCCATGCCGGCGTCGATCGTCGACAGGAACCGCTCCTCCTCGGCGCGGGTGGTCCGGACGAGGTGCTCCCGCCGGGCGGCGAGCTCCGGGTAGACGTCGGACATCAGGTCCGACACGACGCCCACCAGGCGGTCGAGGGTGGGCTCCCGGCGACCGAGCAGCCAGGCGTAGCGTCCGGCCCGGCGCAGGATCCGGCGCAGCACGTAGCCCCGGCCCTCGTTGGACGGGAAGACGCCGTCGGCGAGCATGAACGCGACGGCCCGGGCGTGGTCCGCGAGGACACGGAACGGCAACCCGTCCTCCCAGCTCTCCGGGCCGCGCGGGTACGCCCGCCCGACGACCTCCTCCGCCGCCTCGATGATCGGGAGGAAGAGGTCCGTGTGGTAGTTCGTGCGGGTGCCCTGGAGGATCGCCGCGATCCGCTCGAGGCCGGCGCCGGTGTCGATCGACGGCTCCGGGAGCGGCCGGTCGCCCTCGGGGGTCCGCTCGAACTGCATGAAGACCAGGTTCCAGATCTCCATGAACTGGTCCGCCTCGCCCAGCGCGAGGAGCCGCTCCGCGTCGAGGCCCCCTCCGCGTTCCGAGTCGGGTCGGAGGTCGTAGTGGATCTCCGAGCAGGGGCCGCACGGGCCCGTCTCGCCCATCTGCCAGAAGTTGTCGCGGTCACCGAGCCGGAGCACGCGCGCGGAGGGGATCGCCGTCAGCTCCGTCCACAACCGCGCCGCCTCGTCGTCGGAGTGGTGCACCGTGGCCCACAGGCGGTCCGGCTCAAGGCCAAGCTCCCCGGTCACCCACTCCCAGGCGAACGAGATCGCCTCCCGCTTGAAGTAGTCCCCGAACGAGAAGTTGCCGAGCATCTCGAAGAACGTGTGGTGCCGGGCGGTCCGCCCGACCTCCTCGAGGTCGTTGTGCTTGCCGCTGACCCGGAGGCACTTCTGCGACGTCACGGCGCGCGCGGCCGGGCGCTCCCGCTCCCCCGTGAACACGCCCTTGAACTGGACCATCCCCGCGTTCGTGAACAGCAGGGTGGGGTCGTCCTCGGGCACGAGGGGACCGCTGGGCAGGTACAGGTGTCCCTGCCGCTCGAAGTACTCCATGAAGCGCGAGCGGATCTCGTATGATCTCATCCGGCCTTCCGAATCCCTTTCCCGGTCGGGGCGAGCCAAACCTTCAATATGGCGCTCCCGACGGGACGGTTCAATCGGAGTCCAGGATCTCGTCCACCACCGCGCGGACCTCGGACCCGGGGAACCCCCGCCGCATCAGGTAGCCGGCCAGCCGCCGGCGCGCCGTCTCCGGGTCGAGCCCGGCCAGGCCCCGGGCCCGCCGCGTCGCGAGCCGGCGAAGGAGCTCCGGCTCGGAGCTCCCCGACTCGGCGAAGGCCCGCTCGATCGCCGACTCGGCGTCGGCCGCGTCGACGCCGCGGGCGAACAGCTCGGCGAGCAGCCGGGCCCGCCCGCGGGGCCGGAGCCGGAGCCGGTCCCGGACGAAGGCGAGCGCGAAGGCGCGGTCATCCACGTAGCCGAGCTCCTCGCAGCGGCGGAGCGCCGCCTCCGCGGCCGGACCCGGGTGGGCCCGGTCCCGCAGGTGCCGGGCGAGCTCGGCGCGGCTGCGCGGGCGCCACGACAGGAAGCGGAGCGCCGCGTCGAGCGCCTCGACCCGGTCCGCCTCCGCCGCGAGCGCATCGACCTCGCCCGGCGCGAGCACGTCGTCCACCCGCAGGGCGCGGGCGACGGCGACGCTCTCGGGGATGTGGCGGAACGGCGCGCCGTCCAGGTGGACGAGAACGCCGGAACGGTCGGTCCGCTCGAGGCGGGTGACGCGGGGCACGGGCGGGGAGCGGAGGGTCCGGCGGAGGGGTGACGGGCGCGCCCCTCCGGAGGGCCTTCAGCCTTCGGCCGGATCGTCCCCGGCGCCGTCCTCGGCGGACCCGGCCGCCTCGGAGGAGATCCCGAGCGCGGAGCGGAGCTTGCGCTCGATCTCGTCCGCCACGTCCGGGTTCTCGCGCAGGAACGCCTTCGCGTTCTCCCGCCCCTGCCCGAGCCGGACATCGTCGCCGTAGGAGTACCAGGCGCCGGACCTGTTCACGATCCCGTTCTCCTCGCCGAGGTCGACGAGGACGCCCGAGCGGCTGATCCCCTCGTTGAACATGATGTCGAACTCCGCCTGCCGGAACGGGGGCGCGCACTTGTTCTTGACCACCTTCACGCGAGTCCGGTTGCCGACCTGCTCGTTCCCCTCCTTGATCGAAGCGATGCGCCGGATGTCGAGACGGAGCGAGGCGTAGAACTTGAGGGCCCGGCCGCCGCTCGTCGTCTCGGGGTTCCCGAACATCACGCCGATCTTCTCGCGGATCTGGTTCGTGAAGATCACGGCGGCGCGGGAGCGGCCGATCGCCCCCGTCAGCTTGCGCAGGGCCTGGGACATCAGCCGGGCCTGGAGACCGACGTGCGAGTCCCCCATCTCCCCCTCGATCTCCGCGCGCGGAACGAGGGCGGCGACGGAGTCGATGACCACGACGTCGAGGGCGCCCGAGCGCACGAGGACCTCCGCGATCTCGAGCGCCTGCTCGCCGGTGTCGGGCTGCGACACGAGGAGGTTCTCCACGTCCACCCCGAGCCGCTCCGCGTACTGGACGTCGAGCGCGTGCTCCGCGTCGACGAACGCCGCCACGCCGCCCTCCCGCTGGGCGTTCGCGATCACGTGGAGGGTGAGCGTCGTCTTCCCGGACGACTCCGGTCCGAAGATCTCGGTGACCCGCCCGCGCGGGATCCCGCCGATCCCCGTGGCCTGGTCGAGAGAGAGGGCGCCCGTCGGGATCGCCGCGATCTTCACCCGCGCCCCGTCGGCTCCAAGGCGCATGATCGCGCCCTTGCCGTGCTGCCGCTCGATCTGGTTGATCGCCACGGTCAGCGCCTTCCTGCGGTCCTCGCTCAGCTCCAGTGTCATCGCTCTCGTCCTCGGAATGCGTGCTCGGGTGTCGACGCGAGCAGTATACCGGCCCCCTCCGACTTTCGCAATTTGTTCGGGTCCGCCCCGCGCCGGCCGCGGGGACGGGACGGAATCTGCGGCGACGCCTCAACGCGGGCTCAACGGACCGGCGCCTCGCCCGCGGCGCCCGGCTCTCCGGGACCCCGTGGCGTCAACCTGCGACCCCCTCGCGGGCGACGCCACGGCCGGTCGGCGCCTCCGGGGCGGCGGTCCCGTCGGATGGGCGGTCCCGTCGGAAAAGCAGTCCCATCGGACGGGCGGTAACATCGGGCCCGGCTTGCCCCCCCGGCGCGCCCGGGCCAACGTCCGGAGGCCCATCGGGACCCCACAGGGAGGACACGGATGGCAGGACCGCGCGAGACGAACCCGCCGCCGGTGCCGGCGGCGGCGATCGAGGGGCTCGGCTCCTTCTATCTCGGCCGCCTCGTGGAGACGCCGGGACACCCTCCCTACCTGTACGACGCGCGCGACCTGACGACCCACGCCGTCGCCGTGGGCATGACGGGGAGCGGGAAGACCGGGCTCTGTCTCACGCTCCTGGAGGAGGCCGCGCTCGACGGGATCCCGGCGATCGCGATCGACCCGAAGGGGGACGTCGGCAACCTGCTGCTCACCTTCCCCGGGCTCGCCCCTTCGGACTTCCGCCCCTGGGTGGACGAGGCGGAGGCGGCCCGACGGGAGATCTCCCCGGACGAGCTCGCGGCCCGCACGGCCGAGCTGTGGCGGGCGGGCCTCGCGGAATCCGGGCAGGACGGGGGGCGCATCGCGCGGCTCCGCGCCGCCGTCGACCTCCCCATCTACACGCCGGGAGCCCGGCATGGCCTCCCGCTGGCCGTGCTCCGCTCGTTCACGGCCCCGGCCGCCGCCGTCCGCGACGACGCGGACGCGCTCGCCGACCGCGTCTCCTCCGCCGTCTCCGGCCTCCTCGCGCTGATCGGCGAGGACGCCGACCCCCTCCGCAGCCGGGAGCACATCCTCCTGTCGCGGATTCTGCTCGACGGCTGGCGCGAGGGACGGGACTTCGACCTCGCCTCGCTGATCCGCTCCGTCCAGGAGCCCGGGTTCTCCACGCTCGGGGTGATGGGCCTCGAGTCGTTCTTCCCGGCCGGCGACCGGTTCGGGCTCGCGACCCGGCTCAACCAGGTGGCCGCCGCGCCCGGCTTCGAGGCGTGGCGGGAGGGGGATCCGCTGGACGTCGAGCGGCTCCTGTGGACGGCCGATGGCCGCCCGAGGATCTCGACCCTGTCGATCGGCCACCTCTCCGAGCGGGAGCGGATGTTCGTCGTCACCCTCGTCCTGAACGAGCTGCTGGCCTGGGTCCGGTCCCGGCCCGGGTCCACCTCGCTCCAGGCGATCCTCTACATCGACGAGGCGGTCGGCTTCGTGCCCCCCACCCGGATGCCGCCGTCGAAGCCGCCGCTCCTCACGCTGCTCAAGCAGGCCCGCGCGTTCGGGCTCGGCGTCGTCCTCGCGACGCAGAACCCGGTGGACCTCGACTACAAGGGACTCGGGAACGCGGGCACCTGGTTCCTCGGGCGGCTGCAGACGGGGCGGGACAAGGAACGGGTGCTGGACGGGCTCGAGGGGGTGGCGGCCGGGCCCGGGCTCGACCGCCGGGAGCTCGACCGGGCCCTGTCGGGACTGGAGAGCCGGACCTTCCTCGTGAACAACGTCCACGAGGAGTCCCCGCTGCGGATCCGGACGCGCTGGGCGCTGTCCTACCTGCGCGGCCCTCTCTCCCGCGACGAGATCCGCCGCCTGATGGACGAACGCGGGCGCGGGAAGCCGGAGGGCGCGGACGCGGAAGCGCGGCGCGGCACGGAAGCGCGGCCGGGCGCGGAGCACGACGCCCGGACCCGGGCCGGCGGCGTTCCGCCCGGAACGGAGGCGGCCGCGCGGGAGCCGGTTCCCGAGGCCGGACCGCGACCGCTGCTGCCGCCGGACGTCCCGGAGGTCTTCCTCGTCCCGGTCGCGGAGGGGAGCTCGTCCCCGGACCGCGTCGCCTGGGAGCCTTGCCTGCTGGGGCGGGCGGACCTCCACTACGCCCGCGCCGCGCTCGGCGTGGACCTGTGGCAGGAGGTGGCGTGGCTGGCTCCGCTCGGCGCGGGCTCCGCGCGGAGCCCGTGGGAGGCCGCGACGGAGCTCCCGCCCGGCGCCGCGGCCCCCGTGCGCGAGCCGCCGGTCCCGGGGCCCTTCGTCGCGCCGCCCCCCGCGGCACTGACGGCGGCCGCGCGCCGGCGCTGGGAGTCCGGGCTGAGGGCGGCCCTCCACCGGGACCGTCCGCTCCGGCTGTGGCGCTGCGCGACGCTCGGCCTCGTCTCCGAGCCGGGCGAGAGCGAGGGGACGTTCCGGGCCCGCGCGCAGGCCCGGGCCCGCGAGGCGCGCGACGAGGCCGTGACGGAGACGCGCGCGGCATGGGGACGTCGGGTCGACGCGCTCGAAGGCCGGATCCGGCGGGCGGAGGACCGCCTCCAGCGCGAGCGCTCGCAGTACGACCGGAGCAAGCTCGATGGCGCCGTGTCGGTGGGCTCGACCCTGCTCGGGGCGCTGCTCGGCCGCCGCTCGGGCACGCGTGCGTCCACGGCGGCGCGGCGGGTGGGGCGCGCGGCGGAGCAGCGGGACGACGTGGTCCGGGCGGAACGGTCGATCGAGGAGCTCCGGGCGGAGATGGCGGAGCTGGAGACGGGCCTCGCCGCGGCGCTCGACGAGGTGCGCGCCGCTTCGGGCGCGGAGGGCCCCGCGATCGAGGAGGTGTCGCTGCCGCCCCGGAAGTCGGAGATCGGGGTGCGGAGCGTGGCGCTCGCCTGGCGGGCCGCGCGGGGCTGACCCGAGGCGCCCGGAGCGCGGGGCCCCGGGCGCCGGCCGGCCGCGCGTCGGCCGGATCAGTCCTTGAGGACGAACGTCACCTTGAGGGTCACCCGAAACTCGACGATCTCCTCGCCGTCCGCGACGACCTTCATCTCGCTGACCCAGGCTCCCTGGATCTGGTCCAGCGTCTTCGAGGCCCGCTTGATTCCGACCCTCACGGCGTCGTCGAAGCTCTTCTCGGAGCTGGCGGTGATCTCTGTGACCTTTGCGACGGACATCGGTGTCTCCTCTCCCGGTGCGTGATGTTCCCGGTTGCGGGTTTCTCGCGATGCTCCACGCAATCTAACCCCGCGGGCCCCGGCCCGGAGACCGACGTCAGGCCAGCGCCGCGCCGAGGGCCTCGATCGCCCGCTCGATCCCTGCGTCGTCCACGTCGAGGTGCGTGACCGCCCTCAGTCGCGCCGGGCCGGCCGGCAGCACCCGGACGCCGGCCGCCTCGAGCCGGTGCGCCACGGCCCCCGGGTCCGCGCCCGGAGCGGCGAGGTGCACCATCACGATGTTCGTGTCGGGCGGCTCGACCCGCACCCCGTCGATCGCGCCCCACCCCTCGGCGAGCCGCCGGGCGCGGGCGTGGTCCTCCCCGATCCGGCCCAGGTTGTGGTCGAGCGCCCACAGCCCGGCTGCCGCGAGGATCCCGACCTGCCGCATCCCGCCGCCGAGCCGCTTGCGGAACGACCAGGCGCGATCGATCAGGGCGGAGGGGCCCGCGAGGAGC
>JAWOIN010000009.1:0-14142 GCA_046484665.1 Gemmatimonadota bacterium
GAATACGAGATCGGGCACAGCGCCAACCTCCGCGCTGACGACGACCGGGAGTCCCGCGGCCATCGCCTCGTTAATCACGAGCCCCCATGGTTCATTCACGCTCGGCAGCACAAACACGTCTGACACCGCGAACAGCGCCGGAAGCTCTGATTGATTCCTGAATCCGAGAAACGAGACCTTTGAGTGAAGTCCCATCGACGCTGCGCGGCGCCGGAGGATGATCTCCATCTCGCCCGAGCCGGCAAACGCAAGATGCGCATCCGGCAGGCGGCGGAGTAACGCAGCGAAGGCCTCGAGAAGATGATCCGGTTTCTTCCGTTCAGTGAGCTTGGATGCAAATAGTACGATCGACGCTTCCTCCGGTAGGCCATGCGTGCGCCGAACTTCCTGCCTCCGCGTTCGCGCTTCCCGTGCCCGGTCTCGGAAGAACGCGTTGTCCACCGCATAAGGAACGACGAAGATCCTGTCAGCCTGAATTCCCAGCGTTCGATAGAAATCGCGATTCCTGCTACCGATCGCCAGAAAGCTGGCACGACTTCCATACAGACCGCGCAGCACCGGCTTGCGCATCATCCGCTTGAGTGCAGAGCGACTCAGGCCTTGGTGAGTTTCCGTCCGCATGAGGACGTGAGTCCCGCCTGCGCGCGCCGCGAGAATGCCGGCCACGTACGTCGCGTAGGCATGCCCGTTCACCCAGAGTGCATCGAATCCGCGCCGAAGCCACTCGACTACCGCCGGGTTCACGAGATCGAAGAAGCCACCGATCTCCTTGTCTCCCCGTCGAAGATTGGGGAGGAACGCATGAGGGTAACCCTCGGTAAGCGGGACATCCCAGGACACCTCCACCCCGAACCCCGTGTCGTGGTACTTGTCGAGTCCCTGGCGACTGCAGAACAGCACCGTGATGTCGATATCCGGCTCCGCGTTCAGGCGCCGGTAGAGCGGCGCGAAGTACTGGATCGGATGCGAGTTCAGGATCGCGACTCGCCAGGGGCGATCGCGTTGGGTGCGACCTGGCACCGCCCCGGAGGATCCTATGGAGCTCGATTGCATCAGCGGGGCAATCCTCGCGATGTGATTGTGTTGGCTTCTCTCTGTAACCGGCCAGTTGACGCGGTGTTCGCCGCTGACACAGCTCGAGGTCGAGCTGTCTGAAGATCACCACTCATATGCACCAACCTCATTTGGCCATCCTCTTCGCTCCTATATGCGAAGCTGACTCCGCGACAAGGATCGCCCCCGCGTAGCTGCCCAGCCCGAGCAACGTAGCCCAGGCGGCACCATCGGATCCGAACCGCGGGATCAAGAGGAGCGCGGAACCGATCGACACGAGCATGGACACGATTCCGGCCGCGAGGATCCTCCGGGTCCGGTTCTCGGCCATGGCCCAGTTCTCGAGCCCCTGGCCCATGGCCAGCATGAGGTAGGCGGCCCCGATGATCGGGATGAGCCCTGCCGCCGTCCGGTATTCCTCGGCAAGGAGGATTCGCGCGATCCACTGGTGCAGAATGATAAGCAGCACGAGGCCCATGCCACCGACAAGGAGCAACGTCCCCAGCCACACACGGCGGTAACGAAGTGCTGACTTCGAATCCTCGCCGATCGACTCGAAGAGCCGCGGACGGATGAGAAGGGTGGCAACCCCGCTGAGCATCAGAAACGGCTGGCTCGCCAGGCCGTACGCCGCCGAATAGAGGCCGACCTCCTGGCTTCCGTGGAAGAATTCGAGGATGTATCGATCGCCGAGGTGAATAGCCCACTGAAGAATTGCCATCGGCACGAGAGGCATTCCATACCGCAGAATTCGTCCCCTCCAGCGTGAACGACCGGACGGAGCCGCTTCCCGTTTCCCTTTCGTTCCTCGACTTCTGAGCAGAATCGCAGCGGCGAAGGTGACGAGGAGCAACGCTCCTGCCGCCTGCCCGGCCACGAAGAGGACCGCGCCTCCAGCGAGCAGCACCACAGCGACGATTGCCACAGCCGGTCGGAGAAACGCGTCCGTCACCCGAACAGCGGCCAGCAAGCCCTGCCGCAGCTCCGCGTTCAGGTAATTCAACACGAGGCTGATACCGCCGTCCGCCGCGAGCCATACGCCCGCAACAGCCAGGAGGATCGGGGCGCCTATTCCCCTAAGGCCCGCCACCGTGAGGCCCAGTCCGAGCGAAACCACGGTAGCGGCGAGCAGGACACCAAGCGCACACATGCCCGAGACGGCGCCGTATAGCGACCGCAATCCTCCACTGCGCCTGGCGTCAGGGTGAAACCGTAGCTGAGCAGCGAGCCACGGGGCCAGGAACATTCCCTTGCCCAGTCCGAGGCCCGCCAATATGAGGGCAACAGTACCGTAGACGACGGGGTCCAGGATCTCCGTAACGACGCGCAGCGCAGCCAACCCGAGCACGGTGACCCCGAACTGGCCTGCCAGCACGGAGCTCGCCTCGCGGAACCACCGGCCAGGAGGCAGCGTCACGTTCTCGCGCCCACCTTGGAACAGTGGCGGCGCCGAACCGCAGAGCTTCTGAGCCTAATGTCCAAAACGAATGCTGGTCATCGAGTTGGAAATCGCCATTGCCTTCGAGGATTTCCGGCCGGCTTCGGCACCGAGAGCGGGTGGTAGACCATCGGCTTGTCGTAGACCGGCATGAGCTGCTTGCTCACCGAGAGGGTGAGCGGGTGCAGCCGCGTGTCGGTGCCGCCGGCGACGATGATGCGTTTTCGGGTCACGCGCCGGTCAGATCGGGTGAAGCGACCCACGCCTCGAGCATCGCCCTCAGCCCGGTCCGGAATTCCGTCTCCGCACTCCAACCCAGCGCCTGCCGCACCCGCCCCGTATCCAGACACCGCCTCGGCTGCCCGTTCGGCTTGCTCGTGTCCCAGCGGATCTCACCCTCGAAACCCGTCACGTCGGCGATCAACTTCACCAGGTCCTTGATCGAGATCTCCTCTCCCGAACCGATGTTCATCGGCTCGGGGTCGTCGTAGCGCTCGGTCGCGGTGACGATCGCCCGGGCAGCATCCTCCACGAATAGGAACTCCCGCGTGGGGCTCCCGTCGCCCCAGCAGACGATGTGGTCGGCGCCGGCTTCCTTCGCCTCCAGGCACTTCCGGATGAGGGCAGGGATCACGTGGCTGGTCTCGGGATCGAAGTTGTCACCTGGCCCGTAGAGGTTCACCACCAGCAGGTAGATCGAGTTCAGGCCGTACTCCTGGTGGTACGCCTGCGACTGGACGAGCAGCGCCTTCTTGGCGATCCCGTAGGGCGCGTTCGTCTCCTCGGGATACCCGTTCCAGAGGTCGTCCTCCTTGAACGGCACCGGCGTGAACTTCGGGTAGCTGCACACCGTCCCGATCGTCACGAACTTCTCGAGACCGCGAAGCCGGGCCTGCTCCATCAGCTCGACGCCCATCACGAGATTGTCGTAGAAGAAGCCGCCGGGGTGGGCCCGGTTCGCTCCGATCCCGCCTACGCGGGCCGCGAGGTGGATCACCACATCGGGGCTCGCATCGTCGTAGAGGCGCGCGACCGCTTCGTTCCGCGTCAGGTCGTAGTCCTTCGACCGGGGCACGAAGATCCGCTCCTCCGGCACCCCATGTCGCTTCAGCTCCGCCACCAGGTGCGAGCCGAGGAACCCCGACCCTCCCGTCACCACGATCTTCTTCCGGGTGAGATCCATCATCGGCTACGCGACCTCTGCATCGTTTTTCGGGTTCCGGGCGTCCGACTTCGCCGCCTCCAGCTCCAGCTGGCCCCGTGCCGTCTCCGTCTCCACCACCTTCCCGTGCACCACCGGCATCAGCGCGTTCGCCAGCACCTCGAAGTCGGCCGGCGCGTGGCCGCCCCACGGCCGGCGTACGGTGATCCACCCCGCGACCTCTCCGGTCCCCGGCGAGACGAAGGGCACGCGCGCTTCCCAGTGGACCGGGCGTCGGGCGGGCGGCGTGCGCCGCTCCACCCGCAGCGGCCCCCTGCCCGGCGGGATCTCGAGGTCGGAGCCGGGCGCGGAATCCGGCCGCTCCCAGGTCCACATGACCTCGTCCGCCTGCCGCTCGCCGGGCTGCCTGACGAACCGGATCTCGGCCTCCAGGAAGTCGGTCCTCTCGAACGCGCGGCCCACCTGGTCCAGCATCTCGTCCAGCGAGTCGGTGGCCTGGAGCGCGTCGATCGCCTCGCGCAGCGCCACGCTCTGGCCGATCATCCGCGGCTGCCGGAGCCCGCGGACGAGGGTGCGCCGAAGCTCGAGGAACTCGCCCCGCAGGGTGGCGCTGCTCATGTTCGCGGCGTCGGGCCTGTTCGCGCTGGCGAGCCTGCTCAGGAGCAGCAGGCTCGCCAGCGCGAACAGGCCCGACGCCGCGAACATGAGCAGCGCCACCCTGCGGGGCGAGTTGCCGAGCTTGCGGAGCCGGTCGTGGATGTGGCCGAGGTCCCGCGCCGAGATCGGCTCCCCTTTCACGACGCGGCGCGCGACCGCGAGCCCCGTGTTGAGCACGGGGAGCCCGAGCGAGACGACGGGGATCGCGAAGGCGAGCACGGTGGTCGCCTTCGCGGAGGTGACGAGCCCCACGCCCGCGAGCAGGAAGCCGATCGAGAGGCTGCCCGAGTCGCCGAGGTAGACGCTCGCGGGCGGGAAGTTGTAGAACAGGAAGCCGACCACCGCGCCCGCCGTCACGGCCAGCACGTGGGCGGCCATCGTCTGCCCGAGCAGGAAGCTCACCGCGAACATCGCGACCGTCGCCGCGAGCGCGGCCCCGCCCGCCACCCCGTCCGCCCCGTCGATCAGGTTGAAGGCGTTGGCGAGGGCGAGGAACCAGACCACCGTGACGGCGAGGCTCAAGGCCGAGTCGAGCGCCACGAGGCCGCCCGGCAGCGCGAACCCCTCGAACCGCACTCCGGCCCACCACACGGCCGCGGCGATCAGGGCCTGGACCAGGAGCTTCGTGCGGGGACGCAGCTCGCGCAGGTCGTCCCACGCGCCGAGCGCGCACATCGCGAACGCCCCGAGCAGCACGGCCCCGATCGCCGGCGCCTCGGGGTCGTGCCGGCTCCACTCCCCGAACGCCCACCAGGTGAGGGGCCCCGCGAGGAAGATCGCGGCGGCGAACGCGAGGCCGCCCACCTTCCCCACGGGCGCGGCGCCCTCGGGCAGGTGGCGGGGCGACTCCGCGAGGCCGAGGCGAGGGGCCACGGCCCGCAGCCCCCGGGTGATCAGCAGCCCGAGGACCGTCGCGACGAGAAAGGAGACGACGAACATCAGCGTGTGCTCGGCCGGCGTGCGGACCCCCCCCTGGGTCACCAGGAACGACGGTACATCCATGCGCCCTCGCTCCCTCCGTGGGACACGTGCCCCGTTCGGCGGGTTCTCCGCGGATGTGACGCGCTCGCGGCATCGATCGAAGGGCGCAGGTCCCCGCTCTCGCGGGGGCGATCGATGCCCGCTTCCGGCGGCGCGCGTCCGGTCCGGGGGACCTGGCTCGCAAGACACCCCCCGGCACGGCCGCCTCACCCGCCGCGGGCGGCCGCGTCGCTCTACATCTCCGTGCTGCACGCAGTTGGGGCCGCGTCGAAAGCTACTGTAAGAGGTGTGGACCCCGCGCGACAGGGGTCGGGGACGGGCATTTCTCCGCCATTATCGCGAACCGGGGCGGGAAGGCGTCCCGCTTCGCGTCCGGCGGTCCCCGCCCTCCGGTCCGTTCCCGGGCCGGCCTCGCACGCCTCTTGCCCCCTCCGTCGCGGACATGAGCACGCAGATGGCCGGCCCGGTCGAGGCGATGCCCTCGCTCCCGGGGGAGCTCACCGATCTCCTGATCGAGCTCGCCGCGGGACTGCAGCGCGCCCGCGTCTACGGCCCGCGGCACCCGGCGGTGCGGGAGGCGGCCCACTCCTTCGTCGCGAGAAACGCGGGCCGGAAGCGGGATCGCGGCACGCTGTCCGTCGGGGCGGCTGGTCGGCACCTGATCGTCGAGCTCCGGCCGGCGGCGCAGCTGACGCGGAGTCTCGGAGGTGTGGCGACCGGTCTCGAGCACCCGCTGCTGGGGGCGCTGGCCGGACGCCTGTCGGCTCACGAGGTGTTCGCGATCGACATTGCAGAAGGCGTCGCGCCACAGGAAATCGCGGCGCTGCTGAGCTTCCTGGCCTCGGATCCCGCGCAGACGGGCCGGCCGCTGGGGCGCGAGACGGACGGTTCCCTGGCGGCGCTGCCGAGCCTCCGCGTCCATCGCGGCACGCGCGACCTCGGGCCGGGACGGGACGGCGGGGAGCCGGACGCGCCGGCGCCCGATCCCGAAGTGGACGCGCGGCTCTGGTCGGACCTGGCGAGGACCGCGCTCGCGCTCCCCTCGAGCTACGCCGAGCGCGCATACTCCGCCGAGGAGGTCGCGACCGCGATCTCGGCCCGGGCGGGAAACCCGGAGTTCTGGCGCCAGGCGGCGGAGCCGGTTCGGAACATCGCATCGCGCCTCGGACGGGCGGGTCCGCTCGAGTCGCGGGAGCTCGCGCGCGCGTTCTCGGCGGTGCTGCGGCGCCTGGACGTCGACACGCTGCGCGTGCTTCTCTCCGCGAGCGGCGACGCGCGGCTCCAGGCCCGCCTGCTGGGCGACGTGGCGGGCGCGCTCGACGTGGACATCGTCCTCGAGCTCGTCCGGGTCGCGGCCGAGGACGAGGCGAGCGACATCTCGCGCTGGATGCTGCGCCTTCTCTCCAAGCTCGCGCGACACGCCGGCGAGGAGAGCGGCGCGACCGCGACCCGGAGCGACGCGGCCCTCCGGGAGCAGATCCGGGCGCTGGTCTCGGGCTGGGACCTCGAGAACCCGAACGCCGAGGACTACGAGGAGACGCTTGTCCGGAGCATGTCCGGCGCGGGCGGCTCCGACGACCGGGACGCGGCGCGGTCCGGCACCGTCCAGTCGGCGGTGGAGCCGTCGCGGACCGTCGCGATCGCGCTCGAGGCCGGCATCGACGGGCCCCCGGTGTGGGGCGCCGTGGAACGGATGATCAGGGGCGGGAGGATCTCGAGGCTGGTCTCCCAGCTCGAGTCCGTCGGTCCGTCGAGCCTCGCGGACCGCGTGTGGCAGCGGCTCTGCGACCGGCCCGTGCTCCAGCTGCTGGTGCAGGAGGAGGAGCCGGACTGGGACGTCCTCGACCGGATTCTCCCGCGCGCGGGCCTCGATGCGGCGCAGCCGCTGCTGGACCGGCTGATGGCCGCCGACTCCCTCGCGGTGCGGCGCCGCCTGTTCGATCGACTGGTCGGGCTCGGGCCGGCCGTCGGGGAACCCGCGGTGCGATGTCTCGGGCAGACGGACGAGACGCCCTGGTACGTCCTGCGCAACGTGCTCTCGCTGCTCTCCCTGCTCGGGTGCTCGCCCGAGGGCTTCGATCCCTGGCCGCTCACCGCCCACGCCCACCCGCAGGTGCGACTCGAGGCCGTGAAGCTCTGCCTGCTGGCGTCGGAGACGCGCGACGCGGCGATCCTCCGCGCGCTCGTCGACCCGAGCAGTCGGATCGTGGCCCTCGGCATCGTCGAGGCGGAGAGCGGCTGTCCGCCCGGCGCCGAGGAGCGCCTCGCGCAGATCGCGGGCTCGGACGAGGAGGGCGAGTTCTCGGAGTTCAGGACGCACGCGATCCGCGCCCTCGCGCGGCTCGGGTCCGAAGGCGCGAGGGAGACGCTGCTCGAGGTGGCCTCCCCGCGCCGGCGGGGGCTGCGCCGCGGGCTGCCGGAACCGAGCCCCGCGCTCCGCGCCGCCGTCCGGGGGCTGGCGGAGCGCTGGCCCGACGATCCGCGCGCCCGCGAAGTGCTCGAGCTCGCGCGCGATTCCGACGACGCGGACACGCGAAAGGCGGCGTCATGAAGGAGCTCACGCCTCCCGCGGCCTTCATCGTCGCTCTCGGCCGCCTTCTGGAAGCGGTCGCGGACCCGGATCCGAAGCCCGGGTCCCGCGAGGCCGCGCTCGAAGCGGTGCACCTCGGGCTTCGGACCCTGCTCCGCCAGAACGCCTTCCCGTCCTTCTCCTTCCGCTACGGCGAGGTGGAGTACGAGGGCGAGCTGCTCGACGAACTCCGGAACTGGACATGGGGCGGCAGGCTTCCGGAGGCCGGCGTCGAGCGCCTCGACATCACGCCGGGCACGACCCGGGAGGACCTGGAGGGCTTCGTCGAGGAAGTCGCCTCGCGGCTGTTCCTGAAGCCGAGCGGCGCTTCCCTCCGCGAGGTCGCGGGACAGTCGGGAATCCAGTTCGGGGAGCTGGACCCCGGCGGGCCCGAGACGGATCCCGGCGCCGCCCTGCCACCGCTCCGCTTCGATCTCGACGCCGAGGCGGAGGCGATGGCGTGGCTGAACGACGCGGTGGCGGAGCGCGGCATCGTGCCGGTCGCCGAGGCGACGGCGGTCGTCCAGCTGCTCTCGATCGCGATGCACTCGGAGCGCGACGTAGTGCTGCCCCTCGTCCAGCTGAAGTCCGTCGACCAGTACACGACGACCCACTCCATGAACGTGGCCTGCCTCTCGATGGCCCTGGCGGAGCACCTGCGCTACTCGTCGGTCGACGTGCGGGCGATCGGCGAGGCCGCGCTCCTGCACGACGTCGGGAAGACGCGGATCCCGCTGGAGATCCTCAACAAGCAGGGCAAGCTCACCGATGAGGAGTGGAAGCGCATCCAGGCGCACACGGTCGAGGGCGCCCGGATCCTGCTCGCGTCGGGGCGCATGGAGCTCGCGGCCACGGTCGCCTACGAGCACCACCTGTCGTGGCGGGGCGAGGGCTACCCCGAGCTGT
Source organism: Gemmatimonadota bacterium (assembly GCA_046484665.1). GTDB lineage: Bacteria > Gemmatimonadota > Gemmatimonadetes > Palauibacterales > Palauibacteraceae > Carthagonibacter. The sequence goes on from JAWOIN010000009.1 coordinate 8,767, forward strand.
CGTGGAAGCGGCAGCCGCATCCGGTGAGCCGCCTCATCCAGGTGTGCGACATCTACGACGCGCTCCGCACCCGCCGCCCGTTCCGGCCCCCGTGGCCGCACGAACGCGCGGTCGAGTTCCTGCGGGAGCGCGCCGGCGAGTACCTCGACCCGGAGTACGCGGAGGCCTTCCTGGCGATGATCCGCCAGTGGGAGCCGAGGCAGGTCGTGCTCGAGACGCAGACCGAGAAGGAGGGCGCCGCCGCCTGACGAGGGCGCCCCTGCCTGCGGCCTGGCCGCCGCCCCGCAGGCTCGAGGTGAGGCCGGATCCGACCGCGGCCGGTCTCCGCGTGGCGGCTTCCCGGGCCCGGGACCATATTCCGGCTCATGGACCTCACGCGTGAGCGCCTCGCCGTGGCGCTCGCCGGCCGCTACGAGATCGAGCGCGAGCTCGCGCGCGGTGGAATGGCGACGGTGTACGTCGCCGCGGACCTCCGTCACCACCGCCGGGTGGCGATCAAGGTCCTGTTCCCGGAGCTCGGCGCCGCACTCGGCACCGACCGCTTCCTGCGCGAGATCGAGGTGGCGGCCCGCCTCCAGCACCCCAACATCGTCCCGCTGCTCGACTCGGGCGAGGCCGGCGAGCTCTTCTTCTACGTGATGCCGCTGATCGAGGGCGAGTCGCTGCGCGAGCGGCTGGCCCGCGACGGCGCCCTCCCCGTGCGCGAGGCGACCGGAATCCTGCGGGAGGTCGCGGACGCGCTGACCCATGCCCACGCGCGCGGCGTCGTCCACCGCGACATCAAGCCCGGCAACATCCTGCTGTCGGGCCGGCACGCGCTGGTGCTCGACTTCGGCGTGGCCCGCGCCGTGACCGAGGCGACCCGGGAGAGGGCGCTGACGGCGACGGGCCTGGCGCTCGGCACCCCGGGCTACATGGCGCCCGAGCAGGCGCTGGCCGACCGCGAACAGGACCACCGGGTCGACATCTACGCGCTCGGCGTCGTCGGCTACGAGATGCTGACGGGACGCTCGCCGTTCGAGGGAACGTCGGTGCGCGAGCGGCTCGCCGCGCAGGTGACGCTCGAGCCCGAGCCGCTGGGCGGGCGCGATTCGGCCGTGCCTCCCGGACTGGCGCGGGTCGTGATGCGCTGCCTCGCGAAGGAGCCCGACGACCGCTGGCAGAGCTCCGAGGAGCTGCTGGCGGAGCTCGACCTCCAGGCGACGCCGCGCTCCGGCTCGATGGCGGCGATCGCCCGCGGAGCGCTGGCCCGGCGGCGACGGGCGCTGCGCCGGGCGGTCTCGCCCCGCCGCGTCGTCATCGCCGTCGCGGCGCTGGCGCTGATCGCCGCCGCGACCCTCGGCGGGCGGCGCTACGCACGGGTCCAGTGGGCCCGCACGGTCGCCATCCCCGAGATCCGGCGCCTGGTGGAGGAGCGCGACTGGGGAGCCGCGCACGACCTCGCGCTGGCGGCGGGCGCGGTGCTGGGCGACGACCCCGCGCTCGACTCGCTGTGGTCCGCCTTCTCCCGCCCGGCCCGGATCGAGTCCGACCCGCCGGGCGCGCTCGTCTACCGCCGTGCCCACGCGGGCGGAGACACCGCGTGGGCGTACGCGGGGACCACCCCGGTCGACGGGCTCGCCCTCCCGCTCGGGCCGGCGTTCTCGCGCCTGATGCTGGTGAAGGACGGGTACGACACCGTCGCGGACCTCGTCGCGTCCGCCTACGCGAGCGAGGGCGAGACGTGGCGCTACCCGCTGGACCCGGCGGGCGCCCTGCCGCCCGGCATGGTCCGGGTCCCGGCCGGGGGCGAGGAGCTCCTGCTCTGGGGGCTCGACGACCTGCCGCCGCTCGACCTCCCCTCGTACCTGATCGGCCGGTACGAGGTGACGAACCGGGAGTTCCAGCGGTTCGTGGACGCCGGCGGCTACCGGGACCCCGGGCCCTGGCGCTACCCGTTCGTCGGGGACGGCGTCGAGCTGACGCGGGAGCAGGCGATGGCCCGCTTCGTCGACCGCACCGGCCGGCCCGGGCCCTCGACCTGGGAGGTCGGGACCTACCCGGACGGACAGGAGGACCATCCGGTCACCGGCGTGAGCTGGCACGAGGCCGCCGCGTACGCCCGCTGGGCCGGGTCGGCGCTCCCCACGGTGTTCCACTGGGCCCGGGCCGCGCGCATCTGGACCGGCGGCGGCGTCGTTCCGGTCAGCAACATGGACCGCCGACACGGCGGGACCCTCCCGGTCGGCCGCGCGAACGCGGTCGGCGGCTTCGGGCTGTACGACATGGCGGGCAACGCGCGCGAGTGGGTGCTGAACGAGGCGGAGGACGGCCGGCGCTACATCCTGGGCGGAAGCTGGGACGAGTCGGCCTACGGGTTCGCGAGCGCCACCGCAACGTCGCCGCTCGACCGCTCGGCGTCGAACGGGTTCCGCCTCGCGACGTATCCCGAAAGCGACGGCCCTCCCGCGGAGGCGGGCCGCGCCGTCGCGGGCCCGAGGCGCGACTTCCGGATCATTCCCCCGGTCTCCGACGCCGTGTTCGCCACGTACGCCCGCCGCTACGACTACGACCGGGGCCCGCTCGACGCGGTGGTGGAGGAGACCGACAGCACGGCGGCGGACCGGGTGATGCAGAAGGTCACGTTCGACGCGGCGTACGGCGACGAGCGGGTGATCGCCTACCTGTTCCTGCCACGGAACCGGGAGCCGCCCTGGCAGACCGTCGTGTTCTTCCCCGGCGACGGATGCATCGCCGCCCGCTCGAGCCGCGAGCTGCGCGGGCTGTGGACCGTCGACTTCGTGCTCCGGAGCGGCCGCGCCCTGCTCCACCCCGTGTACAAGAGCTGCTACGAGCGCGGCGACGGCCTCACGAGCTCGATGCCGGCGGAGACGCACGCCTATGCCGCGCACGTCGAGGCGTGGGCGAAGGACCTGCGCCGCTCAATCGACTACCTCGAGACGAGGGGCGACATCGACACCGCGAGACTGGCGTACTACGGCTACAGCTGGGGCGGACGGCTGGGCCCGATCATGCTCGCGGTCGAGCCGCGGCTCAAGGCGGCGGTGCTCAACGTGGCCGGACTGCGGCCGCAACGGGCGTTTCCCGAGGCCGAGCCCGTCTACTTCCTGCCGCGGGTCGACGTCCCCGTGCTGATGCTGAACGGGAGATACGACTACTACTTCCCGCTCGAGAGCTCGCAGCAGCCGATGTTCGACCTCCTCGGCACGCCCCCGGAGCACAAGCGGCACGTGGTGGCGGAGGGGAGCCACTACGTGCCCCTGCCCGTGGCGATCCGCGAGACGCTGGACTGGCTGGACCGGTACCTGGGGCCCGTCCGGTAGGTAACCGCGCCGCCGCCTGACGAGGGCGCTCGACCGCCCGCCTGACGGACGCTTGACCGCCGCCCCGCAGGCTCGAGGCGAGGCCGGACGCCCCGGCCGCTTCGACCCGGAGGCAGCCATGCTGGACGCACCTTCGCTCCGACTCGTCCCCGACGTGAGGATCCGGGCGCGCCTCGTCCACGTGCCGCCGGTTCTCGTCGGCCTCGCCCGGGGCCTCGTTTTCCTCGGCCGGGCGCTCGTCCTCGCCTGGGTCATCCTCCTCGCGCCGGCGCGGGCCGCGGCGCAGGAGTCTCCGGACGGCGACTCCCGGCCCACCGTCGCCCGGGGCGACCGCGTGCGGATCGAGGCCCCGTCCCTCGGGGCCGGCCGCCGCGAGGCGCTCGTGCTCGCGATCCGGTCCGACACGCTCCTCCTCTCCGGCGCTTTCGGCGCGGACCGGGGCTACGGGACGGCGCTCGTCCCGCTCGGCTCGATCCGGACGCTCGACGTCGCGCGCGGCACCAGGTCGAACGCCTGGAAGGGCGCGAAGATCGGCGCCGGCGTCGGGGCGGCGTTCGGGCTCGTCGTCGGGATCGCGGCGGTCGCGGAATCGCAGTCGGACGATTGCGCCCCGGACCAGTGGTTGTGCCCCGATTTCGACCTCGGCCCCGAAATCATTCCGGTGGGGATGGTCGGATTTGGCCTCATGGGCGGCCTCATCGGCGCGGGCATCGGAGCCCTCGGCCGGAGCGACGCCTGGGAGCCCATGGACCCTGTCCTCCTTCGCGTGGAGCCGCGCGACGGCGGGGCCGCGATCGTCGCGTCTCTGCCGCTGCGGTTCTGACCCGCCTTCCCCTGACCCCCGGGGGAGGCGGAGGTCCGCGAAGCGACCCTCGCGAGCCGCAGGCGAGGGCAGGTCGCGGAGCGGCCCACCGCCTCCCTGCCGCATGAAACCGGATCAACCCTTTCCCCGTACGGGGTGTCAGTACTACCGAGGCAGCGGGAGTGTCGTGCGCCGGGGGCGCATCGGGGGGCCGGGTCGGGCGGTCGGGAGACACGGGGAGGCGGACGATGAGGCGGATGCCGTTCAGGGCCGGCGCGATCGCGGCGGCCTGTCTGATCGTGTCGGGAACGTGGGCCGCGCCGCTCCGGGCGCAGACGGCGGGCGGCGAGGCGAGGGGCGGCGGCGGCGCCCCGGAGCGCGCGGTCCGCGGTTCCTCTCCCAAGCAGACGATGGCCGTCCCGGTCGCGGAGGACGCGATCGGGGTGGACGGCGCCCTCGACGAGCCCGCCTGGCGGACCGCGCAGTGGTTCTCCGACTTCCGCCAGAAGGAGCCCGAGGAGGGCGCCGAGCCCTCCGAGCGCACGGAGGTCGCGTTCGTGTTCGACGACCACGCGCTCTACGTCGGCGCCCGGATGTTCCACTCGGACCCGTCCGCGCTCGGCGCGGAGCTCTCCCGGCGCGACGACATCGCCCCCCGCTCGGAGACGCTCGTCGTCTCGCTCGACACCTACCGCGACCGCCGCACGGCTTACTCGTTCGCGGTGACCGCCGCCGGCGTGCGGATCGACTGGTACAATGCCGAGGACAACGAGGGCTCGCGCGACGAGACCTTCGATCCCATCTGGGAGGCCCGCACCCGGATCGACGACGACGGCTGGACCGCCGAGATGCGGATCCCGTTCTCGCAGCTCCGGTTCAACGAGCGCCCCGAGCAGACCTGGGGCCTCAACGTGAATCGCTGGATCCCCACGAAGAACGAGGACATCTACTGGGTCTACGTCCCGCGCGACGAGACGGGCTGGGCGTCGCGGTTCGGCGCGCTGCTGGGGCTGGACGGAATCCGCCAGGGGAAGCGGATGGAGCTGATGCCGTACCTCGCCTCCGACGCGCGGCTGACGAGCGCGGAGCGGCTCGACGCGGCCGATCCGTTCTCCGACCGGACGGAGCTGGGGGCGCGCGTCGGCGCGGACTTCAAGATGGGGCTCGGCTCGAGCCTCACCCTGAACGCCACCGTGAATCCGGACTTCGGGCAGGTGGAGGCGGACCCCGCCCAGGTGAACCTCACGGCGT
>JAWOIN010000053.1:0-13978 GCA_046484665.1 Gemmatimonadota bacterium
GTTCCTCCCAACAATCCGCCCAGGTAGCCTTCCCACGTTTTTTGGGGGCTGAGGTGCGGCATCATTTTGTGCTTGCCCCACGTCTGCCGCAGCCGCAGGAGGATGCCATGACGCCGCGCCCGTCGATCGCCGTTCTCGCTTCCCCTCTCCTCGCGGCCCTCGCCGCCTGTGCCGGATCGGCAGGTCCCGCGGCCGCGCCCGTCCAGGTCGAGTCCCTGATGGGTCGGAACGTGGACCCGATCGGCGTGGTCGTCGACATGCCGGACGGCCAGTACCTCGGGGACCGGGCCACGTCGCCGACGGCGGCCACTCCGACGGTGTACCGCTGGGACGCGCTCACGCAGGCGTTCGACCGTTTCTCGCAGGACTACAAGCTGTCGACCGAAGACCTCCGCGCCGCCGGCCTGCCCGTGCTCGACGGCGACGAGCTCGAGTTCACGGAGGGCAGGTTCCGCGACACGCGCTACCGGCTCGGCGGAGAGCTGCACCGGTTGACGATCGGCGGACAGGCGGACTTCGAGGTCCGGATCGGCGTCCGCTGGCGCCTGTTCGACACGCAGACGTCCTCGTACGTCCTGGAGAAGGAGACGACCGGGTACGCGCGCGGCGGGGTCCTCGGCGACCGCGGCACGCGGCCCAACACGCTCCTCTCGGCGTTCGAGTCGGCGCTGGGCGCGCTCGTGACCGACCCCGCCTTCCCGTCGCTGGGCGGGGAGTAGAAGGGCCCCGGCGGCCGTGAGCGGCTTGCGGTAAGCGGCGTCCGGTGCGGGACGCGAGGGACCGGCGAGGGCCGCTCGAGCGCTTCCTCCGCCTGTTCGCCGACGTGCGGGCGGGAGAGGGGGCGACCGTCGTCCTCCTCGCCCTCAACGTCTTCCTCGTCCTGTCGGCGTACTACTTCGTCAAGCCGCTGCGTGACGCCCTGATCCTCGAGGGGTGGGGAGCGGAGGTGAAGAGCTACTCCTCCGCCCTGCAGGCCCTGGTCCTGCTCGGGGCGGTTCCCGCCTACGGCGCTCTCGCCGGCCGGCTGCCGCGGCGGCGGCTGATCGACTCCGTCACCGCGATCTTCGTGGCCTGTCTGGTGCTGTTCTTCGTCCTCGGCCGGGCCGGCGTTCCGGTCGGCGTCGTGTTCTACGTCTGGGTGGGGATCTTCAACCTGATGATCGTCGCCCAGTTCTGGTCCTTCGCGAACGATGTCTACACGAACCGGGAGGGCGAGCGGCTGTTTCCGCTCGTGCAGTTCGGGGCGTCGGCCGGGGCGGTGTTCGGCAGCGTGGTCGTCGCCGGGCTGATCGGGCCGCTCGGGATCTGGATCCCGATGCTGATCGCGGCGGGAATCCTGCTCGTCAGCCTGCTGCTGACCCACGCCGTGGACCGCCGGGAGCGATCGCGGACCGAGCGGTACCGGCTCCCGACCCTGAGCACCGCGACGGCCCCGGCCGCGACGGGAGAGTTCCGGATGGACACCGGCGAGTTCCGGAACCTTCGCGAGGATCTGCGCGAGGCGCTCGAGCGGCTGGAGGCAGAAGAGCGGGCGCAGAAGGAGGGCCTGCCTCGGCCGGAGCCGGAGGTCGTCGTCGAAGAGCCGGGGGCCGGGGAGCGGCGGGCGGCGCCGGAGCCGCGCTGGAAGACCAGCGGCGCCTTCCGTCTCGTGTTCCGGACCCGCTACCTGTTGATGATCGCCCTCATCATTCTGCTCCTCAACTGGGTGAACACGACGGGGGAGTACATCCTCGGCAAGGTCGTGACGGACGCGGCGCGCGACGCGGTGGCGCGCGGAACCGCCGGAGGGCTGGACGTCGCCGAGTACATCGGCGCGTTCTACGGCCGGTTCTTCTTCGTCGTGAACCTCGCCGGACTCCTGATCCAGCTCTTCCTCGTCTCCCGGATCATCAGGTGGGTCGGGATCCGGTGGGCGATCCTCGCGCTGCCGCTGATCTCGCTCGGGGCGTACGGCCTGCTCGCCTTCTACCCGGTCATCTCGGCCGTGCGCTGGGCCAAGACGGCCGAGAACGCGACCGACTACTCGCTGATGAACACGGTCCGGCAGACGCTCTTCCTCCCGATGACGCGGGAGCAGAAGTACAAGGCGAAGCAGGCGATCGATGCCTTCTTCTGGCGGGCCGGCGACGTGCTGGCGGCGGCCGCGGTGTTCGTCGGCACGACCTGGCTCGCGATGGGAGCGGCGGACTTCGCGAAGCTGAACGTCGTCCTCATCATCGCCTGGGTCGCGATCTGCGCATGGGTCGGCCGCGAGTACGCCGGGCTCGTGCGCACGGGTCGCCCGCCGTCCTGAGGAGCTAAGGAGAGACCACGTGTCGACCCGGAAGAGAAGGCGGAAAGCCGCCTACCTGCGGAAGAAGCGGATGAAGCTCGTCCGGCGACGGGCTCCTCCCGGCTCCCCTCCCGGCACCCTGGCCGTCGAGCCGGACGCGCGGCACCCCGACATCCGGCTGATGGCCTACGGGCCGGAGTCGCTCGAGGAGCGCGCCATCGCGTCGCCGGCGGAGCTGAAGGGCGTGCTCGACGGGTGGCCCGTGGTCTGGGTCAACGTCGACGGGCTCGGCTCCGAGACCACGATCCGCGAGATCGGGGAGGTGTTCGGGCTCCACAACCTCGTGCTGGAGGACATCGTCCACGCCGGGCAGCGGGCGAAGGTGGAAGCGTACGAGGAGTACCTCTACGTCGTCGTCCAGCAGCCGGTGGCCGACACGCTCGAGACGGAGCAGGTGAGCCTCGTCCTCTCACGGAACGGGGTTCTCACCCTCCAGGAGCGTCCCGGCGACTCCTTCGAGTCCGTTCGGGAGCGGATCCGGAAGGCCAAGGGACTGATCCGCGGCCGCGGCGCCGACTTCCTCGCCTACGCGCTCGTGGACGCGGTAGTGGACAGCTACTTCCCGGTTCTCGAGCGCCTCGGCGATCATCTCGAGCTGCTCGAGGAGGAGGTGCTGGAGCGGCCCGACAGGGAGACGGTGGCGAAGATCCACGAGGTCCGCCGGGACCTGCTCGGCCTCCGGAAGGCGGCCTGGCCGCACCGGGACATGGCGAACGGCCTCGTGCGCGACGCCGGCGCGTTCGTGACGCCGGACACGGCCGTCTACCTGCGCGACGTCTACGACCACGCGATCCGGATCATCGACCTCGTGGAGGCGTTCCGCGAGGTCTCGGCCGACCTGATGAACATCTACCTGTCGTCCGTGAGCAACCGCATGAACGAGATCATGAAGGTGCTCACGATCATCGCCACGATCTTCATCCCGCTCTCGTTCATCGCCGGCGTGTACGGGATGAACTTCGACACCTCGGTCTCGCGCTGGAACATGCCCGAGCTCGGCTGGGCGCTCGGGTACCCGTTCGCGCTCGGCGTGATGGCGGGCGTCGCCGTGGCCTTCCTCGTCTACTTCCGGCGGAAGGGCTGGCTGGGCTGAGCTCGGCCGGCGCCGCTCGCCTCAGCCCGCCGGCGCCGCCCACCCTCAGCCCGCCGGCGCCCGGGCCGCCGTCTCCAGCGCGAGCTCCGCCGCGGCCCGCGCGTGGATCGTCGCGGAGTCGAACAGGAGGACCGCCGCGTCGTCCGGTCCGACCAGCATTCCGATCTCCGTGCAGCCGAGGATCACGCCCTCCGCGCCGCGCTCCACGAGCCCCGCGATCACGGCGCGGAAGGAGGCGCGCGCGGCGTCCCGGAACTCGCCGTGCACGAGCTCCTCGAAGATCGTCCGGTCCACGAGGGTCCGGTCGTCCGGCGGGGGGACGAGCACCTCCAGCCCGTGCCGGACGGCCAGCCTGTCCCGGTAGAAGTCCTGCTCCATCGTGAAGCGGGTGCCGAGCAGGCCGACGGTCCGCAGCCCCGCCTGCTTCACGTCTGCGGCCACGGCGTCGGCGATGTGGACCAGGGGGAGCTCCGTGGCCGCCTCGATCGCGTCGGCCACCCGGTGCATGGTGTTCGTGCACAGCACGAGGATCTCCGCGCCGGCCGCCTCCAGGCGCCGGGCGGCGTCCGCGAGGTCCCGGCCCACGTCGTCCCAGCGCCCGTCCGTGGCCGCGGCCTCCAGCTCGTGGAAGTCGACGCTCCACAGCACGAGCCGCGCGGAGTGGAAGCCTCCCAGCCTCCGCGCCACGTACCGGTTGATCTCGCGGTAGTACGGGACGGTGGATTCCCAGCTCATCCCGCCGATCAGTCCGATCGTCCTCACGACTCCCTCCGTTCCGGGGCCGCGACCGGCGAGTGCGGCCGGCCGCGGGCCCCGTCGTCGTCACTTCTCGATCGGGGCGCCGACCAGGTTGCCCCACTCCGTCCACGATCCGTCGTAGTTCCTCACGTTCCGGAACCCGAGCAGGTGCGTGAGCACGAACCAGGTGTGGCTGGAGCGCTCCCCGCTCCGCCAGTAGCCGACGACCTCGTCGCCGGGATCGAGCCCGAGCTCCTCGCGGTAGATCGCCCGCAGCTCCTCCGCCGTGCGGAACGTGCCGTCGTCGTTCGCGGCGCGCTTCCACGGGACGTTCCGTGCGCCCGGGATGTGGCCGCCGCGCAGCGCGCCCTCCTGCGGGTAGTCCGGCATGTGCAGGAGCTCTCCGCTGAACTCCTGCGGCGAGCGGACGTCCACGAGCGCGCCGCCGTCCCGGACGTGCGCCAGCACCTCGTCCCGGAACGCCCGGATCGGCGCGTCCGCCCGCTGGATGATCGGGTACTCGGTGCGGGGCCGCTCGGGGACCTCGGTCGTCATCGGCCTGCCATCGAGCTCCCACTTCTTCCGGCCGCCGTCCATCAGGCGAGCGTCCGGGTGCCCGAACAGGGTGAACACCCACAGCGCGTAGGCCGCCCACCAGTTCGAGTTGTCGCCGTAGAACACGACCGTGTGGTCCCGCGCGATTCCCTTGCGCCACATGAGGGACGCGAAGCCCTCGGCGCCCAGGTAGTCGCGGACGACGGGATCGTTCAGGTCCATGTGCCAGTCGATCTTCACGGCGCCGGGAATGTGCCCCGTTTCGTAGAGCAGGACGTCCTCGTCCGACTCGACCAGCACCACGGACGGGTCGTCCAGGTGCTCGGCCACCCACTCCGTCGAGACGATCCTCCCGGGGTTCGCGTACGCCCGGAACTTCTGCCTCGTGTCGACCTCCGCCGCCATCGTTCCTCCCTCCGTCGTCGGGACCCGGTTCGACTCTCGTTGCTGGCGCGTACCCCTTCCGGCATCATAACGTTCGCCAAACTCGACCCGAACCGGGAGTCCCCGTTGCCGGTGCCGGACCGCCTCCAGGAGATCGTCGACCAGTTCGCCTCCGCGCCCCGCGAGCTGCGCGTGCAGGCGCTGCTCGGCTTCGCGAACCGGGTTCCGCCGCTTCCCGAGCGGCTGGCCGCGAACCGCGGGGAGCTCGAGCAGGTCCACGAGTGCCAGACGCCCTTCTTCCTCGCGGCCGAGGTGGACGGGGCCGGCGCGGTGCATCTCTGGTTCGACTCCCCGCCGGAGGCGCCGACGGTGCGCGGCTTCGCGGGGATCCTGCGCGAAGGGCTCGAGGGCGCGTCGGCCGAGGAGGTGCTGTCCGTCCCGCCCGACTTCTACCGGGGCATGGGGCTGACCGACGTGGTCTCGGCGCTCCGGCTCCGCGGCATGAGCGCGATTCTCTCGCGCCTCAAGCGGCAGGTGCGCGAGCGCGCGGGCGTCGCGGCCGCGGAATCGACCTCGGAATCCCCCGAGGAAGGATCCCCGGAATGACCAGGAAGTCCGGCGCCCTGCTCGGCCTCGGAGTCGTCCTCGTCGGCATCCAGCTCGTCCCCGTCGAGCGGACGAACCCTCCGGTGACGGGTGAGATCCGAGCGCCGGACGAGGTGATGGCGATCCTCGAGCGATCCTGCGGGGACTGCCACACCAACGAGACCTCCTGGCCGTGGTACTCGCGGGTCGCGCCGGTCTCCTGGCTCGTCGCGCACGACGTCGACGAGGGCAGGGAGCACGCGAACTTCAGCGAGTGGGACACGTACGACGCGAAGGAGCGGGACGACGTGCTGGAGGAGATGGTGGAGGTGATGGAGAAGGGCGAGATGCCGCTCCGGAAGTACACGGCCCTGCACCCCTCGGCGAAGCTGCCGGAGGCGGACCGGGAGCGGCTGGCCGAGTGGGCGCGCGCGGAACGCGCCGAGCCGTCGCCGGCCGCCGCGGGCCCCGCCCCGTCGCCCGCCGGGGACGCCGCCGGGACGTCGGAGCCCGCCGCGGCCGGGAACCGCGGCGGGGATCCGGAGCGCTGAGCCGCGACCCCGGGCGCCCGGCTTCCGGCCGGGTCAGGCCTTCGCGTCGCTGCCCGAGCGGCGGGCGTCGAGGCTGTAGGGCCCGCCGCCCCACGCGGCCAGGAACAGGAAGACGAACGAGAACAGCATCGCCAGCGTGCCCCCGTTCGCCCACCACCAGAGCCCGCCCCGGCCCACGTGGATCCAGAAGTAGGCCACGGCGAGCATGCCGGAGAGCACGAACGCGGCGTGCCGGGTGAACAGGCCCATGACGAGGAGCACGCCGCCCGCGGTCTCGAGGACGCCGGCCACCCCGAACCTGCTCATCAGTTCGGCGGTGCCTCCGTCGGGGCCGAAGCCGCCGAACCACCCGAACAGCTTCATCGTCCCGCGCGTGAAGATGATGGCCCCGGCCACGACCCGGAGCAGCGTCCAGGCGTAGTCGTGCAGCGGCGTACGTTCCTCCGTCATGCTTCCATCTCCCTGCTCGTGGCGCCCAGGAAGCCGGCGGACCCGTGCCGGCGGTGCCTCAAGATACCCGGCCGCGGGTCTCCGTAAAGTCCGGTGGGTCCCGGCGGACTTGTCACGCGGGCCGCCTCTCTTACATTCGGTCGCCGGTCGCGACCCGGGCCCGGCGTGCGGCGGCGGCTTCGGCCGCCGGCCGGCGTCGGGAGGGGACCGGGCACTGGAGGCGCAGTCCGGAGGAGGGTCCGTCGTCCCATGCACACGATCGCCGCCGCGATCCCGAGCTCGCGAAGCCATCCTCCCGTCTCGAAGCGGGGGATCTGGCTGATCGGCCCGTTCTACGACCTCGCGTTCATCACGCTGTCGGCCGCCCTGGCGGTGACACCGCACATCAGCCACGCGCTCGCGGGCTACGACACCGTGTTCGTCGACCTCCTGGTCACGATGATGATCGGAGGGCCTCACCTGTTCGCGACGTACACGATGACGGTGATGGAGCCGGACTTCAGGGCTCGCTACCCGCGGTACTCGAAGGGCGCCCTGCTGCTGCCCGTGGTGATCGTGTCGCTCGCGATCTGGAACCTCACCCTGCTCGTGACGATCTTCTTCTTCTGGGCCTCCGTCCACGTGATCCACCAGGCCGCATTCGTGGCCGACAGCTACCGGATGAAGTCGCCGTTCGGGTGGAGCTGGGCGGAGCGGGCGATCGACTACGGGCTGCTCGCCACCTCGCTGTACCCGATCGCGTCCGGAAAGCTGATCGGGAGCCAGTTCGAGACGGGCGGGCGCACGCTTCTGTTCCCCGACTTCCTCCGGATCGAATGGCTGCCGTACCTGGTCTGGGCCGCGTTCCTTACCTTCCTGGCCCTGTTCGCCGCGAAGACGGCGTGGGAGTGGAAGAACGGCCGGCTCCACGGCCCGAAGACGCTGCACCTCGTGATCGCGGCCGGTCTGTTCGCCTGGACGCCGACCCTGGACAACCTGGACGTGGCCTTCCAGGGGCTGAACGTGTGGCACTCGTTCCAGTACCTGGCGATCGTGCTCTACCTGAACCGGCTCCGGGAAGAAAAGGGGTTCATCGGCTCGAACGTCGTGAAGAAGGTCTCGTCCCGCGGCTGGAAGCTCTACGGCCTCTGCCTCGGGTTCACGGTCGGAGCCGGCGTCCTGTTCCTGGCAGTGCTCGCGGCCGTCGTGAGGCTGGGCGCGTTCCGGACCGGGCACGAGATGGGATCGCTGCTGCACGGGGCGATCATGTCCGACCAGCACTATTTCGCGTTCTACAGCGTAGTGCTGAGCTTCCTGCTCATCCACTACTACTTCGACCACTTCCTCTTCCTGGGACTCGACGAGAAGATCACCCCGGGGTTCGAGCCGCTCGGGGCGCGGGCCGAGGTGGCCTGAGCCCAGCGGGGCCCACACCGACGGGACCCGGAAGCGACGAAGCCCCCGGCCCGCGCGCATCGCGAGTCCGGGGGCTCCGGGTCGTGATACCGCGCGCTACGAGCCCGAGGCTCGGCGGCGCGCGACCGGCCCGCCTACGAGCCCATCGACATCGTGCGAGTGAGCGTGGAGCTGGCGCGCTGGACGTAAGAGGAGTACTCCTCGCCCAGCTTCTCCGCCGCCTCCTCGCTTCCCGCCAGCTCGACCGCCGCCTTCCACCACTTGATGTTGTCCGGGCTGCGGCGCCACTCCATGTCCGCCGGCCCGTCCTTCATCTTCCAGATCACGGTCATGTCCCATTCGCCCGTCACGTTCATCAGGACCATCTCCGGCTTCGGCGTGCCGGCGGCGTCGGAGGCGGGGATGAAGTGCTCCCGGATGATCTTCAGGGCCTCGTCCTGCTTGCCGTTGACGAAGTCGACCTGGGTGACCGTGTACCAGTCCACGCCGGTCCACTTCGTCGGCTGGGCGTCGTCCTGGGCCGCCAGCGGGGCCGGCCCGACGAGGAGGATGGACAGGATCGCGAGCGCGAGTCGTCGCATGGTGTGCTCCCTTGCACGGGTGTCGGAATGGAGGAGAGTGAAGCAGCCTCGACCCAGTGAAACACGGGAGACGCGGTTCCGTCAACCTCGATGTAGATTCGAGGCAGGTCGACGATGAGACTCGAAATGAGCTATCGCGCCCGGGCGAGCGTCCTCGCCCTCCTCGTCCTGCTTCCCGCGGGTGAGGCGTGCGCGCCGCAGGAAGACGGGCCCGGCGGCACGGCCGCCGTCCGCGTGGCCGCCGCCGTCGACGCGATCGCCCGCGACGCCCTCGAGCGCGACGTGATGGCCGGCATGGCGGTCGTCGTCCTGCGCGGCGACGACACGCTGCTCGCGCGCGGCTACGGCCGGGCCGACGTCGAGAACGACGTTCCGATGAGCGTGGACCACGTGTTCCAGCTCGCCTCGATCACCAAGCAGTTCACGGCCGCCGCGGTCCTGGTCCTGGTCGAGGACGGACTCGTCGAGCTCGACGAGCCGGTCACGCGGTATCTCCCCGACGCTCCCGTGCAGGGCCGCCCCGTCACGGTCCGACAGCTGCTCGCGCACACGTCGGGGGTGCCGGACGTCGCCGAGTCGCCGCGGCTCAGCGCGATCAAGCGGCTCGACCTGCCGCCCGACTCGGTGCTCGCGCTGATCGACGGGACCCCGCTCTACTTCGAGCCCGGCGACCAGATGCGGTACAGCAACACCGGCTTCCTCCTGGCGGGGCAACTGATCGAGCGGGTGAGCGGCGCGCCGTACGCGGCGCTCGTCGAGGAGCGCGTGCTGCGCCCGGCCGGAGCGGAACGAGCGCGGTTCTGCGACCCGGAGGCGATGGTGCCGCGCCTCGCGCGCGGATACGCGGCGGGGCCCGACGGGCTCCGGCCCGCCCCGTTCATCAGCCCGCGGGTCCCGTTCTCCGCCGGCGGGTTCTGCGGCACGGCCGGCGACCTCGCGGCGTGGAACGCCGCGCTGCACGGGTCCGCCGGCGGCCCGGTCCTCTCGCCCGGCGTCTACGCCGAGATGACCGGGCCCGCCACGGTGCGCGACGGCCGCCGCACGCGGTACGGCCTCGGTCTCGGGCTCGGGGAGCTCGCGGGGCGCCGCGCGCTCTGGCACGGGGGCGACATCGACGGGTTCACCACGTTCACGGCGTACCTGCCGGACGACTCCCTCAACGTCACGGTGCTGATCAACACGCAGGGCCCGACCCGCCCCGACGCGGTGGCCGCCGCGGCGGTCGTGGCCGCGCTGGGGGAGCTCCCGGAGCCGGACCCGGGCCCTGCGCCTCCCGATCTCGAGCCGTTCGCGGGCGTCTACGGCGGGGACGTCGTCGTCGAGGCCGTCGGGGAGGGCGAGTCCCCGGCGCTCCGTCTCACGAGGGGCCCGATGCCACCGGCGCTCCTGCGCTACGCCGGGAGCGACGATCGCGGCTGGACGTTCACGGACGGACGGGCGCGGTACGCGTTCGTCGCGCCGCCTCCTGGCGGGAGGCCGGCGAGCCCGGCCGTGTGGGCGGACCTCGGCGTGGCGCTGGTCCGCTGGGAACGCCGTCCCTGAGCCCGGAGCCGCGCGACGGCGTCGCACGGCGGCGCCCGGCACGTTTCCGGGCCGGCCGCGTATCAGAGGCGCGACCGGATGCTGCCGGCGCGGACCGTTCGGATCGCCCGGCGCCCTGACCACGACCCCGGAGGCGGAGATCGACACTCGCCTGGCGCGGCTCGCGCTCGCGGCGATCGTCGCGGCGGTCCTCGCGGCCGGCTGCCGGGTGGAGCCCGCGGAGCGGACCGAGGCCGGGGCGCGGGAGCGGGAGACGGGCTGGCGGGGGATCGTGATGCCCGCCGCGGCACCGAAGCCCGACTTCACGCTCACGGACACGGACGGCGAGCCGTTCGCGTTCCGCGCGGAGACGGACGGGTTCGCCACCTTCCTGTTCTTCGGCTACACTTCGTGCCCGGACGTCTGCCCGGTGCATATGGCGGGCCTCGCGGCCGTCCGCCGCGAGCTGGACGCCGCGTCGCAGCGCGGGATGAAGGTGGTGTTCGTCACGACGGACCCGGGGCGGGACACCCCGGAGCGGATCCGCACGTGGCTCGACGCGTTCGACCGCGACTTCGTCGGGCTGACGGGCACGAAGGAGGAGGTCGACGCCCTCCAGCTCTCGCTCGGGCTCCCGCCCTCGGTCTACGAGGAGCCGGACGAGAGCGGCTTCTACATCGTCGGGCACGCCTCGCAGGTGATCGGGTTCTCGTCCGACGGCACGACCCGCGTCGTCTATCCGTTCGGAACGCGGCAGGCGGACTGGAAGCACGACGTTCCGAAGCTCATGACCGCGGGAGGCGCGAGATGATGCGGGTGAGGACGACACGATCGTGGGCGATGCCGGCCGCGGCGATCGGCGCCCTGGCGGCCGGTGGCGCGGCGGGCTGCGGCGGCGACTACCCGTACGACGCCCTGACGCCGATCACGGGCACGTACGTCCTGGAGACAGTGGACGGGGCGGAGCTTCCGATCCTCGTCGACGACGGCGGCGACGCCGGCCCCAGGGTCGAGCTCATCGCGGGGATCCTGCTGCTGGAAAGGGATGGGGACTTCACCGTGGCCACGGACTATCGGGTCACGCAGGGCGCGGAGGTCTCGTTCGCGAGCGAGAGCGTGTCCGGCGAGTGGACCGCGGGCGTCTCGACCGGGACCACGGTCAGCTTCTTCCCCGACTCGGCCGGGATCGCCGACTTCACGGGCGTCGTCTCGCGCGACCGGATCACGCTCGCGTACCGGGGCGAGACCTGGGTCGTGGGCCGGTAGCGACGCGATGGGATCCGCGGGCCTGCAGTGGTGGTGTTCCGCGCAGGGCGTCCCGTGGACCTGGGAGTGGCGCCCGTACCCGGGCGTCTGGCTGTTCGTGCTCGGCCTCGCCTCGGCGTACTGGCTGGTCGTCCGCCGCGGCGCGCCGGGTCGCCGCCGGCTCGTCCCCGGCGCGGCCGGGCTCGTGACCCTGTGGCTGGCGCTCGACTGGCCGATCGGCGCGCTCGGCGGCGGCTACCTCTCCTCCGTCCACATGCTGCAGTTCCTGATGATCGCGATCGTCGCGCCCGCGCTGCTGCTGCTCGGCGTGCCCGACGCGACGTGGCGCCGCCTGGCCGGCTCCCGCGCGGCGCGGGCGCTCCGGCTCCCGACGCACCCGCTCGTGACGCTCGCGACGTTCCAGGTCGTGGTCGTGTGGACGCACCTCCCGGCGGTGGTCGACGCCCTGATGGCCACTCAGCTCGGCTCCTTCGCGATCGACGCCCTGTGGCTGGCCGGCGGGCTCGCGTTCTGGTGGCCGGTGCTCTCGCCGGTACCGGAGCGGCCGCGGTTCGGCGAGCCGCTCAAGATGGGCTACCTCTTCCTCGCCACCGTCCTCAACACGCTCCCGTACGCGTTCCTGACGTTCGGGGAGACGCCGTTCTACGGGGTGTACGAGCTGGCGCCGCCCGTGTCGGGGATCCCGGCGCGTCAGGACCAGCAGGTGGCGGGCCTCCTGATGAAGGTCGGCGGCGGCCTCATCCTGTGGACGGCGATCACGATCCTCTGGTTCCGCTGGTACGGCCGCGAGGAGGCGTCGCGCGACCGGCCCGGCGCGCCGCCGGCGACCGCCCGCTGACCCCGGCCGGCGACGGCCGACTTTCGCCGCGCCTGCGGATGGGCGATCCTGCTCGCCGGCATTCTCGATTTCACAGGAGTCGGTTCGCGTGGGCGCCCTCTACCTGATCGCCGGAAGCGTGCTGCTCTGGTTCGGAGCCGAGACCTTCGTCCGCTGCTCCGCGGCGCTGGCGCTCCGGATGGGCCTGACGCCGCTCGCGGTCGGGCTCACGGTGGTCGCGTTCGGGACGAGCGCTCCGGAGCTGGGCGTGAGCCTCGACTCCACCCTGTCGGGTCTCGGCGAGGTCGCGACCGGCAACGTCGTGGGCTCGAACATCGCGAACGTGGCCCTGGTCCTCGGTCTCGCCGCCCTGGTCCGGCCGATCGAGGTCCGGGCCCGGCTGCTGAGGCTGGACGTTCCCGTCGTCCTGCTCGCCTCCGTCCTCGTCGCCGTCCTGTTCCGGGACGGGGAGCTCGGACGGGCCGGCGGCGGGCTCCTGCTGGCCTCGCTCGTCGCGTACCTGACCTGGCAGCTGCGAATGGCGCGCCGCGAGGCCGGCGTTCCCGGTCCGCACGTCGGCCGGAAGGCCGCGCGGCGGCCGCTTCCCGTGATCGCGACGCTGATCGTGGTCGGCCTCGGCATGCTGGCCCTGGGGAGCCACGCGTTCGTGGGCGGGGCGGAGATGCTGGCCGCGCAGCTCGGCGTGAGCCCGGCGCTGATCGCCCTCACGATCGTCGCGGTGGGAACGAGCCTTCCGGAGCTGGCGACGTCGATCGTGGCCGCCGCCCGCGGCGAGGGCGACATCGCGGTCGGAAACGTGGTGGGGTCGAACGCCTTCAACCTGCTCGGGATCCTCGGGGTCACGGCGCTCGTGCGGCCGATCGCCCGGGGCGCCGTGAGCCCCGTGGACTTCGGCGTGATGATCGCCTTCGCGCTCGTCCTGCTGCCCGTGATGCGGACCGGCTACCGGATCAGCCGGCTCGAGGGCGGGCTGCTCCTGGCCGGCTACGTCGCCTACCTCGGGTGGCTGGTGCGGTGACCTCCGGTCTCGCGCCCGGCCTCCTGCTCGCGATCGGAGTGGCCCTCCTGTGGGGCGGCGCGGAGGCGCTCGTGCGGGGGGCGGTGGGGCTCGCCACCCGGCTCGGCGTCTCGTCCCTCGTGGTCGGCCTCACCGTGGTCGCGTTCGGGACCAGCATGCCCGAGCTCGCCGTGTCGGCGGGCGCGGCGCTCGAGGGCCTGGGAGACGTGGCGATGGGCAACGTCCTCGGCTCGAACATCTGCAACGTCGGCCTCATCCTCGGCCTCGCGGCGGTCCTGCGGCCCGTGAAGGTCGAGACGCGGCTCGTCCGGTTCGACGTGCCGGTCGCGATCCTGGTCGCCCTGCTCGGCGGCGCGATGTTCTGGAACGACGAGGTCGGGCGCGTGGAGGGGGCGGTGCTCGTCGCGCTGCTGCTTCTCTACACGGCCCACTGCGTCCGCGCGGGCCGGCGGGAGGAGGATCCGGCCGAGGTCCGCGTCGAAGCGCCCCGCCCGCCGGCCGCCGCCGCGCTCCAGGTCGGGCTCCTGGTGGCCGGCCTCGCGCTGCTCGTGGTCGGGAGCCGGCTGTTCGTGCACGCGGCGCTCGAGCACGAGCAGCGCGAGGCCGGCCACCAGGAGCCCGACCTGGAGCGCGGCGGCGGCCGGCGGGCGGGGCGCTTCGACGCGGACCTC
>JAWOIN010000071.1:0-5721 GCA_046484665.1 Gemmatimonadota bacterium
CGGAGCCTTTGGCGCCGCCCCCCGGCCGGCGTTATCCTGCGGCTCGTGGACACACGAGCTCCGCCGCCCTCCGGCCCGCGCCCGACCCCGTCGGCGTCCCGCGTCGGCGCCCCCGGTCGGACCGTCGCCGGGTCGCGCGGCGGTGCCGTCGATGACGCGATCGAGCGCTACAGGCCGCGGCTCGCGGAGCTGCGCGGCCGGCTCGCGGCGGGGCCCGGCCCGCAGGGCTCCCACGAGGTGCGCTGCCCGTTCACGGGCACGCCGCTCGGCGACCTGCCGCTGGCCGCCGCGGACGGGGTCGCGGAGGCGTTCCGCCGCGCCCGGGTCGCGCAGGCCGCCTGGTCCCGCCGGGCCCCCACCGAGCGGTCGGCGCCGCTCCGCCGCTTCCACGACCTCGTGGTCGACCGGCGGGACGAGGTCCTCGACATCCTCCAGCTCGAGACCGGCAAGGCACGGCGCCACGCGTTCGAGGAGCTCGTGGACGTCCCGCTCACGACCTCCTACTACCTGGCGCGCGGCCCCGGTCTGCTGCGGCCCGTCCGGCGACGCGGTGCCGTCCCCGTGCTCACGCGGACGGTGGAGCACCGGCGGCCGTGGGGCGTCGTGGGCCTCATCGTCCCGTGGAACTACCCGCTCAGCATCGCAATCGCGGACGCGATTCCGGCGCTCCTCGCCGGCAACGCCGTCGTCGTGAAGCCGGACCTGCAGACCACTCACACGGCGCTCTGGGTGGCCGAGCGGCTCGAGGAGGCCGGGCTTCCCGAGGATCTCTTCCTCGTCGTCTCCGGGGACGGGCCCGGGGCGGGCGGGGCGGTCGTGGAGCTCGCGGACTTCCTCGCGTTCACGGGGAGCACGGCGACCGGCCGGATCGTGGCGCGCCGGGCCGGCGAGCGGCTGATCGACGCGACCCTCGAGCTCGGGGGGAAGAACGCGATGATCGTCCGCGCCGACGCGGACCTCGAGCGGGCGGTCGACGGGGCGATCCGGGGGGGCTTCGCGAGCGCCGGGCAGCTGTGCGTCGGAACGGAGCGCCTGCTCGTGCACCGTCGCCTCCACGACGCATTCCTGGCCCGGTTCGTGGAGCGGACGAGGGGGCTGCGGATGGGAGCGGGCCTGGACTGGGGCGCCGACGTCGGGTCCCTCTCCTCGGCGGCGCAGCTGGAGAAGGCGCGGGCGCACGTCGAGGACGCGATCGCGGGCGGCGCCACGGTGCAGGCGGGCGGCCGGGCCCGGCCCGACCTCGGTCCGTTCTTCTTCGAGCCGACGGTGCTGACGGGCGTCAGGGAGTCGATGCGGGTCCATCGCGAGGAGACGTTCGGGCCCGTCGTATCGGTACGCCCGTTCGAGACGGACGACGAGGCGGTCGAGCTCGCTAACGAAGGCCGCTACGGGCTCAACGCGAGCATCTTCGGCCGCGATCCGAGGCCGGCGCGCCGGCTGGCCCGGCGGCTCGAGGCGGGCACGGTCAACCTGAACGAGGTCTACGCGGCGGCGTGGGGCTCGGTGGACGCGCCGATGGGCGGGATGCGCGACTCCGGCGTGGGGCGACGGCACGGGGCGCAGGGGATCCTCAAGTTCACGGAGCCGCAGACCGTGGCGCAGCAGCGGGGCGTTCCGCTCGACGTGGCCGGGCCCTGGGTCGCCCGCCCGGCGCTCCGCCGCGTCCTGTCCGCGGCGCTCAAGGCGATGCGCCGGGTGCCGGGCCTTCGATGAGGACGCTCCTGCTCACGGGGTTTCCCGGGTTCCTCGGCTCGGAGCTCCTCCCCCGGCTTCTCGCGCGCTCCGCCGGATCGGACGCGGTGTGCCTCGTCCAGCCGAAGTTCGCCGCGCTCGCGCGGGAGCGCCTCGACGGGCTGCTGCTCGGGGAGCCCGGCCTGCGGGGCCGGGTCCGGCTCGTCGAGGGCGACATCATCCTCCCGGACCTCGGGCTCGACCGGGAGCGGCGCGCGCTCGCCGGGCGGGTCGCGGAGGTGTACCACCTGGCCGCGGTCTACGACCTCGCGGTGCCGCGGAACGTGGCGATGCACGTGAACGTGAACGGCACGAGGCACGTGCTCGACTTCGCCGCGTCGTGCGAGCGTCTCGAGCGGGTGCACTACGTGAGCACCTGCTACGTCAGCGGCCGCCATCCCGGGATCTTCTCCGAGTCGGACCTCGCGAAGGGCCAGGCGTTCAACAACTTCTACGAGGAGACGAAGTACCTGGCGGAAGTCGAGGTGCGCGACCGGATGCGCGGAGGCCTCCCGGTCACCGTCTATCGACCCTCAATCGTGGCCGGCGACAGCCGGACCGGCGCGACGCAGAAGCTGGACGGCCCGTACTACCTGATCCGCCTGCTCCTGCGCCAGCCGCCCGTCGCGCTGATGCCCGTCGTGGGCGACCCCGACGCGGCGCGCCTCAACATCGTCCCGCGGGACTTCGTGCTCGACGCGGTCGCGCACCTCTCGGCGCTGCCGCACTCGGTGGGCCGCACCTACCAGCTCGCCGATCCCGACCCTCCGACCGTCGGACGGGCGATCGACGCGTTCGCGCGGGCGGCGGGTCGCCGCGTGATCCGGATCCCCGTGCCCCGGAGGGCGGCGAAGGCGACGATCCGCTCCGTCCCGGGCCTGCGGGCGCTGCTCGGGCTTCCGGCCGAGGCGGTCGACTACTTCGACCACCCCACGCACTACGCGGTCGAGAACGCGCGGACGGACCTGCAGGGGACCGGGATCGGCGTGCCGCCGTTCGACGAGTGGGTCGAGCGCCTCGTCGCGTTCACCCGGGCCCACCGCCGGATGCGCTCCGACGCGATGAGCTGAGCCCCGGCGCGGCCCTCACTCGAGCGTCGGAGCGGGGACCGCCTCCCGTGGCCGTCGCAGCCTCGCGAGCAGGATCCCCCCGAGGATCGCCGCCGTGCCCGCCACCTGGACCCAGGTCGGCGTCTCGCCGAGCGTGATCCACGCGACGAGCAGCGCCACGATCGGCACCGTGTTCGAGTAGACGGCGGTGCGGGAGCCGCCGAGGTGGCGGACGCTGTAGTACCAGAGGATGTAGGCGAGCGCAATCGAGAGGGCGCCGCTGAACGCGAGGCCCGTCCAGGCTGCCGCGCCCACCGCGCCCCAGTCCTGGCCGAGGAGGGCGGGGAGGGAGACCAGGGTGAGCGCCGCCGTCCCGATCCACATCGTGGCCGCGGTCGTCCGGAGCGCCCCGTAGCGGTGGACGAGGGGCGTTGCGCCCACCGTGAACAGCGACCAGGCCACGGCCGCCGCCAGCATCGTGAAGTCGCCGCGCACGGTCGCCGACCCGAACTCGACGGAGCGGCTGCCGCCCCACACCACGAGCCCGATCCCGCCCACCGAGAGGAGCACGCCCGCCCACCCGGCCGGCGTGATCGTCTCGTGCCCGAGGGCCGTCGAGAGCAGGGTGACGAAGATCGGGACCGTGGCGAGGATGAGCGCGGCGTTGCCCGCGAGCGTCCAGTGGATGCCGTAGATGAACAGGAGCTGGTAGACGAAGTTGCCGAGCAGGCCGAGCGCGACCAGCGCCGGCAGGTGGCTCCGGTCGAACCCGAAGCCGCGCCCGCTGCGCCGGAGGAAGTAGTACAGGATCGCGGAGGCCATCAGGAAGCGCAGCGCGTTGAACGCGAGCGGGTGGAACTCGCGCAGCGCCGCCTTGACCACGGAGAAGTTGGCGCCCCAGATGAGGACGAGCGCGAGGATCGCGACGTCCGGGGAGACGGGAAGGCGCGGAGATTCGTCGCTCACGGAGATCCTCGCCGGGGGTTCGCGGCGGAGCGGCGTCCGCCGTCAGGGTGATAGCCGGCGGCAGGACGGGCGGCAAGGGAAGGAGACGCGATGCGGATCGCGCTGGTGCAGAGCGAGGCGGGGCCGGAACGCGGGGAGAACCTGGAGCGGGCGCTCGCCTCGATGGGAGCGGCCCGGGACGCCGGCGCGGAGCTCGTGGCGTTTCCCGAGCTGGCCCTCGACCGCTTCTTCCCGCAGTACGAGGCGTGCGGGTGGGCCGACGGGGTCGCGGAGCCGATCCCCGGCCCGACGACCGACCGGATCGCGGCCCGGGCGCGCGAACTCTCCCTCGTCACCGTGTTCAACCTGTACGAGCGGGACGCGGAGGGGCGGAGGTTCGACGCCTCGCCCGTGATCGACGCCGACGGCGCGCTGCTCGGCGCGACCCGGATGGTCCACATCACGGACTACGAGGGATTCCACGAACGGGCGTGGTACCAGCCGGGCGACCGCGGCGCTCCCGTGTACGACACGGCGGCGGGGCGCGTCGGCGTCGCGATCTGCTACGACCGCCACTACCCGGAGTACATGCGGGCGCTCGGCGCGGCGGGCGCGGAGATCGTGTGCATCCCGCAGGCGGGCACGGCCGGCGAGTGGCCGGAGGGGATGTTCGAGGCGGAGGTGCGGACGGCGGCGTTCCAGAACGGCTACTTCGCGGCGCTCTGCAACCGGGTGGGCGAGGACGGCGGGCTGCGCTTCGCGGGCGAGTCGTTCGTGTCGGACCCGGAGGGGCGGATCGTCGCCCGCGGCGCCGCCGGCCGGGAGGACCTCGTGGTCGCGGACCTCGACCTTGCCGCGTGCGCCGCGTCGACCGCGCGCCGGCTGTTCTGGCGCGACCGGCGTCCCTCGCTGTACGGTGACGGACGGTTCCGACCCTGACACCGGTGGAGGCGAACCCGATGATGGCCCTCGATCCCGATCTCCGTTCCGGCGGACGCGGCCGGCGCGCGCGTCGCACCGTCCGGCATCCCGTTCGCGGTCTCCTGCTCGCGGCCGCCCTCGCGCCGCTTCCGGTCGCCGCAGTCGCGGCGTGCGGCGGCCCCGGCGACGCGGGCTCGCGGCCCGGCGAGGGGGAGACCGCCCCGGCCGCCCTCGCCTCGCGCCCGGAGAGCCCGCTTCCCGACCCGGACGGGTGGGGCGCACACGTGCTCGCGCTCGGCGTAGCGCCGGACGGCGCGGTCTGGGTGGGCACCTACGGCCAGGGGATCTTCGTCAGCCGCTCGGGCACCGGCGACGACTGGGAGCGGATCGTCGCGTCGCGCGAGGACTCGGCGTCGATCAGCTGGGACTTCGTGAACGCCTTCGCCTTCGCCGGGGACGAGATCTGGTACGGCACGGTCGGGAACGGCTGGGGGGTGTCGCGCGACGGAGGCCGGAGCTGGGACAATTGGACCTTCAGGAAGCTGGGCCCCCGCTGGCAGTACGTGGTCCCGAACGGGATCGCCGTGGCCGGCGACACCGTGTTCGTCGCCACCGCCGACGGGCTCCGGATCACGGCCGACGACGGCGAGAACTGGCGTGAGGTGACGGAGCACAACGGACTCCCCGACAAGTACTTGCTGGCTCTCGGCGTCGAACCCCGCGGAGGGGAGGGGACGCGGGTCCGGGTCGCCCACCTGCGGGGCGTCTCGGAGAGCCTCGACGGGGGCCGGACGTGGACGACGGCGCGCGAGATGGGCGGGGAGGCGACCCGCGCCTGGCTCGCGTCGGCGCGCCCGGCTGAGCGGGACGGCCCCGCGCTCGGGACGGGGATCCCCGAGGCGACCTGCGCGGGGAGCGAGCTCACCCGGCGGATCTGCGAGTGGACCCGCGCGTTCCGGAGCTATCCGGACCCCGGCGACGACGCGATTCCTCCCTCCGACCGCGCGCACTTCTGGTTCCGCCGCGCGGTGCTGGCGGAGGACAATCCCCACCTCGACCAGACGTACACGTACGG
>JAWOIN010000079.1:0-7688 GCA_046484665.1 Gemmatimonadota bacterium
TCGAGATCGCCGATCGCACCCTCAGTCTGGCCGCGCAGCTCAGCAACACCCCTGCCATTGCCGAGAGTCTGAAAAAGCTGCGGCAACAGCAGGCCCAGGCGAAAGCTCCCCGCCACGGCCTCGACGATGGCCGGGGACCGGTTCGCCATCGCGGCCATGAACGAGGCGAGGTCGTCTCGCGTCGGGGCCGCCCGCTCGGGTCCGTCGGCCCCCGGCGCGCGGCCGTGACGCACGACCTCCGGCAGGTCGGCGGCCCAGCGGCGCACGTTGCGCAGCCAGTGCCGGAGGGACTCTCCCTCGTAGTCGGGAGCGTCGGCGTCCACGAGGCGGGCCCTCGCGGCGCCGGTGAGGAGCCAGCCGCCGGGCTCGTCGCGGACCGCCCCGAGGCCCGCGAGCGCTCCGAGGAGCGCCTCCACGCCCCGCGGGTCAAGGGACAGGCGGGCCGCGAGCTCGCCCGTCGACGCGATCCCCTCGGCCAGCGCCTCCACGAGGCCGAGCTCCAGGGCCGTGGCCAGCGCCAGAGCCCACTCCGCGCCGCGGCGGAACTCCCCCAGGTCGTTCAGCCCGGGCATGGCGGCCTCAGGCCCCGGACGACGCGGCGCCGCCCTCGAGCTCCTCGAGGAAGCCGAGCGCCCGCCGCAGGTGCGGGATCACGATCGAGCCGCCCACCACGAGCGACACCGCGAGCGCCTCGTGGATCTCAGCGCCGCCGAGCCCTTCCTCCCGGCATCGCATCAGGTGATACCGGATGCAGTCGTCGCAGCGCAGCACCATCGAGGCGGCGAGGCCGATCAGCTCCTTCGTCGCCGCCGGGAGCGCCCCGTCCTCGTACGCCCGCTGGTCCAGGGCGAAGAAGCGGTTGATCGTGAGGTTCCCCGCCTCGGAGACCCTCCGGTTCCCCTCCTCCCGCTCCCGCGTGAACCGCTCGACCGATCCCTCCACCTCGCTCCTCCCGCGCTGGGTTCCCGACCGCCGGGGCGTGCCGCGCCGGGCCCCCGGCCCGTACCTTGGGTCCCGATGGAACCCCGGCTCGCGCCCCTGCTCGACGCCCTCCTCCACGGCTGTCTCGCGGCCGTCGACGAGGAGATCCTCGCCGTCCGCGAGGACCTCCGGCGGCGCGGCATCGACGGTCCGGTGCCGGCCGCGGGCGGGGCCCGGATCGAGACGGTCGCCGCCGGACCGCTGTACGCCTGGGACCTGCCGCCCGGAAGATACGCGATCCGCCCGGAGGACGCCGTCCGCGTCGAGACCGAGCGCGGCGGCGGGCTCGGCTTCGTGTCCGGGTTCGATCCCCGTGGTCCATCGGTGCGGATCCGGCTGGGCGAGTGGCTCGGGCCGCACCCCGGTCCCGCCCTGCTCGCCTTCGACCCGACCTGGCTGCTCGAGGCGCTGGCGGGCCGGCTTCGCGAGGTGGAGGAGGACCCCGGCCGGTTCCACCCCCTCACCGCCCTCCGCCTGTTCGGGCGCGAGTTCCCCGGGACGGGCGAGAGCCAGCCGGCGGCCGGGGCGGCGGACGGCCTCGACCCGTCGCAGCGGGCGGCGCTCGCCCGGGTGACCGGGAGCGCGACCCAGTTCGTGTGGGGCCCGCCCGGCACGGGGAAGACGCGCCTGCTCGGCCACGCGGTCGCCGCGCTCGCGGAACAGGGGCGCGTCCTCGTCGTCGCCACCACGAACGTGGCGGTCGACGAGGCGGCCGCGAGCGTCGCGGCGCGGCTCGGCGAGCGGGCGGTGGAGGAGAACCGGCTCCTCCGGCCGGGAGCCGCGGACAGTCCGACGGGCGACGCCCGGCTGTCGCTCGAGGCGGCGGTCGAGCGCGCGGAGGCGCGCGAGCCGGGCCGGATGTCGCGCACCCTGCGCGAGCTCGAGGGGACCCTGCTCGACGGGGCCGGCCGCGCCGCGACCCCCCGACTCAACCTGGCGGAGCGGCACGCGCGGCTGCTCGGGCTCGCCCGCCGGCAGGGCGACGACGACCTCCTGGCGCGCGCCGCGCGCCTGTCGGGGGAACGCACGCGCGCCGAGCGCCGCGCGCTGGACGCGGCGGACGTGATCGTCACCACTTTCGCCCGCCTCGCGGCGCGCGCGGAGCTGGCCGAGCAGCGCTTCGAGACGGTGGTGATCGACGAGGCGGGCGCCGCGCCGCTCCCGTACGTCCTGTTCGCCGCCTGCCTCGCGTCCGGGCGCGCCGCCGCCTTCGGGGACTTCCTGCAGCTCCCGCCCGTCGTCGTGAGCCGCGGGCCGGCCGCGCGCCGCTGGATGAGCCTCGACCTGTTCCGGCAGGCGGGGGTCGTGCCGGAGGCGGGCGCCGGGCTGCCGTCGGCCTCCGACCGGCTGTGCGCGATGCTGAACCGGCAGTACCGGATGCGGCCGCCGATCCGGGCCCTCGTCGGCGACCTGTTCTACGGGGGGCGTCTCCTCGACGCACCCGAGGTCGCGCGGCGGGGAGGCGACGGCGGGGCGCTCGTCCTCGTCGACACGACGTCCCTGGCCCCGACGGTCGACCGGACCGACGGCTCCCGGGAGAACGCGGCCCACGTCGAGGTGCTGCTGCAGGCACTCGAGCTGCTTGCCCGTTCCGGGGTGGAGGACATCGCCGTGGTCACCCCGTACCGGGCCCAGTCCCGGCTCCTCGCCCGGCTCGTGCGCGGCCGGCTGGGGCGCGCCGCGCCGCAGGGACTGGAGATCAGCACGATCCACCGCTTTCAGGGGAGGGAGAAGTCGGTCGTCATCCTCGACACCGTCGACGCGCCTCCCGACCGGAGCTGGTTCCTCGACGAGCGTCGGAACCCCGAGTTCCCGCGCCTCCTGAACGTCGCCCTCTCCCGGAGCCGGGACCTGCTCCTGGTCGTGGCGACGGCGGACGGGCTCGCCCGCACGCTGCCCGCGGAGGCCCTGCTGAACCGGGTCGTCGCGCGCGTGGCGGCGGACGGGACCCGCGTCGACGGCCGGCGGGTCGCGGACCTCCTGGCCGTGCTGGGCCGCTCCGCGCCGTGACGGCGGCGCGCCCGGCGCCGCGCCCCGCGCGAGGAACGTGACGAATCGGTCGGGAAACGGAGCGTCGTTACGCTGTCGTTGCGTCCATTTTTTCGAAAAACGGCGATTCGACGCCGATCGCCGTTGACGGAGAAAAAACTTCTTTTAGATTGTCTACCGTGCCGCGGAGGAGGCACCGGCGGTTCCGGAGAGCCGCTGCGCCGAGAAAGGCGACGACGGGTTGCCCGACGTGACCGGCCCGATCTCTCAGGAGGTCCGAAGGTCACACAGCTGATCGGGAGAACGGTACCAGGCCCGCCGGATCCTGGAAGGAAAGCGCAACCGACCAGGAAACACGCTTCGGTGCGGAAAAGATATCCTCTCTCAGCCCCTGGGCGCTCTTCGGAGCGGCCAGGGGCTGAGTTATTCCGGGTTCCTCTCCGTCCGCCGCGCCGTCCTGGGCTCCCGAGCGCCGTCAGATCGATTTTTTCGAAAATGTATGTGGAAACAGTGTGGATAACGTGTGGAGAAAATCGGTGAATCCGGTCGGGACGCGGCGCGCCCGCGGCTTGACGGAAGGGCCGGGCTTCTCCACCTGATGTGGATCGTCGGCGGGACGGCCCCCGGGACCGCGGTGGGGGTGAGGACGGGGCGAACGGGCACCCTGAGGAGGCGACATGCGCGTGGTGGCGCAGAGGGTCGGCCGGGCGGCGGTGAGGGTGGAGGGACGCACGGTCGGCGAGATCGGGACCGGGCTGCTCGCGCTCGTCGGCTTCGCGCCGGGCGACGACGAGGCGGCGCTCGAGTGGATGGCGGCCAGGCTGCTCGGCCTGCGGGTGTTCCCGGACGGGGACGGGCGGATGAACCTGGACGTCTCGGAGGCGGGCGGCGGGCTGCTCGTCGTCTCGCAGTTCACGCTCTACGGGGACGTTTCCCGGGGCCGGCGGCCGAGCTTCACGGGAGCGGCGGACCCCGAGGAGGCGGCCGGGCTCTACGCCCGCTTCCTCGACGCCTGCCGGCGGGGACCCGTGCCCGTCGCCGGCGGCGAGTTCGGCGCGATGATGGAGGTCGAGCTCGTCAATGACGGGCCGGTGACCCTGGTGATCGACCGGTGAGCGTCCGCCTGGTGCTCGCCTCCGGGTCCCCCCGCCGTGCGGAGATCCTCGCCATGCTCGGGATCGCCCACGACGTCCGGTCGTCCGAGGTGGACGAGCGGCTGCTGCCGGGCGAGCTCCCGGCCGTCGCCGCCCGTCGGCTCGCGGAGGAGAAGGCGACGGCGGCGGGCGCGGACGCCCGGGGGCCCGTGCTCGCGGCCGACACGATCGTCGCGCTCGGCGACGAGGCGCTGGGCAAGCCCGCGGACGCGGCGGAGGCGGAGGCGATGCTCGCCCGGCTCTCGGGCCGCGAGCACGAGGTGTTCACGGGTCTCGCGCTGCTCCGCGACGGCCGCATGGCTTCGGGCGTCGAGCGCACGCGCGTGCGCTTCCGCTCGCTTGCTCCCCGTGAACCCGCGGAATACGTTGCGACCGACGAAGCGCTCGACAAGGCGGGCGCTTACGGCATCCAGGGACGCGGCGCCGCCCTCGTGGAGCGGATCGAGGGCGACTACTTCAACGTGGTGGGCCTTCCCGTGCGGCTGCTTCTCTCCCTTCTCGACCGGCAGGGCCTGCGCTACGACTTCGCGGGTCTCGAGGTCGCCTCCGACGACGCCGGCACGGGCCGGTGAAGGCGCGCCGTTGAGCCGCGCGCCGCGCGCCGTCCTCGCGATCGACCAGGGCACGACCGGCTCCCGCGCGATGCTGCTCGGAAGGGACGGTCGCGCGCTCGGCGCGGCCTACCGCGAGTTTCCCCAGTACTTCCCGGCGCCCGGCCGGGTCGAGCACGACCCCGAGGAGATCTGGGACTCCGTCGTCGAGGTGATCCGGGCGGCGATCGCGGAGGCGGGACTCCCCCCGGACGCGATCGCTGCGGTCGGGATCACGAACCAGCGGGAGACGACGGTCGTCTGGGACCGCGCGACCGGCCGCGCGGCGGGCCCGGCGATCGTCTGGCAGGACCGACGGACGGCGGACCGCTGCGCGGAGCTGCGGCGGAGCGGGGAGGCGGAGCGGCTCCGCGAGCGGACGGGCCTCGTCGCCGACCCCTACTTCTCGGCCACGAAGCTCGAGTGGATGCTCGAGAACCACCCGGGGTGGCGAGGCCGCGCGGAGTCCGACGAGCTCCGCTTCGGCACGGTCGATTCGTGGCTCGTCCATCGGCTGACGGGCGGCCGCGTGCACGCCACGGACCACACGAACGCCTCGCGCACGCTGCTGTACGGGCTGGACGCGCGCGACTGGGACCCGGAGCTGTGCGCGATGTTCGGGGTCCCGCGGAGCATGCTCCCGGAGATCCGGCCCTCCGCGGGAGAGCTCGGGCGGACCGACGGCGACCTGTTCGGGGCGGAGGTTCCGGTGGCCGGCATCGCGGGAGACCAGCAGGCGGCCCTGTACGGGCAGGGCGGCTGGTCGAAGGGCGACGCGAAGAACACCTACGGGACCGGGGCCTTCCTCCTCCTCCACACGGGGCCGGAGCGCGGACCGGCGGTGCCCGGCGTCCTGACCACGATCGCCTGCGGCCCGCGCGGCGAGCCGCACTGCGCCTACGAGGGCTCGATCCTCGTCGCGGGCGCGGCGATCCAGTGGCTGCGGGACGGCCTCGGGCTGCTCGCCTCGTCCGAGGAGAGCGAGGCGGTCGCCGCGAGCGTGGACTCGTCGGAGGGCGTCGTGTTCGTGCCCGCCTTCGCGGGGCTCGGCACCCCGCACTGGATCCCCGAGGCGCGCGGCGCCGTGTTCGGCCTCACCCGGGGGACGACCGGGGCGCACCTCGTCCGGGCCGCGCTCGAGGCGATGGCCTACGGCACGCTGGACGCGCTCGAGGCGATGACCGGTCCGGACGGCGTCCGGCTCGCCGCCTTCCGCGCCGACGGGGGAGCGGCCCGCAACGACTGGCTGATGCAGTTCCAGGCCGACCTGCTCGGGTGCGAGGTCCATCGGCCGGAGGCCTCCGAGCTCACCGCGATCGGAGCCGCCGGACTCGCCGGGGTCGGGAGCGGCTTCTGGGAGTCGCCGGACGAGTTCCTGCCGGCGCTCGGCGAGGACCGGGTGTTCCGGCCGGATCCCGGGTCCGGCCCGCTCCGGGAGGCGGGGCTCGCGGCCTGGCGCCGGGCGGTGGACGCCCTGATCGGGTGGTCCCGGTGGAGCGGGTGATCGGCGGGGCGGGAACCGGCGCGGGAGCCCGGGCGAGCCGCCCGCTGCGGATCGGCGTGATCGGGTCGGCCGGCCCGAGCGAGGAGGGCGCAGCCCTGGCGCGGGCGATCGGAAGGGCGCTCGCCCTCGCGGAGGCGGTGGTCGTGTGCGGAGGGGGCCACGGCGTGATGGCGGCGGTCGCCGCGGGGGCCGCCGGGGAGGGCGGGACCGTGCTCGGGATCCTCCCGGGCGACGACCCCGAGGAGGCGGCGCCGGGCGTGACCCTGCCCGTCGCGACGGGGCTCGGGGACTCCCGCAACGCGCTCGTCGTGAAGGCGTCGGAGGCGGTGATCGCGGTGGAGGGCGAGTGGGGCACGCTCAACGAGGCGGCGCTCTGCATGAAGATCGGCCGGCCGCTCGTCGGCGTGCGCGACCGGCTCGGGGAGTCGTTTCGGATCGAGAGGTTCGAGGATCCCGCGGCCGCGGTGGCCCGCGCCCTCGAGCTCGCGTCGGCCCGCCGCCGGAGCGGCGGCGTGGACCGGCGTCCACCTCAATGACAAGGCGGTACGCATCGTGACGGCGGTATACGTGTTCGGCGGGATTCTGGCGATCCTCCTCGCGGCGGTCGTGATCGCCCCGCTGGTCGAGCGGAAGGAGTCGGACGAGCTCGAGGCGCCTCCGACGGACCGGCGCCGGAAGCAGAGGGCGATCGAGGCGCTGCGGGAGCTCGAGTTCGAGCGCGAGACGGGGAAGATCCCGGAGGACGACTACTTCGCGCTTCGGGCCCGGCTCGCGAAGGAGGCGATCGCCGCCCGCGACGCCCTGGGCGAGACGGCCGCGGCCGGGGTCGCTCCGGACGGCACCACCTCGGTCACCGCCACCGGGCGCTGCGCGGTCTGCGACGCCCCGCTCAGGCCCGGCGCGAAGTTCTGCTCCCGCTGCGGCCAGGCGACGGGCGCGTCGGCCGGTGTCTGATCCCGCCCCGGTCGACCTCCGCAGCGACACCGTCACCCGGCCGTCGCCCGGGATGCGCCGGGCCATGGCCGAGGCGGAGGTCGACGACGACGTCCTCGGGAAGGACCCCACGGCCGACCGGCTCGAGCGGCGCGTCGCCTCGCTGCTCGGTAAGGAGGCCGCGCTCTTCTTCCCGTCGGGGACGCAGGCGAACCAGACCGCCGTGCTCCTGCACACGGCGCCGGGGACGGAGCTCGTGTGCGAGGCCGAGTCGCACGTCTTCCACTACGAGATGGCGGACGCGGCGTGGCTGGCCGGCGTGCAGCTCCACCCGGTCGCCTCGGAGCGGGGCCGTCTCACCGCGGCGGACGTGGCCCGCGCGATCCGTCCCGGCGACCGGCACCACGCCGATACGTCGCTGATCTGGATCGAGAACACCCACAACATGCACGGCGGCGCGGTCGTGCCGCTCGCGGCGATGCGGGAGGTCTCGGGGCTCGCGCGGGAGCGCGGGCTGCCGGTCCACCTCGACGGGGC
>JAWOIN010000084.1:0-6959 GCA_046484665.1 Gemmatimonadota bacterium
GGGTCGCCGTCGCGGGCCTCATGGGTCCCGGAGTCGACCCTCACCTGTTCAAGGCGAGCGCCGGCGACGTCCGCGCGCTGGCCGCCGCGGACGCGGTGTTCTACAGCGGACTCCACCTCGAGGCGGCGATGGGCGAGGTGCTCGAGGAGATGTCGGAGCGCACTCCCACCTTCGCCGTGGCCGAGGAGATCCCTCCGGAGCGCCGCATCGCCTCCAGCCAGTTCTCGGGCTCCTGGGACCCCCACGTCTGGTTCGACGTCGCGCTGTGGTCGCTCGCGGCGGACCGGGTCGCCCGTGCCCTCGCGGAGCTGGACCCGGACGGGGCGGAGGCGTACCGGGCGAACCACGCGGCCCTGCGCGACACGCTCGGCGCGCTCGACGCGTGGGTACGCGCGGAGGTCGCGCGCCTCGCGCCGGAGCGCCGCGTCCTCGTGACTGCGCACGACGCGTTCGGCTACTTCGGGCGCGCGTACGGATTCGAGGTGGTCGGCCTGCAGGGGATCAGCACGGCGAGCGAGGCCTCGACCGCCGACGTGCAGCGCCTCGCCGCGCTGATCGTGGCCCGGAGGCTGCCCTCGATCTTCGTCGAGACGTCCGTCTCCCCGCGCACGATCGAGGCGGTTCGCGCGGCGGTTCGCGCCCGCGGCTTCGCCGTGGAGATTGGCGGCTCCCTCTACTCCGACGCGATGGGCGACCCGGGGACGGAGGAGGGCCGGTATCCCGGCATGGTGCGGCACAACGTGCGCACGATCGTGGACGCCCTCGCCCGGGCTCCGGAGGCGCCCCGGTGAGCGGCCCCGGACCGGAAGGGCACCCGGGCCCCGCCGCCGGCCCGGGCTCCGGAGCGCACGCGGCGCCCGCGATCCGGGTGGACGACCTCACGGTCGCGTACCGCGAGCAGCCCGTGCTCTGGGACCTCGACCTCGAGGTCCCCGCCGGCGTGCTGATGGCGATCGTCGGACCGAACGGGGCGGGGAAGTCGACCCTCGTCAAGGCGATCCTCGGCCTCGTGGAACCGGCGGCCGGCCGGGTTCTGATTCACGGCGCGCCCTACCGGGAGCGCCGGCGCGAGGTCGCATACGTCCCGCAGCGCGGCTCCGTGGACTGGGACTTCCCGACCTCGGTGCTCGACGTCGTGATGATGGGCCGCTACGGGGAGCTCGGGTGGCTCCGGAGGCCGGGTGCCCGCGACCGCGAGCTGGCCGCCGCCGCGCTCGAGCAGGTGGACATGGCCCGCTTCGCGCGCCGCCAGATCAGCCAGCTCTCCGGCGGCCAGCAGCAGCGGGTCTTCCTCGCGAGAGCGCTCGTCCAGGGGGCGAGCGTCTACCTGATGGACGAGCCCTTCCAGGGGGTCGACGCGACGACCGAGCTCGCGATCGTCCGGGTGCTGCAGGAGCTGCGCTCGCAGGGAGCGACGGTCGTCGCCGTCCACCACGCCCTGCATACGGTGCCCGAGTACTTCGACCAGGTGCTCCTCCTCAACGTCCGGCGGATCGCCTCCGGCCCGGTGGCGGAGGTGTTCACGGAGGAGAACCTGCGGATCACCTACGGCAGCGTCGTTCCGTGGAGCTGATCCGGCAGCTCCTCTCGGACTACACGCTGCGGAACGTGGCGCTCGGCTCCGCCGCGCTCGGGCTCGCGAGCGGCGCGCTCGGGTCGTTCGCCGTGCTCCGCCGGCAGTCGCTGCTCGGCGACGCCGTCTCGCACGCCGCGCTGCCGGGGATCGTGCTCGCCTTCGTCCTCAGCGGGAGCAAGGAAACCCTCGTGCTCGTGGCCGGGGCGTTCGCCGCCGGCTGGGTCGGAACGCTGCTCGTCTCGGGCATCGTGCGCGGCAGCCGGGTCCCCGCCGACGCCGCGCTCGGGATCGTCCTCTCCGTGTTCTTCGGGCTCGGGCTCCTGCTCCTGACCTGGGTCCAGCGGATGCCGGACGCCACGCAGGCGGGGCTGGAGCGCTTCCTGTTCGGGCAGGCCGCCACCCTGATGGGGCGCGACGTGGCGACGATCGCCGCGCTGGGGTCCGTCTCGCTGCTGGCCGTGGGGGCCCTCTGGAAGGAGTTCAAGATCCTCTCGTTCGACCCCGAGTTCGGGGCCACGCTCGGCATCCCGATGGGCCGCGTCGACCTCCTGCTGACGACGGTGCTCGTGCTCGCGATCGTCACCGGGCTCCAGGCCGTCGGGGTCGTGCTGATGGCGGCGCTCGTGGTGGCGCCCGCCGCGGCCGCCCGCCAGTGGACCGACTCGCTGGGCGTGATGGTGTCCCTCTCCGCCCTGTTCGGGGCGGTCGCCGGGGTCTCCGGCGCGCTCGCCAGCGCGAGCGCCGCGTCGCTTCCGACCGGGCCGGCGATCGTGCTCGTCGCCACCGCGATCGTCGCGGCGTCGCTCGTCCTGGCGCCGCGCCGCGGCCTGGCATGGGCCGCGATCCGGCGACGTCGGCAGCGCGGCCGGATCCGCGCCGACGCGGTCCTCGAGGACCTGTACGCCCTCTATCGCCAGCACGGGTCCCTCGACCACGGCCACCCCCCCGCCGTGCTCGAGACGATGGCGGGGGCGAGAGGCGGCGCGTCGGCGGCGCTCGCCGCGCTGGAGGAGGAGGGGCTCGCCCGCCGGATGCCCGGCGGGGACTGGGCGCTCACCGGGCGGGGGAGGGAGCGCGCCGAGGCGCAGCGGCGGGAGCGCTCCGGCGGGGACGGCCGATGATCGCGATCGAGTTCGAGATCCAGCTGCTCGCCGTCGTGGTCGCCGTGACCTGCGCCCTGCCGGGCGTGTTCCTCGTGCTCCGCAGGATGGCCCTGCTCAGCGACGCGATCAGCCACACGGTCCTGCTCGGGATCGTGCTCGCGTTCTTTCTGGTGGCGGACCTCTCGTCGCCGCTCCTGGTTCTCGGCGCGGCGGCCACGGGCGTGCTCACGGTCGGCCTCGTTCAGGCGGTCCGGGACACAGGCCTGGTGCGCGAGGACGCGGCGATCGGGCTCGTGTTCCCGGCGCTGTTCAGCGTGGCGGTGATCCTGATCGCCCGGTACGCCGGCGACGTCCACCTCGACACGGACGCGGTGCTGCTCGGCGAGATCGGTCTCGCGCCGTTCCGCCGGCTGGAGGTGGCCGGCACGGACCTCGGGCCCCGCTCGCTGTGGGTGATGCTCGGGATCCTCGGGCTGAACCTCCTGTTCCTCGTCACGCTCTACAAGGAGCTGAAGGTCGCGACCTTCGACCCGGGACTCGCGGCGGCGCTCGGCTTCCCGCCCGTCCTCCTGCACTACGCGTTCATGGGGATGGTCTCGCTCACGGCCGTGGGCGCGTTCGACGCCGTAGGGTCCGTGCTCGTCGTGGCGTTCATGATCGCGCCCCCCGCGGCCGCCTACCTCTTGTCCGACCGGCTTCCGCGCGTGCTCCTGCTGAGCGCCGCGATCGCGGCGCACGGGGCCGTTTCGGGCTACTGGCTCGCCCGCTGGCTGGACGGATCGATCGCGGGCGGGATGGCGGCGATGGTCGGAATGGACTTCCTCCTCGCCTTCCTGCTCGCGCCAGGTCGTGGGGTCGCGGCCCGCGCACGGCGTCGCCGCCGTCAGCGCGGCGAGTTCGCCCGCGCGATGCTCGCAATCCACCTGCTCCACCACGAGGGCCGCCCCGAGGCCCGGCGCGAGTGCCGGCTCGATCACCTGCCCGAGCACCTCCAGTGGAGCCCCGAGCACGCGGCACGGATCGTCCGCTCCGCCGCGAAGGAGGAGCTCGTGCGCGTCACCGGGGACGGGGAGCTCGCCCTGACCGAGCGGGGACGGGAACGCGCCCGGAGGGCGCTGACGGGCTGACGTCTCCCTGCCCGCAGCGGGGTCGGCCCGGCATCCCCGGGCGCCGGGGGCCATCCTGTCCCGTCCGACCGCGCGGCGGCCCCGCTCCGGATCCCGGACGCCTCTCCAACCGCTTCGCCCGGCGCACCCCCGGAGCGGCGCTCGGCCCGGATCTCCGCTCCGAAACCGGGGTCAGCGCGCGGGATGACGGCAGAGGGCGCGGCGCCCGGTCGCCGGAATGGCGCTTGCAGGGTGTGAGGAGGTCCGACCCGGCCGCGCCGGGTCCCGCCACGCCTGCCGGAGTGCGAACCATGCGCGCCCTGTCCTCCGTGACCCGGATCGCGACCGCCCTGGCCGCGCTCGCCCTCGTCGCTCCCTCCGCGGCCCGTGCGGAAGGCGCCCCCGGCGAGCGCGTCTCGTTCTCGACCGGCGAGGTCGAGATCCCGGCCTTCGCGAGGAAGTACCGGGTGAGCTGCAACCTCTGCCACATGCCGTTCCCGAAGCTCACGGAGTTCGGCGAGACGTTCGCCGGCAACGGCTTCCAGTTCGCGGTGGAGGAGCCGGCCCGCGACACGATCGACGTGGGGGACGAGCTCCTGCACCTCGTGAAGGAGCTCCCGCTGGCGGTCCGGTTCGACGGGTACGCGCAGGGGATCTCGGATCCCGAGGGGGGGCGCGTCTCCAACGACCTCCAGTTCCCGTGGGGGATCAAGCTGCTGACGGGCGGCACCCTGGCGCCGAAGATCGCCTGGTACATGTACTTCTTCCTCTCCGAGCGGGGCGAGGTGGCCGGCCTGGAGGACGCCTACCTGCAGTTCACCGACGTGTGGGGGAGCGGCGTCAACCTGCTCGCGGGCCAGTTCCAGGTCTCCGACCCGCTGTTCAAGCGGGAGCTCCGCCTCGAGTTCGAGGACTACATGGCCTACCGGGTGCGGGTCGGGGACGCCCGGACCGACCTCACCTACGACCGCGGCCTGATGGCGCTGTGGTCCCCATGGGAGGGCGGAGACCTCGCGCTCGGGGTGGTGAACGGACAGGGGCTCACGCCGGCCAGCGAGGTGCGCCAGTACGACCGCGACGCCGGCAAGAACCTCTTCCTCCGCTACTCGCACTCGTTCGGGGCGCTCCGGCTCGGGGCGTTCGGGCTGTACGGGGACGAGAAGGCGGACGACGTCCGCGACCGGACGTGGGTGTTCGGGCCGGACGCCTCGCTCCTGCTCGGGGACTTGTGGGAAGTGAACGGGCAGTACCTGTACCGGAAAGACGACGACCCGTTCTTCGGGCTCGCGGGAGCCCCGACGGACACGGAGGTCCACTCCGTGCTGGGCGAGGTGCTGTGGTGGCCCGAAGGGCGGGCCGGCCGGTGGACGCTGACGGCGCTCTACAACTGGATCGACTCCGACGATCCCGTGGTCTCGCTGCGGGCGGGCGAGGGCACGGAGGAGAACCCGTACGTCTCGACCTACTCGTTCGGGGCGCTGGGGGCGAACTGGCTGTTCTGGCGGAACCTGCGGCTCACCGGCGAGCTGGGCTGGAACTTCGAGGACGAGTACGCCCGGCTCGCGCTCGGCCTCGTCGCGGCGTTCTGACGGGCGAGCCGCCGGGGGTCACTCGCAGAGGCCCCGCTCCGAGACAGCCCGGACGATGTCCGAGGTGGACACGATCCCCACGAGGAGTCCGCCCTCGACCACGAGCACGCGGTGGATCCGGTGCTCGAGCATGAGGCTCGCCGCCTCGCGGATCGGCGTCGCGGGAGAGAGGGACCAGACGGACGGCGTCATCGCCTCGGCGACGGTGCGTCCGTCGAGGTGGTTCCACTCGGGGCCGTCGGAAGTCTCGATCCGCTGCAGGACGTCGGCGCCCGCGTCCGCCCAGAAGTCCGTGAAGTAGGACGACCCGGACGCATCCCCGTCGAGATCGTCGGGAGCGTCGTACTCGCCCCACTCCGACTGGTCCTCGCGGTGGCGTGGCGCGCCGGGGCTGGTGGACTCGAACTCGAGCAGGTCGCTCGTCGAGATCACGCCCACCAGGTCCTCGCCGGCGACCACGGGGGCGCCGCTGATGCGGCGGGACGCGAAGATCTCCGCGAGCTCGTGCAGGCTCATGTCGGGGCTCACGGTGACGAGCTCCGAGGTCATGATGTCGCGGAGCCTGAGCATGCCGCCCGCCTCCCGGGGACGAGGGTGGTCCGAGCTCGACACGGCCGTCGCCGGCCGCGCGCCCCGCCCGTTCCGCGAGGACGCGGGGAGCCGATCCGGGGCCGTGGATCACACCTCCGAATATACACGAGCGGGGGCCGGTGGGAGAGGGCTCAGACCTGTCCGAGACCCCCGGAGACGGGGAGCTCCACGCCGGTCACGTAGGAGCTCTCGTCCGAAGCGAGGAAGACCGCCGCGGCCGCCACTTCGGCCGGTCGCCCGAAGCGCCCGAGCGGGATCTGCGACACCATCGAGCGCTCGACGCGCGAGCGCTCATCCGGGCTCATGCCGAGGCGGTCGAAGATCGGCGTGTCGATCATGCCGGGGCTGACCGCGTTGACCCGGATTCCCCGCGGCTGCAGCTCGACCGCGAGGGTGCGGGCGAGCGAGCGGACCGCCGCCTTCGTCGCCGCGTACACCGAGAGCCCGGGCACCCCCGCCGTGTTCGCGGTCGACGTGACTAGGATCACGGAGCCGCCTTCCCGGAGATGGGGCGACGCCACGCGGACGGTGAAGAAGGCGCCGCGGAAGTTCACGTCGCAGCAGCGGTCGAACGCCTCCTCGTCCACCTCCTCGAACGGCGTCGGCGCGTAGTGGCCGGCGCTCGCCACGACGACGTCGACGCCCCCGTGACGGCTCGCCGCCTCCCCGAACAGCCGCTCGAGGTCCTCGCGCCGCGTCACGTCGCCTCGCAGCACGATCGTCCCGGGCCCCAGGTCCGAGGCGGCCACGGCGAGGCTCTCCGGATCGCGTCCGAGGAGAGCCACGGCCGCTCCCTCGTCGCGGAACGCCCGCGCGATCGCGAGCCCGATCCCGCTGTTCCCGCCGGTGACGACGGAGACCTTGCCTTCGAGACGCATCCTCGCACTCTCCCGTGTCTGGACCCCGGCGCGCCAGCCCCGGCCCGGACGCACCCGGCGCGCGCCCGCGACCTGGACCGTCGCCGGCCCTGCCGGCCGTGTCAAGAGTACCGCGG
>JAWOIN010000181.1:0-9559 GCA_046484665.1 Gemmatimonadota bacterium
CGCGCCGGAGTACGTGGAGGACCCGGTGCCGCCCGACGACCTCGCGGAGCTGGCCGGGGCGCCCGTGCCGCTCGCGGCGGACGCGGCGCTCCGCGCCCCGGAGCGGGCCGAGCGCCTGCTCGCGTCGGGGGCGGTGGCGGTGCTCGTCCTGAAGCCAGCCCTGCTCGGGGGCCTCGACCGCTGCCTCGACCTCGCGCGACGCGGCGCCGCGCGGGGCCTCGCGTCGGTGGTCACGCACGCGTTCGAGGGGCCCGTCGGCCACGCCGCGGCCTGCGAGCTCGCCCTCGCGCTCCGGAACGGCGCCGCACCGCCGGGGCCGGGGGCCGTCCCTCCCGCCTGCGGTCTCGACGCGCACCCGGCGCTGGCGGCCTGGCCGCAGGTGCGGGTCCCGCAGCTCCGGCCCGCCTCCGTCGTCCCCGTCGACGTGAGCGGCCTCGGTGTCGACCCGTCCGTGCTCCTGGAGCGGCCGGCGGCCGGACCGCCGGGGGACGCGTGACCTCCCGCGGCGAGGAGGCGCTCTCGATCCGCGCCGCCGCGCGCGATCGCCCCGATGGTCTGGCGCTGGTCGCCGGAGGGGAGCGCTTCTCCTGGTCCGGGCTCGCGGAGCTCGCGGAGCGGGAGGCGGAGCGGATCCGCGAGCTGGCCGGCGTTCCCGGCGCCGGCGGGCCCGTCGCCCTCGTCGCGACGCCGACGGCCGAGACCGTGGCGCGCCTCCTCGCCCTCGCGGAGATGGGAGTCGCGGCGGCGCCGCTCCACCCCCGCGCCACGCCGGCGGAGCGGGAGGCGCAGGCGGCCTCGCTCGGGTGCCGGGTCGTGCTCGAGGGCAGCGCGGGCGTCCACCGCATGGCCGTCCCGGAGGCCGCGCCGGCCACGACGAGATCCGAGGCGAAAGGCGCGCGGACGAAGCGGGAGGCGCCCGCGGAAGGCGCGGCGCCGGACCACGAGCGGCCGTTCGCGGTCCTCTTCACCTCCGGCAGCGCGGGCTCCCCGCGGGGCGTGGAGCTGTCGCGCGACGCATTCGTCGCGGCCGCCGAAGCGAGCGCGGACCGCCTCGGGTGGAGGGAGGAGGACCGGTGGCTGTGCGTGCTCCCGCTGGCGCACGTGGGCGGGCTGTCGATCCTCGTCCGCTGCCTGGTGGCCCGGCGCGCGGTCGTCCTCCTGCCCGGCTTCGAGCCGGCTGAGGTCGCGCGGGCGGTCGAGCGGTGCGCCGCGACCCTCGCCTCCCTCGTCCCGACCATGCTCGCCCGGCTGCTCGAGGAGCTCCCGGCCTGGCGGCCGCCCGCGACGCTCCGCGCCGTCCTCCTCGGCGGGGCCGCCGCGGGCCCCCGGCTGTGGCGCGCGGGACTCGAGCGGGGGCTTCCTCTGCTCGAGACCTACGGGATGACGGAGACCTGCTCGCAGGTCGCGACCGCGGTGCCCGGCGGCCCCCCTCGGGCGATGCGGCCGCTTCCGGGGCTCGAGGTCCGGACGCGCGATGGCCGGATCGAGGTGCGCGGGCCTGCCCTGTTGACCCGCTACCTGCCGCCGCGGGCCCACCCCGACCCCTTCACCGCCGACGGGTGGTTCCGCACCGGGGACGCCGGCAGGCTGCGCGACGACGGGACGCTGCAGCCGCTCGGCCGCCTGGACGCGGTGATCGTGACCGGCGGGGAGAACGTCTCGCCCTCGGAGGTCGAGGCGGAGCTGGAGGCGCACCCCTCCGTGCGGAGCGCGGTCGTGGTCGGGATCCCGGACGATCGATGGGGCGAGGTCGTCGCCGCGGCGCTGGTCCGCGACCCGACGTCGCCGCCGGTCGGCGACGAGGAGCTCCTCCGCTGGGCCGCGCCGCGTCTCGCCCCGTTCCGCCGTCCCCGCCGGATCGCGTGGATGGACCGCCTGCCCGAGATGTCCGGCGGGAAGGTCGACCGGCCCGCGATCGTGCGCCTCCTCTCGTCGCCGTTCGACCGGTGACCCGGGAGCGCTGGCACTCGTCTTGAGGGAAATCGGCGGGTCCGGAGGCGCGCGGCCCCCGGCACTCGTGAGACGGAGGTCCGGCGTGACGAGGAGTTCCGGCCAGATCGCGCGGCGTTCGTGCGCCTCGCGCGCGCCCGGGGGGGAATCCCCATTCCTCCGGACGCTCTATCCGCCCCTGTCACAACGGCAGCGGCTGCTCGTGACGCATCTGCTCGACATGGCGGAATTTCTGGCGGATGCTGCGCCTCCGGACGCGGCGGAGACGTCGGGCGCGACCGACCGCGGGGCCGGCCGCGCGGACGAGGTCTCCCGACCGGCTAGCGGGCGCCGCTCGAGCGCGACGGGCCTCTTCCGGCGAGCGCTCGCGCTGGCGAACGCCTGTTGCCTGGAAGCCGTGCGGAGGGGGCTCGTCGGCCTGCGCGAGGAGCAGCGCCGGGCGGGCGACCACTCCCGCGCCGACGCCCTGAACGCACTGCTCTCGGAGGTGGACCTGCGGCTCGCCATCTTCCGGGACCTGCGGATCGGCCGCGCAGGCGATTGACCGGCTCCCCGCGGGTCCGCTACCCTGATGGTCGGCCCGACCGGCGCGCGGCCGGGCCGGATCGAATCCCGCCACGAGGGACCCAGCGATGCCCGAGTCGCCATCGGAGAGAGACCAGGAGGCGGAGCTCACGCTGTGGGCCGACGGGCTGGCGGCCGTGCTCGACCGGAAGGGCCTGCCGGAGCTCGCGATCCTGTTCCGCGCGCTCGCCCGGCGCGACGGGGTGGTCGTCGACGAGAGCCTGGCGCTCTTCCCGGCCGCCACGCTCGAAGGGCTGATCGAAACGCTCGCCGACGAGATCGAGGAGCGCCGGGAGTCCGGCGAGGACCGGTCCGCCGAGATCCTCGAGGAGCTCCTCGAGCGGGCCCTGGACGCGCACGACCATGCCCCCCTCGACGACCTCGACTGGGACGAGGAGGACCTGCCCCGCGCCTGACCCGGCTCGTCCCGGGATCAGGGCAGGGTCCCCCGCGAGCCCGAGGGGCTTGCGCGATCGGGGTGCGCCTTGCAATCCTTCCCCCGTCTCGCCCGTTCGCCGTTGACATTCAGGGAGGTCGGCCATGAACAGACGTCTGGTCACGCTAGTCGCGGCGGCGGTCTTCGCGCTCGTCGCCCCGCTCACACTGAACGCCCAGTCGATCTACATTTCCGGTGGCGCCACCTTCCCGACCGGGGACTTCGGCGATTTTTCCAACACCGGTTGGATGGGCGCCGGCGGGGTCCTGTTCGATGTCGGGCCGGTGGGGCTCTCCGTGGGCGCCGAGGGCTTCTACGGCCAGAACAACACCAAGGACGAGTTCGAGTCCGAGTTCGGGGACACGAGCACCAAGCTGTACGGCGGCATGGGCATCGTCGTCTACAGCTTCCAGACGGGTGGGAAGATCCAGCCGTACGTGTTCGGCGGCGCGGGCCTCATGGCCCACAAGTTCTCCGGCGATTCATTCGACGAGACGGAGAGCGCTTTCGGCTACCAGGCCGGCGCGGGGATCGGTTACCCGGTGTCCGAAAAGGCGAGCATCTACGGTGAGGGCCGCTACATGGGTGGAACCGGCGACCTCGATGAGACGAAGCTCTTCGGGATTTTCGCGGGCGTCGTGATCGCGCTCGGGAGCTGACCGCGTTGACCGGCTGACTTCGAGCCGATCGTTCGACTCGACGAGCCCCGCGGGCGATGGCCCGCGGGGCTCGTCTCACATCGGGCATGGACCGCGCCCGTCCCGATGCGCGCGTGCGCACGCCACTAGGTCACACGGCGGAATGGAGCCGACCGGGATCGCTGTCGAGCGAAGCCGGACCTTCCGAGCGCGAAGCGCGAGGACTACCGGTGACCTCCTGCTTGCAAAGCAACGCTTCATCCGCCAGCTGACGCCAGCTGGCGCCTGCTGACGCCAGACTTGGAGCTTCTTGCGCCAGCTTACGCCCGCTGACGCGTGCTCGCGCTGGGACAGTTTTGTGACAGTTTTCAGCGGCGGGTCGGGACCAGCTCCGGCAATGCGGACCGCCTGGCGTACCAGGTGCCGCCGATCCTAGCCGCAGGGATCTCGCCAGTCTGCATCTTCGTGCGGATCGTGGAGGGTGCCTTTCCGAGTAGCTCTGCCGACTGTTCGACGTTTGGCAGGTCGTTCTCGACTGTGCCGGACTGCGCTCTGGCGGACTGTTCGATAAGAACCCTCACCGACAGAGAGGGACCGAGTCGCTCGCGCACGAGCTCCGTGAGGCTGTCGCTGGCCCTTTCAACGGAATCGATGTGCCCAACCCGCCAACTTACGGCCGCCGTCCTCTTCACAGTCCTCGATGTGGAGCGTTCG
Organism: Gemmatimonadota bacterium; assembly: GCA_046484665.1. GTDB lineage: Bacteria > Gemmatimonadota > Gemmatimonadetes > Palauibacterales > Palauibacteraceae > Carthagonibacter. The sequence goes on from JAWOIN010000181.1 coordinate 4,303, forward strand.
ATAGTTCAGTGTCGCCAGTCGCGACCGGCGCTCGACGACGCCAGACCTGATCAGCCCTGGTTCCGCGCACGGGACTTCGGCGGCGGATTGGACCTGTGATCGTTGCCGATACTGGTGTAGCTTCGTACGGCGTCGCGCACGTTCTCGACAGGGGTCACATGGTAGCCGCACAGCGTCCAGGACCTGACGAATACGCACCGGCCTTCGCCGGATACGTAGCCCGCATCTCCGACACCGAGGAGATCGGGTCGGTCCTGTCCGCGCAGATGAACGAGGTCGTGCGCCGTTTCGGAGGCATAGCCGAAGAACGAGGCGACTACCGGTACGCGCCGGGGAAGTGGAGCATCAAGGAAGTGATCGGGCACCTGTCCGACACGGAGAGGATATTCGCCTACCGGGCGCTGCGGATCGGCAGGGGGGACGCGACTCCGCTCACGGGCTTTGACGATCAGTCTTACGTTGCCGGGATGCGAGCCGGGAGCCGCTCACTGTCCGACGTGGCGGAGGAGTGGACCACCGTGCGGGCGGCGACCGTAGGTCTGTTTCGGGCCTTCCCGCCCGCGGCCTGGCCGCTGCGGGGGACGGCGAGCGGGCATCCGATCAGCGTCCGCGCCCTCGCCTGCGTCATCGTCGGACACACCCGCCATCACCTGGAGACGCTGCGGGCGCGTTACGGTGAATGAAGCCACGCCCTCGCCCGGGAAGCCGTCCTCGGTGACCGACGAGATGCCGCCGGTCGATTCCAACACCGGCTGGATGGGTGCCGGCGGAGTCCTGTTCGACGTCGGGCCCGCGGGGCTCGCGGTCGGCGCCGGGGGCTTCTACGGCCAGAACTCCACGAAGGACGAGTTCGAGCCGGAGCTCGGGGATTCGGACACGAAGCTCTGCGGCGGCATGGGCGTGGTCGGGTACATGATCCAGACGAATTCGAAGGTCCAGCCCTTCGTGTTCGGCGGCCTCGGTTACATGGCCCGCAGGTTCTCCGCGGACTCCTTCTCGGAGACCGAGAGCGGGTTCGCCTACGAGGTCGGGGCAGGGATCGGCTACCCAGTGTCGGAGAAGGCGAGCATCCATGGCGAGGCCCGATACATGGGCGGCACCGGCGACATCGACGAGACGAAGCTGCTCGGGGTATTCGCCGGCGTCGCGATCGGAGTCGGAAGCTGAGAAGGGCGATCGCCTGATCCTGGGCCGATCGTTCCGGAGAGTCCCGCGGACCAGCCGGCCCGCAGGGCTCTCTCATCCGGAGGTGGAGACGAACCCGAAGACGCGCGTGGCGATCGTCGGCCTGGGCAACGACCTCGGAGGCGATGACGGCATCGGCCCCCGCACGGCCCGGGCCCTTGCGGAGCGGTCCGACCTTCCGGACGGCGTGCGTGCCGTCGACGGAGGGACCCTGGGGATCGACGTGCTCTCCCTGGTCGAGCCGGGAGAATCCGTCGTGCTGATCGACGCGGTCCGCGCCGGGGCCGTTCCAGGCACGATCCACCGGATTCCCCTGGACCGGGTCCCGGAGCCGTCCGCTCCCGCCCTCTCCGCGCACGACCTGGGGGTGGCGTACCTGCTTTTCGCCGCCCGCGCCCTCGGTCGGCCCCTGCGCGGGGTCGTCCTCGGGGTCGAGCCGGAGAAGATCGGCCCGTTCGCCGGCGGGATCAGCGATGCGGTCGCCGCCGTCCTTCCGGCGCTGCAGGAAGCCGCGCTGCGGGAAGCGCGGCGCCTGCAGGAGGAGGACTGAGGAGGGCGGCAGCGCCGGCTCCTCCCCGATCCCCCACGACGCGCCCGATCAGGTCGCCCGGAAGCGCGACCGCTCGTTTCCCCTCGCGTCGAGCACGTGGATCGCGCAGGCGACGCACGGATCGTAGGAGTGCACGACGCGAAGGATCTCGATCGGGTTCTCCTCGTCCCGCACCCGCAGGCCTTCGAGCGCCTGCTCGAGGGGCCCCGGCTGCCCGCGGTCGTCCCGCGGCGAGCAGTTCCAGGTCGTGGGAACGATCGCCTGGTAACGGCTCACCTTCCCGTCCTCGATCCCGATCCAGTGCCCCAGCGCGCCCCGCGGGGCGCACCACAGGCCCATGCCCTCGGCCCGGTCGGGGAGAGTGAACTCCGCGCAGACGGGCTCACCGATCCGGAACTCCATCACCCAGTCGTGCATCGCGTCGGCGACGAACTTCGTCTCGATCGCGCGCGCGATGTGCCGGCCGAGCGTCGAGCGGAGGACGTCGGGCGCCACCCGGACCTCCGACAGGACCTGGTTCGTGACCTCCGTCATGGCCGGGTTCTCGCCGGACAGCGCCGTGCAGAGCACCCGCGCCGTCGGTCCGACCTCGTAGACCTCGCCCTCGTAGCGGGGCGCCTTCACCCAGCTGTACGCGCCCGTCTTGGCGGGCATCGGCACCGTGATTGCGTCACCAGGGCGCTGCGGACCGGAGTCCGTGTACCAGCTGTGCCTCACTTCCTCGGTGATCCTGGCCGGGTCGAAGTCCTCGAGCCGCCCGTCGACGAGGCGCCCCATCCCGAGCAGCCGGCGCCGCTGCGTCACGTCGGGTTCCGTCGAGAGGTCGTACGAGCCGTAGGTCAGGAGCTTCGAAGGCCCGATCCCCGTCTCCAGGCCGTCCTGGTAGACCCGGGCGATCTCGATCACGTCAGGGAGATAGTAGTTGTCGATGAAGTTCCGCAGCTCCCGCAGCCGCCAGAGGAACGTCGTCACCCGGTCGACCGTGGGCTGGATCGTGACGCCACCGGGGACGATCGACGCGCTGTGCGGCATCTTCCCCGAGAACACGGCCGAGAGCTCGTGCGCCTTCAGCCGCATCTGGAGCGCCAGGATGTAGTGATCGAGCAGCTGCTCGTTCAGCGCCTTCGGGAGCCGGTAGTCGCCCTCGAATCGCGGGATGAACGGCGGGGAGTAGGGACCGGGGAAGTAGTCGAGCGACGAGAGCGTGTAGAAGTGGAGCAGGTGCGACTGGATCCAGTTCGCGCCGCCCACGAGGTTCCGGATCACCCTCCCGTTCTCCGTGGGCACGATCCCGAACGCCGAGTCCAGCGCCTGCGCGCTCGCGATCGCGTGCGCGGTCGGGCACACGCCGCAGAACCGCTGCGCGAACTGGATCACGTCGAGCGGAGAGTGCCCCTGGATGATCGCCTCGAAGCCACGGAACAGCGTCCCCGCGACGTGGGCCTCCTTCACCACGCCGTCGTCGACGACCGTCTCGACGGCGAGGTGTCCCTCGATGCGCGTGATCGGGTCGAGCTTGATCGTGGTCGTGCTCATGTTCGCGCTCCCTGCGGCAGAACCAGCATCGGACAGCAGCCGTCCGGGAAGGAGGGATCCGTGCAGCCGATGCACGGACCTCCCGACCCGATGCACCAGTTCACCCCGGAGTTCCACGACCGGCGCGAGCAGTCGGCCATCGTGAACGGGCCCTTGCAGCCGAGCTCGAGCAGGCAGCCCGGGTCGCCGGGCTTCTTCGCCATGATTCCCTCGTCCATGGAGTCGCGCCGCGTGCAGGACCGGTGGATCGTCGTCCCGTAGAACAGCTTCATGCGGCCGACGGAGTCGAGGTCATCCGGGCCCGGGAGCCCGAGCAGCAGGATGTGCGCGACAGTCCCGATGAACCAGTCGGGGTGCGGCGGACAGCCGGGGATGTTCACGATCGGCGTCGTGATCCCCTCCTGACGGAAGAACTCGCCGACGCCGACGCAGCCGGACGGGTTCGGCGCGCCCGCCGAGATCCCGCCGTACGCGGCGCAGGTGCCGAGGCAGAGCACGGCCAGCGCGTCCGGCCCGAGCTCCCGGACCCGGTCCGCGAGCCGGACGGGAACTCCGTTCCGCTCCCCGAGCGTGCCGTAGACGCCGTCGTCCCGTGTCGGGATCGCGCCCTCCACGATCAGGACGTAGCGGCCCTTCCAGTTCTCGTGCGTCTCGTCGATCGTCCGGACGGCCAACTCTCCCGAGGCCGCCATCACCGTCTGCTGGAACCGGAGCACGAGCTGGTAGTCGGGGATGATCTGGTCGAGCAGGACGTCCTCGATGCTCGGATGGATCGTGTTGATGACCGACACCGAGCAGCCGGAGCAGTTGGAGAGCTGGAGCCAGAGGAGCGGGTATTCCTTGACGGCCGCTTCGAGCGCGCGGGCGATGTTGAGGGGAACGAGCTCGAGCAGGGTCGCGGAAGCGCCGATGCGCCCCGCCCAGCCCATGAACTCGCGACGCGTGATCGCCGACATGGCCCACCTCCCGGATGGCCGTGCGTCGCCGGCCGGCAGGGAGCTGTCGGCCCGCGAGGGCGGAGACGGGCGCCTGCAGCGATCGAGCCCGCCGAGTCTCCGTGGGATCGACGGATGTCACCGACTCGGGGCGGCGGTGGGAGGGGAAGCGTGCCGCACCGTCGGGCGTCCCCTCGTACGCGACGCCCTTGTGAAAAAAATCACAAGCAAGATGGGGGCGGAGCCAGCGGGTTGTCAACGTGCCGCGCTCGCCGCCTCCCGCGACGTGTTGCAGTGGATCTCCACCGTGTCTGCGGTGTCGACGGCGTAGCCGCCCGCGAGCACGACGGCCGCCCCTGCGCCGCGCTCCCGGCAGCACCGCAGCACCCGGCGGTCGCGCGCGCGGAGCCCCTCGATCGTGAGCCCGAGACCTCCCAGCCGGTCCCCGCGGTACGGGTCCGCGCCCGCCAGGTAGAAGACCAGCTCCGGCCGGTGCGCCTCGAGGATCCTGGGCAGGTGGTCGTCCAGGATCCGCAGGTACTCCGCGTCCCCGGTGCCCCGGGGAAGCCCGACGTCGCGGTCGCCCGGCGGCTTCACCAGCGGGTAGTTCGCCTCCTCGTGCATCGAGAAGGTGAACACGGCCGGGTCGCCGGCGAAGATCGCCGCCGTGCCGTTCCCGTGGTGGACATCGAGGTCGACCACCGCCACCCGCGCGACGCTGCCGTCCGCGAGCAGGGCCCGCGCGGCCACGGCGACGTCGTTCAGCAGGCAGAACCCTTCGCCGTGCCCGGCGAAGGCGTGGTGGAAGCCGCCGCCGAGGTGCACGCATACGCCGTCGGCGAGAGCCTGTCGCGCGCAGACCGTCGTACCCCCGCAGCAGAGGACCATCGCTTCGGCGAGTGCCGGCGAGAACGGCACCTCGAGCCGCAGGCGCTCGGCCGGCGTGAAGTCGTCCTCGCCGATCCGGCGCAGGTACTCCTCCGTGTGCACCCGGAGCAGGTCCTCGGGCGAGGCGGGGTCGGGATGGACGAGGTCCGCCGCGGCGATCGGG
>JAWOIN010000018.1:0-2518 GCA_046484665.1 Gemmatimonadota bacterium
TGCGTTCGGGCTCGCGGACCTGTACGGCGCGCCCGAACGCATCGAGCGGGCCCACCTCCCCCGCCTCGATCTCGCGCGCGACGCGGCGCGCGTCCTCCGCGCGGCCCGCGCGCGCGTAGGTCACACCGGTGAGCCAGCGGAAGAACGGGTACAGCTCCGCCATCCGCTCGTGCGTGGCGATCGCCTCCTCGTGCCTCCCCTCCAGCTGCAGGGCGCCGCCGAGCACGAACAGGCCGGCCGCCCCGTCGGGGTTCAGCTCGAGCGTGCGCCGCGCCTGCTGGATCGCGCGCTCCGTGTCGCCGCCGAACAGGTAGCACCAGCCGAGCAGCGCCGACTGGAAGGGCGTGAACGGGTCCAGCTCCCACGCGAGCTCGTGCTCGACCACCGCCTCCTCGTAGCGGTCGAGGACGAGCAGCAGCCACGCGTAGTGGAAGTGGTTCATCGCGATGCTGGGGTTCAGCGCGTTGGCGCGTCGGAACGCGGCCTCGGCGCCCTCCCAGTCCCAGTCCGCGTAGAACCGGACGTCCGCCAGGGCGGACCACGCCTCGGCCAGCGTCGAGTCGAGGCGCACCGCCCGCTCCGCCGCGGCCCGCGCCCGCGTCCACACGTCGGTGGTGGGGAAGGGGCCGTGTCCGACCGCGGAGTAGCCGAGGGCGAGGCCGGCCCAGGCCAGGGCGTCGGCCGGGCTGCGGTCCGTCGCCTCGTGCAGGTAGGCGAGGCCCTGCTGGATCTCCTCGTCCGTGTCCCCGGCGATGAGGTGCATCCCCTTCAGGTAGGCCTCGTACGTGGCCGGGTCGATCGGCCGCGCGCCCCCGAGCCGCGTCTCCTCGGCCGGGGAGAGCCGGACCTCCGCCCCCGCCGCGATCTCGCGCGCCGCCTCGCCGTACATCTCGTACAGGCCGGAGATGACAGCGTCGAAGGAACCCGACCACAGCAGGGCCTCCTGTGGGCGCCCCTGGACCAGCTGGAGGCGGATGAGGACGGTGTCGCCGTGCCGCTCCAGCGAGGAGGCGACGACGCCGCGCACGTCGAGCTCTCCGGCGATCTCGGGCACGGTGAGCTCCGTGTCGCGGTAGCGCAGGACGGAGGGGCGCGAGATCACGCGGAACCCGGTGATCGCGGCGAGGTGGTCGATCAGGGCCTGGTGCTGGCCGGCCACGAAGTAGTCCTCCTCGCCGGTCAGGTTCTCGGGCGGCAGCACGGCGAGCGCGTACGGGTCCGCCGCCTCGAGCGGCGTCCCGCGCCCGAACATCCACCACGCGGCCACGGCGGCGAGGACTGCGATCGCGACCCCGCCGAGCGCCCGGGTCCGCGCACCACGGTGCCGTCGCGGCCGCATCCGCTCCGCCGACTCCGGCGCCGCCAGCGCGCGCTCGAACTCCCGCGCCGTGGCGTAACGGTCGGCGGGGAGGGACGCCATCGCCTTCGCGATCACCCCCTCCACCTCCGGCGGCACGCTCCGGCGCCGCACCCGCAGGCCGGGCGTCTCGTCCGACAGCTTGCGCGAGAGGATCGCCTGCGGGGTGGGGGCGTCGAACGGGGCGTCGCCCGTCAGCATCTCCCACAGCACGCAGCCGAGGGCGTAGACGTCGGCACGGCCGTCCACCTCGCCCCCCATCGCCTGCTCGGGACTCATGTACAGCGGCGTCCCCACCGCGAGCCCCGTCGCCGTCCCCCCGGTCTCGCCGGCCGCGTCCACGGCCCGGGCCACCCCGAAGTCCGCGATCACGGCGTGCCCCGCCTCGAACAGGATGTTGGACGGCTTGATGTCGCGGTGGATCACGCCGTTCTCGTGCGCGTGGGCGAGGGCGTCCGCGACCGCGCGCGCGATGCGCAGCGCCTCCTCGACCGGCAGAGGGCCCTCCCGCTCGAGCCGGTCCTTCAGGGTCTCGCCGGACACGTACGGCATCACGAAGTACAGGAGGCCGTCCGCCTCGCCGGAGTCGATCAGGGTCAGGATGCCGGGGTGGGTGAGACCGGCCACGATCCGGATCTCGCGCAGGAACCGCTCGTGGCCCACGCTCGCCGCCAGCTCGGGGTGGAGGACCTTGAGCGCCACCTTCCGGTCGTGCTTGCGGTCGGTGGCGAGGTAGACCGTGGCCATTCCGCCGCGGCCGAGCTCCCGCTCGAGGGAGTACCGGTCGGACAGGGCCCGGGTGAGGCGCGAGAGGACGTCGGACATGGCGGCGCTCCATCGGGCAGTGAGGGGGGAGACCAGCCTGCAATATAGTCGGGCAGTCCCGCGCAACCACACCCCGGCTGCTGGGTCTTCCCCGTGGCATTGTCGTGACTGATCGGCTTTCGTACCCGAACGTCCGGGCGGCGGGAAGCGGCGGGCTCCGGTCCGCCGCCCACCGCTGCGCCGTCGTCGTCCGCGGGCGCTCCGTCCGCGCCGCCTCCCTCACTCCTCCCAGTACGGCAGGTCGAGCCGCGCCACGAAGTCGTCGAACCGCGGGTCCGCCAGCACCTCCGGAATCCCGACGAAGGGGTCGATCGCGATCCCGGTGACCCAGGCGTG
>JAWOIN010000027.1:0-2702 GCA_046484665.1 Gemmatimonadota bacterium
GCCACGGACGAGGATCCCGAGCACGTGGCGGACCTCGTGAACGGAGTGGCCCGTTCCTACCAGCAGCACCGCGCCCGCACGGCCCGGGAGATGGCGGGGCGGCGGAGGCAGATCATCGCGACGCAGCTCGCGGCGCTCTCCGACTCGCTGCGGGTGGCACAGCAGGCGGCGATCGACTACCAGAGCCGCAACGTGTTCAGCCCGAACGCGGAGGCCGCCTCGGTCACGGGCGAGCTCGTCGCGGTGGACGGCCGTCGCCGGGAGCTGTCCTACCAGGAGAGCATACTCTCCGGACTCGTGGCGGGGCTCCAGACGAGCGGGAGGAACGACCAGGCGCTCCAGATGATCATGGCGCTCGGGGCCGATCTCGTTCCGCAGGGGCCCGAGCTGAGCCGCCGGATCCAGGAGCTGCAGCTCCGCCGCGCGGAGCTCACGGCCTCGCGGTTCGGCCTGACGGCCGAGGACCCGCAGGTCCAGGTGGTCGACTCCCTGATCTCCGAGACGAGGGGACAGGCCCGGCTGGCCGCCGAGCAGGCCCTCATGCGGCTCCAGGGCCGAATCTCCCAGGAGAACGCCAGGTACTCGCAGCTCGCGGGGCGCGCCGGGGCTCTGCCCGTGCAGACGGCGGAGTTCGGGCGGCTCCAGCTCCGGGTGAACGCGATCCAGGCGATCTTCGACCAGCACGTCGGGCGCTACTTCGAGGCGCAGATCGCCGAGGGGGTCGAGGTGGGGGACATCGACATCGTGGCGGCGGCGGCCACCCCCGTCTGGCCGGACCCCTCGTATCGCACGCTGAACCTGACGATCGGGCTGATCGCGGGCATGCTGGTCGGGATCGTCGGCGCCCTGCTCACGGACCAGGTCGATTCGCGCGTCCGCAGGAAGCTGGACGCGGAGCGGGCGACGAGCCTGGAGGTGATCGGGACGATCCCCGAGATCCGCTCGCTCGAGGGGCGCTCGGCCACCGCCCTCATCGGAAAGGACGCGTTCCGGACGCTCCGGACGCACCTCCGGTTCGCGCGGGCGGGCCGGCCCCCGCAGCTGATCGCCGTCACCAGCGCGACCCCGCGGGACGGCAAGAGCACGGTGGCCGCGAACCTGGCGCTCACGCTGGCGGACCAGGGCGCCCGCACCCTGCTGGTGGACGCCGACCTCCGCCGGCCCCAGATCCACACGACCTTTTCCCTGGAGCAGGCGCCGGGCCTGTCCGACGTCCTGCGGGGGTCCGTGCCGCTCGAGGCGGCCGCCGTCCCGTCCGCCGAGGGATCGACGCTGCGCGTCCTCCCGTGCGGCTCCGGGGTGGACAACCCCACGGAGTTCATCGGTGATCCCGGCTTCGAGGCGCTGCTTGTCGCGCTCCGGGATGCGTACGACTACGTCGTCATCGACACGCCTCCGCTCCTCGCCGTGACGGACGCGGCGCTGGTCGGGGCCGTGGCGGACGGAACGCTCGTGGTCGTGCGCGCGAACCGCACGGACTTGAACGCCCTGCGCACGGCCGTGCAGCAGCTCCGCCGGCTGCGGGTCCCGCTGCTCGGCATGGTGCTCAATGCCGTGCCGAAGGGGCACATGTCCGACTACGCCTACTATCCGTCGCACTACCCTTCGTACGCGAAGCAGGTGCCGGAGGAGGAGGCTCAGCAGAAGCGCCCGCTGCTCCATGGTGGACGGACGCACAAGGCGAGTTGAGCGACACCCGGGGAACGGCCTGGAGGGAGATCTTGGCTTCTCGCGTGAATACTCTGACTCGGTGCGTCCGGCGCTGCTGGATCGTCGTGCCGCTGGCCGCCGCGATCGCGTGCGGGGACTCCGTGAGTCCGCCTGAGGAGGGAGGGCTCCAGGCCTCGGCCGCGACCACGGGCGCCGACCTCGACCCGGACGGCTACGTACTGGAGCTCGACGGGGTGCCGGAGGCGGCCGTCGCCGCGAACGGCTCAATCCTCGTTCCGGGCCTGGCGGCGGGCCAGTACGAGGTCGAGCTGACGGAAGTCGCGGAGAACTGCGCGGTGGGCGGGAGCAATCCCCGCCAGGTCACGGTCGCCGCCGGCGGCACCGCGGAGACCAACTTCGTCGTGACCTGCGCCGAGCTGGTCGGGGAGATCCGCGTCACCACCACGACCACGGGCGAGGATCCGGATCCCGACGGCTTCGCGGTGCGCGTGGACGGCGGGACCGCGCTTCCCATCGGCCCGGACGCGACGCTCTCGATCGCCGGCGTGAAGGCCGGAGCGCGGGCAGTGGCGCTCGAAGGGGTGGCGGGCAACTGCGGCGTCGTCGGCCCGAACCCGGTTTCCGTCGACGTGCCCGCCGATGGCTTCGTCGAAGCGGCATTCGCCGTGGCCTGCGACGCGCGCGTCGGGGACCTCTCGGTCACGACCGCGACGACGGGCACGGAGCTGGACCCCGACGGGTACGGGCTCGTCGTGGACGGCGGCGCGCCGGATCCGATCGGGATCGACGAGACCCGCGTGCTGTCGGGGCTCGTCGCCGGCGACCACACGCTCGAGCTGACCGGGATAGCTGAGAACTGTGCCGTCGAGGGGGCGAATCCCCGCGCCGTCCCGGTGGAGGCGGACGGAGTCGCGGAGACCCGGTTCGACGTGACGTGCGCCGCCGCGGCCGGCACGGTCCGCGTCACGACCGACAGCTGGGGCCTCGGCATCGACCCCGACGGCTACGTCCTCGCCGTGGACGGCGCCGGC
>JAWOIN010000030.1:0-15172 GCA_046484665.1 Gemmatimonadota bacterium
TCGCCGTCCGCCTCGCGGCGCAGCGGCTCGACCGCTACCTGGGCGCGATCGACCCGGGCTGGATGGACGGCCGCTCGACCGTCGCCGGCTGGGGCGCCTCCGGCTTCCGGTTCCTCGGCGAGGACTTCGTGAGGCTTCCGATCGAGCGCCAGCTCGACTCCGTCGTCGCGGTCCCGGGATACGAGGTGCCCGACGGGCTCCGAGGGTCGCCCTTCGGTCCGGCGGCGGAGGGGTTGTTCACGACGGAGGGGACGTCCGGGATCGCGAACTGGAGCCGCTCCGACTTCCTCGGCCTCGACGCGGTCGGCGAGCTGTTCACGGCGGGGGGCGGGGAGTTCCGGGGCGGCGTCTCCGGCAAGCTGTACCAGGTGGAGACGTACGAGCGGACCCGCGCCTGGCTCGCGGGTTCGGCGCCGAACTACGCCCGGTTCCATCCGGCGAAGCTGTCGGGGTTCGGGGAGGCCGTGTTCCGGCCCGGCGAGCTGTTCACCGTCACCGCGGGCCTCCGCGTCGACGGGTTCCGCTCGGGTCTCGAGTTCCGGGAGGACCGGGGGGACTTTCTCGCCCCCACGATCTCGACGGACTGGAAGCTGAGCGCCTCGCCCCGCGTCGGGTTCGCGGGCGCGTTCCGGAACTCGGCGGGACGGACGGCGTTCCGGGTGAACTACGCGCGGGTCGCCCAGCCGCCCGACTTCCAGTTCTTCATCGACAACACGATCGGCGACTCCCTGCGCACGGACGTCCGCCGGCAGGGGAACCCGAACCTCGCCTTCGAGCGGGGACGGATCTACGAGGTCGGCGGCAGCCACCTGTTCGGAGAGACGGTGGGTCTCGAGCTCGCGCTGTTCCGGAAGGAGCTCACCGACCTCGTGACCGGGAACCTGCAGCTCGGAGGGACGGGGCCGGGCCGGTACACGACCGGCGACCGCGGAAGCGTGACGGGCGTCGAGTTCAGCGTCCGCGGCCGCTGGCCGGGGGCCGAGGCCCGACTCGGGTACGCCCTGATGGAGGCGACGGGCCTGACGACCGGCGCCGCGAACGACACGACGCCGCTCCCGCCGGGCCAGACGCGGGAGTTCCCGCTCGCCTTCGACCGGCGGCACACGGTCGACGGGACGCTGTTCCTGGGCCGGGCCGCGGGGCGCCGCGGGTCCTCGGGGCTCGCCGGGCTGCCGGTCGGCGCGGTGGTCACGGCGAAGGTCCGCAGCGGCTATCCGCTCTACCTGGAGGGGGGGGACGGCGCGCCGGAGGGGAACGTCGAGCGCCTGCCGTGGACCGCCGTCGTCGACCTCGGGCTGAGCTGGGAGTTCGCCCGGCTGCCCGGATGCGGATCCTGCGACCTCCGCCTCGTGTTCCAGGCGAAGAACCTGCTCGGTCGCGACGACGTGGTCGCGCTCCGCCGCGACTCCGGCCTCATCGCGCCGACCCTCGAGACGGTCGAGGCGCTCGCGGCCCGCCCCGTGTCGACGACGACGCCCGTTCCGGCGGAGTCGCCCCGGTACGCCCGCGAAGCCGACCTCGACCGGGACGGGATGATCTCGGCGGAGGAGTTCGGCGCCGCGCGGTTCGCGGCGGCGCTCGACCGGAACGACCCCTCGCTGTTCTACGGAGAGCGGATGCAGCTGCGGCTCGGTCTCGAGGTGGCGTTCTGATGCGCGCCCGTCTGCGCCTTCTCACGGCGGCCGCGTCGGCCCTCCCGCTCGCGGCCGGCTGCGGCGATCCCGTCAGCATCGTCGGCGACATCCCCGGCCTGATGCGGATCGTGGCCGGGATCCCGGAGACGCCGGGACGCACCGCCGACGGGCGGGCCGTGGACAGCCGGATCTCCGGGCCCGCCGGCCTCGCGCTCGACGCGTCGGGCGTCCTCTACGTGGCGGAGAGGACGAACGCCCGGGTGATCGCGGTCGGCTCCTCCGGCCGGCTTCGGGTCCTCCGCGACGACTTCTTCTGCGCGGGCCCGGACTGCCTGGAGGAGCCCGCCGGCCTCGCGCTCGATCCGGCGGGACGGGTGCTCGTCGCGGACCCGGCGGGGAACCGGGTGTGGCGCCTCGACCCGGATGCGGGGACGGCGGAGGCGATCGCGGGCACGGGGGAACGGGCGAGCGCGCCCGACGGAGCGGTCGCCGCGGAGTCGCCGCTCGTGGCTCCGTACGGCGTGGCGGTCGACGAGGACGGCACGATCTTCGTCAGCGAGTCGGGAGCCGCGAGGGTGCGGAGCATCGACTCCGCCGGCCGCCTCGCCACCGTCGCGGGCACCGGCGACCCCGGCTTCTCCGGCGACGGGGGGCCCGCCGTGGAGGCGCGGCTCGCCCTGCCGCAGGGCCTCGCCCTCGGGCCCGACGGGCTCTACGTGGCGGACTCGGGAAACGACCGGGTGCGGCTCGTGCGGCGAGAGAGCGGCACGATCGCGACGGTGGCCGGCAACGGCGTGCGAGGCTTCGGCGGCGACGGGGGTCGCGCGGTGGACGCCGCCCTGAACCTCCCGGAGGACGTCGCGGTGGCGCCGGACGGCGGCCGGCTGTTCATAGCGGACACCGGGAACCACCGCGTGCGGGACGTGTCGCTGGCCAGCGGCCGGATCGAGACCCGGGTCGGAAACGGGACGACGGCCTGGACGGGCGACCTGCTCGACGCCGGGGCCACGTCGCTCTCGTCGCCGCGCGGCGTCGCCACTTCGCCGTTCGGGCTCCTGTTCGTGTCGGACCCGGGCCACGCGCTCGTCTGGCGCCTGGCGCTCACGTTCTGAGGGCCGTCTCCCCGCCCGCTTGTGCCGTCCGGTAGATCCCCTACCTTTCCGTTCCGGCCGCCGAGGGGCGGCCGGTTTCATCTCGCGCACGCGCGACCGACCGGATCCGGGACACGATGAGCGACAGGCGGGAGGCGGACGGCTACAACGCCGGCTACGCCGAGCAGCTGTACGAGCGGGCGCTGCGGGACCGCGGCGTCGTGCCCCCGTCGCTCGCCGAGTGGCTGGACGGTGCCGCCGGGGTCCCGCCCGCGGCGGCGAGCGCCGTGGCGGCGCCTCCCGGCCTGGATCCCGCCGAGCTCGAGACGCGGCTCCGGACGGCCGCCGCGGCGGGCACGCTGGCCGAGTCGTACCGCGCCCTCGGCCACCTCGCCGTGAGGCTCGATCCGCTCGGCGCCCCGCCCCCCGGCCATCCCGCCCTCGATCCCGGCTACCACGGCGTTTCCGAGGCGGACCTCGCGAAGGTGTCGGCGGAGGCGATCGGCCTCGCGCGCCACGGCGCCACGGCGGCGGACGCGGCGCGGCGGCTGCGGGAGATCTACTGCGGCCGCATCGGCTACGAGCTCGATCACATGGAGGACCAGGCGCAGTGGAGCTGGCTCCTGGACTACATCGAGTCCGGCCGCCACCTCGAGCCGCTCGACCGGGACGGCAAGGTCCACGTGCTCCGGATCCTGACCGAGGTCGAGGGGCTGGAGACCTTCCTGCAGCGCTCCTACCTGGGCCAGAAGCGGTTCTCGATCGAGGGCCTCGACATGATGGTGCCGATGATCCGCCGGATCATCCGCCGCACGGCGCTCGGGGGGACCCGCAAGTTCTTCCTCGGAATGGCCCATCGCGGCCGCCTGAACGTGCTCGCCCACATCATCGGCTTCCCGTACGAGGCCCTGCTCGCGGAGTTCGAGGGGCGGACCGCCAGGGGAATGCAGTCCCAGATCGCCGAGTCGGGCTCCGGCGACGTGAAGTACCACGTCGGCGCGCGGCAGCTCGTGCGCTCGCCGGTCGGCGAGCTCGAGATCTCGCTCGCCCCCAACCCCAGCCACCTCGAGCACGTGAACCCGGTCGTCCAGGGAATGGCCCGCGCGACGCGGGAGCAGCTGGCGCGCGCGAGCGGCGACCCGGTGTCGGGCGACGACGAGAGCGGGCTCGACGCGCACGGGACGTCCGTGCTGCCGATCCTCGTGCACGGGGACGCCGCGTTCATGGGACAGGGGATCGTCGCCGAGACCCTCAACCTCGCCCGCCTCAGCGGCTACGAGAACGGCGGCACGATCCACATCGTCGCGAACAACCAGCTCGGCTTCACGACGGACCCGGGCGACACCCGCTCGAGCCGCTACGCCAGTGACATCGCGCTCGGGTTCCGGATCCCGATCCTGCACGTGAACGCGGACGACCCGGAGGCGTGCCTCTCGGCGGTGCAGCTCGCGATCGACTTCCACATGGAGTTCGCGGAGGACATCGTCGTCGACCTCGTCGGCTATCGCCGCTACGGCCACAACGAGGGAGACGAGCCCGGCTACACGCAGCCGCTGATGTACGAGCGGATCCGCCGGCACCCGACCGTCCGGACGATCTGGGTGGACCGCCTCGTCGAGGAGGGCGTGATCGAGCCCGCCGAGGCCGAGGCGATCGCCGAGCGGCAGGCGGCGCGCCTCGACGAGGCCCGCACGAGGGTGCTGGAGGAGACCGGGGCGGAGGAGGCGGAGGCGGTCGTCTGGGAGACGACGGCGGGCTCGACGCTGGGAATCGGGATGAAGGTCGAGCGCGAGCGGCCGCGCGGCTACGACTCGCTCACGGCCGAGAGGGACTGGCGGGAGAGGATCGCTGGCCCGGACATGGAACGGCTGCGCACGCTGAACGACGCGATCCACGCCTGGCCGGAGGGCTTCACGCCGTTCTCGAAGCTGGCCCGCCAGCTCGAGCGGCGTCGCGGCTCGTTCGACGCGGCGATCGACTGGGCGCACGCCGAGACGCTCGGGTTCGCGAGCCTTCTCACCGAGGGCGTTCCCATCCGCCTGAGCGGCGAGGACACGGAGCGGGGGACTTTCAGCCAGCGGCACCTCGTCCTCCACGACGAGGAGACGGGCGGTAGCTGGACGCCGCTCAAGCACCTCGCGGCGGACCAGGCCCAGTTCCAGGTCTGGAACAGCCCGCTGTCGGAGGCGGCCGTGCTCGGCTTCGAGTACGGCTACAGCGCCGTCGCCAGCGACTCGCTGGTTCTCTGGGAGGCGCAGTTCGGAGACTTCACCAACGTGGCGCAGGCGATCGTCGACCAGTTCATCGTGGCGGGCCGCGCGAAGTGGGGGCAGGAGTCACGGCTCGTGCTCCTCCTTCCGCACGGGTACGAGGGACAGGGGCCGGAGCACTCGAACGCCCGGCTCGAGCGCTTCCTCGCTCTCGCCGCCGAGGACGCGATCCGCGTCGCGAACCTCACGACGCCCGCGCAGTACTTCCACCTGCTCCGCCTGCAGGCCCTGCGACCCGCCCGCAGGCCGCTCGTGCTGATGACTCCGAAGAGCCTGCTGCGGCACCCGGCGGCCCGGTCGACCGCCGCCGAGCTCTCCGCGGGCTCGTTCCGGCCCGTCCTGCCGGGGCTGCGAGAGGAGCCGGAGAGCGTCCGTCGGCTCGTCCTCTGCTCGGGCAAGGTGTTCTACGATCTCGTCGGGTCCGACGCCTGGAAGGAGTCGGCGGCGGTCGACGTGGCCCGGGTGGAGCGGCTCCACCCGGTGCCGCGCGAGGAGATCCGGGAGCTGCAGGGCGGATACCGGTCGCTCGAGGAGATCGTGTGGGTCCAGGAGGAGCCCGCGAACATGGGTCCCTGGTGCCACCTGCGGCCGGCGCTCGAGGAGCTGGCGGGCACGGGTCGGGAGGTCCGGTACGTCGGCCGGCCCGAGCGGGCCAGCCCCGCCGAGGGCTACGCTGCGGCACACGCGATCGAGCAAGGCCGCATCATCCGGGAATCGCTGACGCTCGACTGAGACGGCGCCGCGGGCCGTCGGGAACCCTTCTCCGCCCTCGCCCTTCACTCAACGTCCCGCCTCCGCCCGCGCCCTTGACGCAACGTCCCGCCTCGGGCGTTACTGGGGTCCGAACGAGCCGAGAGCCCGATTCCACACAGGGAGGCAGGATGTCTGCCATTCGATTCGCCGCCCCCGGCGGTGGCACCCGCGAGGTTCCCGAGTCCACGCTCGAGGCGTTCGTCGAAGGGCTGGCGGGCCGCGCGGTGAAGCGGGACGACCCGGACTACGACGTGGTCCGCTCCATCTGGAACGGGATGATCGACACGCGCCCGTCCCTCATCGTCCGGTGCGCGGGACCGGCGGACGTGGTCCGCTGCGTGAACCTGGCGCGCGACGAGGGACTGCTCCTCTCCGTGCGCGGAGGCGGCCACAACATCGCCGGCAGCTCGCTGTGCGAGGACGGGCTCACGATCGACCTCTCCACGCTGCGCGCCGTCGACGTGAACCCGGATGCCAGCGCCGTCCGGGTGGAGCCCGGCGCGACGCTGGGAGACCTGGACGCCGCGACGGCGGAGCACGGCCTCGCCGTTCCCGTCGGGATCAACTCGACCACGGGCGTCGCCGGACTCACGCTCGGCGGCGGGTTCGGCTGGCTGACGAGACGGCTCGGCCTCACGGTGGACAACCTCGTCTCCGCAGACGTCGTGACGGCGGACGGGCGGATCGTCACCTGCGACTCGAAGCAGCACCCGGACCTGTTCTGGGCGCTCCGGGGGGGCGGCGGGAACTTCGGGGTCGTGACGTCGTTCTCGTTCCGGGCGCACGAGGTCGGGCCCGAGCTGCTGTGCGGGCTCGTCGTGCACCGCTTCGAGGAGGCCCGGAAGGTGGTGAAGTTCTACCGGGAGTTCTCGGGCGCGGAGCCCGAGTCGCTCTCCACCTGGATGGTCCTGCGGCACGCCCCGCCGCTGCCGTTCCTGCCCGAGGAGATCCACGGCAGGATGGTGGTCGTCCTCGCGTTCGTGTACTCGGGCGACCCGGGCGACGGGGAGCGCGCCGTCCGGGAGCTGCGCGAGTGGGGCGCGCCCGCCGGCGAGCACGTGGGCGCGATGCCGTTCGCGGCGTTCCAGCAGGCCTTCGACCCGCTGCTGACGCCCGGGGCGAGAAACTACTGGAAGTCGCACAACTTCGCGGGCCTCACCGACGCCGCCCTCGACCAGGTGCTGGACTACGCCGGACGGCTTCCCTCGGCCGAGTCGGAGATCTTCCTCGCACACCTCGGCGGCGCGGGGAGCCGCCCGGATGTCGACGCCATGGCGTACCCCCACCGGGACGCGGAGTACGTGATGAACGTGCACACGCGCTGGCAGGACCCCGCGGCGGATGCGGCATGCATCGCCTGGGCGCGGGAGTTCTGGCACGCCACGGCGGCCGAGGCCGAAGCCGGGGTCTACGGGAACTTCGTCAGCGACGCGAAGGACGAGGCGCAGGTGCGCGCCTCGTACGGGGGGAACTACGAACGGCTGGCGGAGATCAAGCGGCGATACGACCCGGGAAACCTGTTCCGCACGAACCTCAACGTTCGGCCCGCGAGCTCCTGATCGACCGCGACGGGTCGGGCGCCGCTCCGGAGCCGGGGAGCGGCGCCCGGGACCGGGTCAGGGCCCCCTCGAGCGCTCGCCCAGGATCAGGGCCTCCCGCACCGGCACCCTGGCCGTGAGGCTCGCGAACAGCGAGTAGCTGAGGCCGAACAGCCCGAGGAAGCCCAGCGTCACCGCCACCTCCGGGATCCCGAACGGGACTCCTTCGCCCTTCCAGATCGAGGGGACGACCTGCATGTACCGCTCGAGCCAGAACCCGGCGAGCACCACGAGCCCGACGATCGCGAGGTACCGCGAGCTCATCTTCGGCTTCCGCCACAGCAGCAGGGCGAACGGGACCGCGAAGATCAGCGCCATCTGCGCCCACAGCAGCGGCCCGAACCCGTTCTCCGTCCGCAGCTCGAAGAACTGCGTCTCCCGGCCGATGTTGCCGTACCAGATCGGCAGGAACTGGGCGAACCAGATGTAGCTCCAGAAGATCACGAAGGCGAACATCAACTTCCCGAGGTCGTGGAACTCCCACTTCCCCCAGACGTCCTCGAGGCCGTAGTGCTCCTTGTACCGGTGCGCCAGCACCGCCACGAGGCAGAGCATGCAGAGCCAGCCGCCCACGAAGTAGAGCGCACCCCAGATCACGCTGAGGAAGCTCGGCATCAGCGACATCGTGAGGTCGAAGGCGAGCAGGCTGAACACGATCACCCAGACGCCGATCAGCAGCGGGCCGAGCCACGACAGGGTCCGGCGCGACCGCTCGGCCTCCTCCTCGTCGCCCCGCCAGCCGCGGGAGATCGCCTGGAGCAGGCGCTTCCGCCACCCCGCCTGCTTCCCCGCGATCAGCGGCGCGTCGGGACGGAGCGAGACGCGCAGGAACCAGAAGCTCATGCCGAACAGCACGAGCAGCAGGATCCCGTTCCGGACGAACACCCTGTCCAGCGTGAGCCAGGTGCGGTTGATGTGGCCCGGCCACGCCGGGTCGAGCCACGGCAGGACGTGGCCGGCTCCGAAGTACATCGCGACGAACACGAGCAGGGCGACAGGCAGGAAGCCCCCCATCGCCTCCGCCACCCTCCGGAACGGCTTTCCCCAGTGTCCCTTCGCGGTGACGAGCACGGCGCCGAACATCACGCCCGCCTGCGCCATCGCGGTCCAGAACAGGAAGTTCGCATAGACGGCCATCCAGGCCCGCTGCGGCTCCCGCCCCAGCGCGAACAGGAAGCCCGCGGCCCCGACGGCGATCGCTCCCAGCCAGATGGCGGCGGCGAGACCGCTGACTCGGCCGTGGACCGTGCTCAGGGCCCGCTCCGGGGCGACCGTGGTCTTGTGCGCGCTCAAGTTCGGCTCGTCCGTTCTCGTGAAGTCCGGCGCTCTCTCACTCGCCCGCCGCCGCGCCCGACTCTCCGGCGCCGTCGGCCGATCGCGCCTGGAGGTGCCGCACCCAGGCGACGATGTGCCAGCGATCCTCGTGCGGGACGCGCCGGTAGGCCGGCATGACGCCGCGCCCGTTCGCGATCATGCCCCAGATGTAGCCGTCCGAGAGGTCGTTCTTCGCCCGCTCCGAAAGGAGGTTCAGCGTCGGGAGCGGCGGCAGCCGGTTCTCGCCCACGACGGGACCGTCGCCCGCCCCCTCCGGGCCGTGGCACGAGATGCAGAACTGCCGGTAGAGCGCGTCGCCGCGCTCCAGCGCCTCCGCCGGGAGCGGCCCGGGAGGGCTCGAGAGCAGAGTGTCCGCCGCGAGCAGGTCGTAGTGCATCGTCGCGCCGACCGCGACCGCCCCCTCCGGCGGGAGTGGAAGGGCCGTCTCGTACGTCTCGACCTGTTCCGTCCGGAACATCGTCTTGAACCACGGGACGCGCTTCACCTGGTCGTCGCACCCCGAGAGGACGACGACGGCGGCGACGGGCAGCAGGACGCGGGTCCGGCGGCGGGCGCTCTTCATGCCCTCACCTCCTCCACCGCCACCGCGCCGGAGTCCCGCAGGAGCTTCCCGAGGTCGCCTTTCCCGGCGCCCCGATCCCGTACGTAGACGCCGAACCGGTCCACGGAGAAGTCGTTCCGGTAGCCGGCCGACAGCCGCCGTCGGGAGCGGCGGGTGTGGAACAGCACGCCCGCGAAGCCGAACAGGCCCGTGAACAGGATCGTCATCTCGAACATGATCACGAAGAACGCCGGCCAGGAGAGGATCGGCTTCCCCTGCGTGATCAGCGGGTACGCGAGCGACGTGAGCGCGGTGAGCGCCGTCGCGGCGAGGAACCCCGTGATCCCCCCGATCAGGGCCCAGCGGCCGACCGGGCTGGCGACGATGCCCATCGCCTCCTCCAGCTCCGGCGCGGGAAACGGGGAGAACACCTCGAGGTCCGCGTGCCCCGCCTGCCGCAGCCGCTCGATCGCGGCGCGGGTGGCTCCGAGGGTCTCGTACTGGGCGACGATTCCTCTCATCTCAGTGCCCGCGCTCGTGCTCGTGTGCCAGGTGCTCCTTCACCTCCGCGATGCTGATCACCGGCAGCGTCTTCGAGAAGAGAAGGAACCAGAAGAAGAACCACGCGAAGCTCCCGACCAGTATCAGGATCTCCGTCGTGGTCGGGACGTAGATCCCCCAGCCGCCCGGCTCGTACTCGTGGGCGAGGGACGTGACGATGATCACGAAGCGCTCGTACCACATCCCGATGTTCACGAACACCGAGATCACGAACAGCGCGGCGAGGCTGTTCCGCGTCCGCCTGAACCAGAGACTCATCGGCACCACGACGTTGCAGAACACCATCACCCAGAACGGGCCGGCGTAGTAGCCCGTCGCCCGCCACAGGAAGCTCTCCTTCTCGATCGGATCGTTCGTCCACCACGCGAGGAAGAACTCGAGCGCGTAGGCGTAACCGACGATCAGCGAGGTGAACAGGAGCAGCTTCGACATGTTGTCGAAGTGGTACCTCGTGATGTACTTCTCGAGCCCGAACGCCCACCGCATCGGGATCATGATCGTGATCACCATCGCGATCCCCGAGAAGATCGCGCCGGCCACGAAGTACGGCGCGAAGATCGTCGAGTGCCAGCCGGGCACGATCCCCATCGCGAAGTCCCAGGACACGACGCTGTGCACGGACAGCACGAGCGGCGTCGCGATGCCGGCCAGGTAGAGGTAGAGCCGGCGGTAGTGGGCCCAGTCCTTCACGGATCCCTGCCAGCCCATCGCGAACGTCCCGTAGATCTTCTTCCTCAGTCCCGTGAACTTGTCCCGCAGCACCGCGAGGTCCGGGATCAGCCCGAGGTACCAGAACACGAGGCTGATCGTGAAGTACGTCCCGATCGCGAACATGTCCCAGACCAGGGGCGACCGGAAGTTCGGCCAGATCAGGCGCGTCGAGGGGTAGGGGACCAGGTAGTAGAAGTACCAGACGCGGCCGAGGTGGATCAGCGGGAACAGCCCCGCCGTCATCACGGCGAAGATCGTCATCGCCTCGGCGGCCCGGTTGATCGTCGTGCGCCACCCCGACCGGACCAGGTAGAGCACGGCCGAGATCAGGGTGCCGCTGTGGGCGATGCCCACCCAGAACACGAAGGTGACGATGTAGACGCCCCAGCTGACCGGGTTGTTGATCCCGGCCATCCCGATCCCGTTCCGGATCTGGTTCGCCCAGGCCGCGGCGCCGGCCAGGATTCCCAGCCCGCAGATCGCGACCAGGAGCCAGAACCGCCACGACGGCGCGGCGATCGGGCGGCTGATGTCCCGGTTCGCGTCCTTCAGGGTGGGCAGGGCGCCCCCCGGCACGTCGATTTCCGCTGTCGCCATCGGACCCTGTGGATGTGTCTCAGTGACCGGCCCCGGCGGCCTCGCCGGTGTCGTGCTCCGCTCCGTGCCCGCCGCCGTGGCCGTGCCCCGCGTGGACCGGCTTCGCGTGGGTGACGCCCGCCAGGTAGGTGACCGCCGGCCGCGTGTTCAGCTCTCCGAGCATGTGATAGGCCCGCGCGCCCTTCGCGATGCGCGACACGCGGCTCCCGGGGTCCTTGAGGTTGCCGAACACGATCGCCTGCGTCGGGCAGGACTGCATGCAGGCCGTCTGGATCTCCCCGTCCTCGACGAGCCGTCCCTCGCCCTTCGCGTCGAGCTTCGCCCGCTGGATCCGCTGCACGCAGAACGTGCACTTCTCCATCACGCCCGTCTGGCGGACCGTGACGTCGGGGTTCAGCTGCAGGTTCAGCGGGTGCGGCCACTCGTAGGTGAACCAGTTGAAGCGGCGCACCTTGTAGGGGCAGTTGTTCGCGCAGTAGCGCGTGCCGACGCACCGGTTGTAGACCTGGGCGTTCAGGCCCTCCGGATTGTGGTACGCCGCGTAGACCGGGCACACCGGCTCGCACGGCGCGTCGCCGCAGTGCTGGCAGAGGACCGGCGTGTGGATCGTGACGAAGCCGCCGTCCTCGGTCCGCTCGAAGTAGCGCATGATCTGCATCCACGACATGTCGCGGCCCTGCGCGCACAGGTCCTCGCCCACGGTCGGGATGTTGTTCTCCGCGAAGCAGGCGACGACGCAGGCGCCGCAGCCGGTGCAGGCGTTCAGGTCGATCGTCATGCCCCAGCGGTAGGGGCTGTTCGGATCGGAGTCCCACGCCTCCTCGAGGATCTCGCGGAGGTCCACGTGGTGGCCGCCGATCGCGGCGAGCGCGTCGTCAACGTGCATCGCCTCGCCGATCTCCCGGCCGAGGTCCGAGTCGCTCCCCTGCATGATCGGGAGCCGGCCCTTCCGTCCGAGCGCGGTGATCTCCACCGTCACCCCGGCGAAGGCGAGCGCCCCGCTCCGCCCGTCGACCGTCGCGTCGAGCAGGTCGAGCGCGTTCACGCCCCGTCCGCGCGCGGTGCGGCCGTACTCCGCGTGTCCCTGGCCGAGGGGGATCCCGATCGCGTCCGGCCGGATCCCCTCGTACACGAAGGCGGGGGCGGTGACCGCGCCCGCGCCCGAGCGGACCTCGACCAGGTCGCCGGTGGCGAGCCCGAGCGGCGCGGCGGCCTCCGGGTGGATCTCGACCCAGGAGCCCCAGACCGCCTTCGTCACCGGGTCGGGCAGCTCCTGCAGCCACGACCGGTTGGCGCCGCGGCCGTCGAACAGCTGGGCGGTCGGGTAGGCCACGAGCGAGAAGCCCTGGAACGCGGGGGGGAGCGTGAAGCGGTAGTTCGCCCCGGCTGGGCTGAGCGGCGGGGCGGCGTCCGCGGCGTCCGCACCCGTCTCGAGCTTCCCGTCCGCCAGCAGCCCGTGCCGGAAGGCCTCGAACGTCACGCCCGCCGGGACGGCCTCGCGCCACCGCGCGTCGAGCCAGGAACGGAAGTCCTCCGCCCCGAGCGATCCCCGACCGGCGGCCGCCGACAGGCCGAGCAGGATGTCCTCGCGCTGCCTGGTGTCGAACAGGGGGCGGAGGACGGGCTGGCCGACGGCCCGCACCCCCGGGCGGACCTCCGCGTCGCCCCACGACTCCAGTTCGTGGCTGGACGGCAGGATCCAGTTCGACGCGGCGGCGGTCTCGTCGAAGTGCGTTCCGAGCGACACCCGGGTGCGCACGGTCGCGAACGCCTCGTCGAATCCCACAGCCTTCGGCATCGCGTAGATCGGGTTCGTCCCGACCACGATCACCGCGTCGAAGCCGCCGGAGCGCATCCGGTCCGCCACGTTGCGCATCCCGGCGAAGCTCGCGGCCTCGCCCCGGACCGGGCCGCTCCCGAAGCGGACCGTGGTGCCGATCGCGCCCGAGACGAAGTTGAGGAGAGCCACGGCGAGGTGCGCCTCGGTCGCGGCCTGCCCCTGCCCGGAGACGTCCGGGGGAAGGGCGATCGGCGCGTGCGCCGCCGCGATCTCCCCGGCCAGCGCGAGGATCCGGTCGGGCGCCACGCCGGCGCGCTCGGCCACGGCCTCGGCCGTGAACGGCGCGAGCGCCGCCCCGACGCGCTCCGTCGCGCCTCCGCCCCGGCGACGCGCCACCTCCCGGGTCACGGCGAGGGCCACGAGGCCCTCGGTTCCCGGCCGCGCGGCGAGCCACTCGTCCGCGTTGAGGCCCGTCAGCGAGAGCCGCGGGCCGACGTGCGTGAACTTCGCGTGCCGACCGTCCTCCACGTCGCGCGCCTCCGCGAACCGGACCGCGAGCTCGACGGGGGCGAGCCAGCTGCCGAGGAAGTCGGCGCCGAAGGAGACGATGCGGTCCGCCCGGTCGATCTCGTACGACGGGATCTCGCGCGTCCCGAACGCGATCTCGTGGGCGGTGCGCAGCGCCTCGAGCCCGAGCGGCTCCCACGCGACCCACTCCGCGCCCGCCGCGTCCGCCCAGTCGCGGAGGAATCGGGCCGGGGAGCCGGTGACGGGGGCCGTCAGGAGCAGCGTGCGGCCCGGCGTGAGGGACGACGCCACCGCGGGAAGCGCTTCTTCCCAGCTCGCCTCGACGAAGCCGTTCCCGTCGCGGCGGCGCGGTCCCGGCAGCCGGTCGGGGTCGTACAGGTCCTGCAGCGCGGACTGGGCGAGGGCCGAGAGGCGCCCCCGGTTCGGGAACCCGGGATGGCCCTCCAGCTTGATGACGCGGCCGTCGCGCGCCGTCGCGTGCAGGGCCAGCGGCTCGGGCCCCGCCGCCGTCAGCACAGTGGAGTAGGAGACGTTGGTGCCCGGGACGATGTCCTCGGGCGGGACGAGGTACGGGATCAGCCTGTCGCCCACGTCCGGCGGCCCGCAGCTCGTGGCGGCCGCGCCCGCGCCCGCCACGCCGAGGACCTTGAGGAAATCGCGCCGCGTCGTGCCGTTGTTCATGCGCTTCCGATGCCGGATCTCAGTGATGACATGCGGTGCAGTCGATCGGGGCTCGGTTGGCCGCGTACAGCTCGTCGATCGCTCGCGGGTACAGGCCCACCGGCTGCCTCCCCTCCGGGGTCGGCGGCGGCGGGAACTTCTCGACGAGGAGCCGGTCGGTGGCGACGTCCGTCTCCTCCCCCTCGGCCCAGTGGCAGGCGAGGCACCAGCCCATCTTCAGCGAGGCGAACCGGTAGACGCGGTCCATCTCCTCGACCTTCCCGTGGCACTCCTCGCACTCGACCTGGCTGCGGACGTGGGCCCGGTGCGGGAACTGCACGAAGTCGGGCACCTTGTAGATCCGCTCCCAGGGGACCGGCTCGCCGCGCTCCCAGTAGCCGCGCAGGCGCTGGATCGGCTCCAGCTGCGCGCCGACGATCCGGTGGCAGCCCATGCAGAGCTCGACCGACGGCAGGACCGCGACCTCCGACGCCTCCGTCCCCACGTGGCAGTACTCGCACTGCATCAGCAGCTCCTGCGAGTGGAACCGGTGGCTGAACGGGATCGGCTGCTCGGGGCCCTCGGAGGCGGTCATGTGGGCCGCGATCGCCTGCTCGGCGGTCTGGCCCGTGGGCGTCCTCGGCTTGATTCCGGGCGGGAGCTCCCGGCCGGCCGCCTGCGCCGCGTCCTGGTCGGCGAGCGCCGCCGTTCCGGGGCGCGTGAGGGCGCCCGTCGCCGCCACCAGGGCTCCGACCGCCGCGACCGCCAGGCCGGCGGCGATGAGCCTCTCTATCCGCTTCATGTGTCGATGTCGCCCGTGAGACGGAACGCTGAGAACGCCGGCCGCACCCCCGCCCGTGCGCCGCACGCCGCGGTCTTCGGATCGAGCCGCGACAAGGTATCACGACGGGGTGACCGCGCAAGGCGAATCGCGCTCGCGTCGGCCCCGGGACGGCCTCCGCGACGGCCCGCCGATCGGGCGTCGCGAGGGGACGGCGTCAGCGGACCTCGAACAGGCCGCGGGGCGTCGCGATCCGCGCCTCGATCCGGCCGACCGGTTCCGTGCGGTCGTCTCCGGCCACGTTCCGGTAGTCGCGCACGAGGTTGAGCCCG
>JAWOIN010000138.1:0-9668 GCA_046484665.1 Gemmatimonadota bacterium
GGTGAGGAAGAAGTGCGGCACCGGGCCGATCGACTGGACGAGGCTCTTCGCGATCGCCTTCCGCATCTGCGACAGCTCGACGTCGCGCGCCTCGAGCCGGGCGGGCCCGACCGCCGCCGCCGGCGCCGGTCGGGCCCGCCCGGCTCGAGGCGCGCGACGTCGAGCTGTCGCAGATGCGGAAGGCGATCGCGAAGCGCCTCGTCCAGTCGATCGGCCCGGTCCCGCACTTCTTCCTCACCACCGAGATCGACATGGGCCGCGCGCTCGACCTGCGCGCCGAGCTCAACGCCCGCATCGCGCCGGAGAAGATCGGCGTGAACGACCTCCTGGTGAAGGCGACCGCGGAGGCCCTCGCCCGCCACCCGGAGGTCAACGCCTCGTGGGAGGGCGACCGCATCCGTCGGCACGGCAGCGCGGACGTCGGGATCGCGGTCGCGGTCGAGGACGGCCTGATCACGCCCGTGCTGCGCGAGGCCGACCGCAAGGGGCTCGTCGCGATCAAGCGGGAGTCGGACGACCTGATCGCCCGCGCCCGCGAGCGGAAGCTGACGCCCGAGGAGTACCAGGGCGCCACCTTCTCGATCAGCAATCTCGGGATGTTCGACATCGACCAGTTCACGGCGATCATCAACCCGCCGGAGGCGGGAATCCTCGCCGTCGGCGGCACGGTCGAGAAGCCGGTCGTCGTCGACGGCGAGATCGCGGTCCGGCGCCGGATGCGCGTGACGATGTCGTGCGACCACCGCGTGATCGACGGCGCGACGGGCGCCCGCTTCCTGCAGACGTTCAAGGCGATGCTGGAGAACCCGCTGGAGATGCTGCTCTGAGGCGGCCGCTCCGGCGCTCCGAGACGAGAACCAGATCCCGGAAGAGGTCCACGGATGGCTGACGCGTTCGACGTCGTGGTGATCGGTGCCGGTCCGGCCGGCTACGTGTGCGCGATCCGCGCCGCGCAGCTCGGCCTCAGGACGGCGTGCGTGGAGTCCGACTCCTACGAAGGCGGCCTCGGCGGCACCTGCCTCAACTGGGGCTGCATCCCGGCCAAGGCGCTGCTCGAGAGCGCGGCGCTGGCCCAGAACCTCAAGGATCACGGCGAGGAGATGGGGGTTCGCCCGGTCGAGGTGGAGTACGACATGGGCGCCGCCGTCGACCGAAGCCGGTTCATCAGCGAGAAGCTCACGAAGGGAATCGCCTTCCTGTTCAAGAAGAACGGGATCGAGCACCTGGCCGGGAAGGGCCGGATCGCCGGGAAGGGGAAGGTGGAGGTCAAGCCGGCCGAGGGAGACCCGTTCACCGTCGAGGCGAAGAACGTCGTGATCGCGACCGGAGCCGTGATGAAGTCGTTCCCCGGCTTCGAGATCGACGGCGAGAAGGTGATCGGGAGCCGCGAGGCGCTCGCGCTCCGGAGCCCGCCGCAGAGGATGGTCGTCGTCGGCGCCGGCTACGTCGGCGTCGAGTCCGCCGACGTGTTCGCCGCGTTCGGGGTGGAGGTGACGCTGGTCGAGGCGCTCGACACCCTCGTGCCGCTCGCCGACCCGGAGATCGGGAAGGCTCTGGCCCGCTCGTTCAAGAAGCGCGGCATCGCGATCCGCACCGGTACGAAGGTGAAGTCGCTCGACCGCGGTGCGAGCCCGATGGTCCTGACCGTCGAGACGGACAAGGGCGACGAGACGATCGAGACCGACGTCGTCCTGATGGCCGTGGGCCGGAAGCCCGCGACCGAGGAGCTCGGGCTCGAGGAGCTCGCGGTCGAGATGAACGGTCCCTGGGTGAAGGTGAACGAATGGTGCGAGACGAGCGTACCGGGCGTCTATGCGGCCGGCGACGTGGCCGGCGAGCCGATGCTCGCCCACAAGGGCTCGCACGAGGGGATCGTGGTGGCGGAGCGGATCGCGGGCGTCGCGGAGCACCCGGTGCGCTACGACAACATCCCGAGCGTCGGCTACTGCCACCCGGAGGTCGCCACGATCGGGCTCAGCGAGGCCGAGGCCGTCGAGGCGGGCCACGAGGTGAAGGTCGGCAAGTTCCCGCTCGCCGCCCACGGACGCGCCCTCACGGCGGGCCACTCCGAGGGCTTCGTGAAGATCGTGGCCGACGCGAAGTACGGGGAGGTCCTCGGCGTCCACATGATCGGCTACAACGTGAGCGAGCTGATCGCGGAGGCCGGGATCGCGCGGGCGCTCGAGTCCACGGTCGAGGAGATCGCGGCGCACGCGCACGCGCACCCGTCGATGGCCGAGGCGGTGATGGAGGCGGCGCTGGCGGCGATGGATCGCGCGATTCACATATGATCGGCTGGCTGCCGGGGGCGGGCGCGGGGCGGGTCCCCTCCGCGAGCTGCCGACTGGACGGCGCCGGAGGCTCGCTCCGGGGCCCCGCCCCGCGCCCGCTCGGCGTCCCGCACGACACACGTGGACCGCGCGTCGGGCCCGGGACGGCCCCCATCGTCGTGAGCACCATCCTCCCGAACCGCCGGGTGCGGGCTCCCGGTCGGGCCGAGGCCGGAGGGAGGGACGGCGGAGCGACCCTCCGACGCCCCCCAGTCGGCAGGTCGCGGAGCCGTCCCTCCCTCCGGCCCCCGGACCCGAGCCGGTGAAGCGCACCATCCACCTCGTTCCCGTCGAAGGCCGCGTCCCGTACCGCGAGGGCCTCGCCTGGCAGCGCTCCCTCGCGCGGGACCGGATCGAGGGACGCCTCGGCGCCGACCTCCTGCTCCTGCTCGAGCACGAGCCCGTGGTCACCTTCGGCCGGGGGGCGAGGGAGTCGAACCTGGTCGCGTCGCCGGAGCTGCTGGCGGCGGCGGGCGTCGCGACGGCGGAGGTCGAGCGCGGCGGGGACGTCACCTACCACGGGCCGGGGCAGCTCGTCGGCTACCCGATCCTGGACCTCTCCGGGTGGCGGAAGGACCTCCACTGGTACCTCCGGCAGGTCGAGGAGGCGCTCATCCTCGCGCTCCGCGCCCTTGGGCTCGAGGGGTTCCGGGTCCCGGGCTTCACGGGCGTCTGGGTCGGCGACCCGGGAGGCGCCGCCTCGGAGGCGGACCGTGCGGCGGGGAGGGCGCGGAAGATCGCCTCGATCGGCGTCCACGTGAGCCGCTGGGTCACCTGGCACGGCTTCGCGCTGAACCTGACCCGGGAGCCGCTGGAGCGGTTTTCCCTCATCGTTCCCTGCGGCATCTCGTCCGTCCGGATGACCTGCCTCGAGACGGAGGAGCGAACGACGGAGAAGGGTGCCGTGTACGAGGCCGTCCGGGAGGGATTCGCCCGGGCGTTCGAGGCCGACGTCGTGCGCACGGCGCCTACGCGGCCCGGGCAGGCGCCGCGGATCGGGGCGGGAGCCGCATGAGCACGGGACTGTTCGACATCCTGGGGCCGAAGATGGTCGGGCCCTCCAGCTCGCACACCGCCGGGGCCTGCCGGCTCGGGTACGTGGTGCGCGCGATCCTCGGGGCCGACCCCGAGCGCGCCGTGGTCGACCTGCACGGCAGCTTCGCGATGACGGGCGAGGGACACGGCACCCGCCGGGCGATCGTGGGCGGCCTCCTGGGCTTCCTCCCCGACGACGTCCGGCTCCGGCAGAGCATCGAGCTCGCGCGCGAGGCGGGGCTCGAGGTCGAGTTCCGGGAGGCGGACCTCGGCGAGGACGCGCACCCGAACACGGCCCGGATCGAGGTCTGGAGGGACGTCGACGACATCGAGGTCACGGGCTCCTCGATCGGCGGCGGCCGAATCCGGGTGACGGAGATCGACGGCTTTCCCGTCAACCTGAGCGGCACCCTCCCGACGATCGTCGTGCTCGCCGACGACGTCCCCGGCACGGTTTCGAAGATCACGGGCCTCATCGCGGAGCGGGGGATGAACCTCGCCACGATCCGGGTGGACCGGACCGGCCGCGGCGAGAAGGCCCTGATGACGATCGAGACGGACCAGGAGATCCCCGACGACCTGTTCCGGAACCTGCACGACCGCTCCTGGGTCCACTGGATCCGGAACGTGCACCGCCTGAACGCCTGAGGTCCCGATGTTCCGATCGATGCGCGAGTGGCTCGACGCCGCCGAGGCGGAGGGGATCGACCTCGCGGAAGCAGTCCTGCGGGCCGAGGCGAAGCAGACGGGGGCGGAGCCGGACGCGATCCGGGCCCGGATCGCCGAGGTGCTCGAGGTGATGCGGACGGCGGTGGGCGAGGGGATGGAGATCGACACGCCGAGCCCCTCGGGCCTGACGGGCGGGCGCGCCCGGCGGCTCGCGGCGGAGGGGCCGGAGCTGCTCGGCCCGCGCTTCACGCAGGTGCTCGCCCGCGCGATCGCGACGCTCGAGGTGAACGCCCGCATGGGCCTGATCATGGCCACGCCCACGGCGGGTGCGGCCGGGATCGTGCCCGCCGTGCTCCTCACGCTGCAGGAGGAGCGGGGCTGGTCCGAGGAGCGGCTGGTCGACTCGCTCCTCGTGGCCGGAGGGGTCGGGGCGGTGATCGCCGAGCGCGCCTCGATCTCCGGCGCGGGGGGCGGTTGCCAGGCGGAGACCGGGAGCGCGGCGGCGATGTCGGCGGCCGCGGTGACCTGGCTCGAGGGGGGCACGCCGGAGCAGGTCGGGCAGGCGGTGGCGCTCACCCTGCAGGGGATGCTGGGCCTGATCTGCGACCCGGTGGCGGGGCTGGTCGAGATCCCCTGCGTCTACCGCAACGCGACGGGCGCGGTGAACGCGATCGCCTCGGCGGAGATGGCGCTCGCGGGCCTCGACTTCCCGATCCCCGTCGACGAGGTGATCGACGTGATGGGCGAGGTGGGCCGGAAGATGGACGTCCGCTACCGGGAGACCGCGCTCGGGGGACTGGCCACGACGGTCACGGGGCAGAAGATTGCCGCCGCCGCCGGCATGGACCGCCTGGTCCAGCTCCAGCGGAAGGGCCGTCCGGTCGGCGAGGAGTCGGCGCGGATCGGTCCGTCCTGAGGCGGCACGCCGTCGGCCGGATCGTCGCGAGGCACGGAAGGAAACCGGGAGAGAAACGATGCTGACGATCCTGCTGATCCTGGTCGGCGTGACCCTGGCGGTCGCCGTGCTGCTGGGGGTGCTCGCGAAGATGGAGCCGAAGCAGATCGCGGCGCAGTGCCTCGCGATGTGCGCGGCCGCCGTCGTCTTCTGGTCCCTCGTCGCGCTGCTCTGACCGCGGTACCGCTCAGGGCGCCGTCCGCCCGGCCGGCGGGGGCTCGTCCCCGTGCACGATCTTCCCGCCCCGGACCGACGCGAACCCGGTGAGGGCGGCGGCCGCGAGCCCGAGCAGGAGGACGAAGCGGCGCAGGCGCGCGTCCTTCGGCTGCGTCATCGAGAACACGGCGAAGATCGCGCAGGTGACGAGGAGGATGGCGGCCCAGGTGGCCCAGGTGCGGTGGTCCTGCACGACGCCCGGCTGAACGAAGGTGCGCTCCGTCACGATGTCGCCCGCCGTGATCCCGGTGACGTAACTCGGGATCGCCATCACGCCCGCGACCAGGAGCGACACGAGTCCGTACCGTTCGAGGCTCTCGCGGCGGGCGGCCCACCCGACGAGGCCCGTCAGCGAGCCCACGATCGAGAGGACGATCGGGAACGGGTGCGAGATCAGGTGCAGGTACTCCCAGTCCACGGTCCCTCCGCTCCGGGGGTCGCATGCGGCTCCCGGCGCCGTGCCCTCAGCGCGCCTCGGCGCGCTTGCGCCGCACGTAGTCCGAGACGTGGTCGCCGTAGCGGGACACGAAGTCGCGCAGGTAGTCGTCCCCCCGGATCACGCCACGGCACTCCAGGTCTCCGCACGCGCACTCGAACGACGGCATCCGCTCGTTGTAGAACGTGGCGTAGTCGAGGGTGACCTCGTCCCCTCGCTCGAGCGGAATGCGCGCCACCACGTCGAGCCCCTCCAGCCACGCCGTCGGCTCGCAGGAGTGGTTCACCGGCTTCCAGTCCTCCGGGTTCCTCCCCCAGGTGACCCACACCTCGTCGGTGAGCGGCCACGCGTAGTTCGCGAACCAGGAGAGGCGCCGCTCGTCCCACGAACGCTCGACGTGCGACAGCGTGACGAGGTCGTGCGGGCGCTCCTCGAACACGATGATCCGCTCGCCGGGGGCGATCGGTCGCGTGACGTGGATGCCGTATCCGCCGTCCGGGCGAGGCCGGACCTCCCAGTTCCGCTCGCGGCGCGCGTGCCGGCGCAGCGCGGCGTCGACCACCCGGCGGGTGAATGCCGCGTGTCCGCCCGGGTCGGCCAGCAGGCAGAGGTCGGCGCTGCCGGCGTCCTCCGGTCGGTAGAAGACGCCGCAGTTCGGGTTGATCTCGAGCATGAACGGGCGTCCGTCGGCGTCGACGCGCAGGTCGCAGCGGCCGTAGCCGGTGCCGTTGAGCCCCACGAAGAACCTGGAGGAGACGGCGCGCAGCTTCCACGCGAGCTCCTCGTCCTCGACCGGGAAGCACTTCATCTCCGCGTAGTCGACCCACTTCATGCGGGAGTGCTTGAACGACTCGCCCTCCGGGAATTCGTAGCGCATCGGCCGATACGTGGTCGGATCGGCGGGATCGTCCGGGTTCTCCACCACGAGCACCGTCGCCTCGGCACCGTCGATGAACTCCTCGATCAACGTGCTCCCGTACTCGCTCATCATGAGCCGCGCCTGCTCGAACAGCGCGTCGGCCGTCTCCGCGCGCGACTCGCGCGTCAGCCCGACGCTCGCGTAGCTGCTCGGGTGCTTGGCGATGATCGGGAAGCGGAGCGTGTCGGCCGCCCGCTCGAGGTCCAGTTCGTTGGAAGCGATGACGTAGCCGGGCGTGTCGATCCCCCACGCGCGGCATACGCGCTTCATCGCCTCCCGCGAGGGCTCGTAGAACTCCGAGGTCGCGCCGGTGAACGGGAGCCCGAGCCGCTCGAGCGCGAGCACGACGTCGATGCCGGGACGGCCCTCGTCCCAAGCGCCGTCGCACAGGTTGAAGAAGAGGTCGTAGCCGTTGCGGGAGAGCTCGATCACCCGCTTCACGGCGTGCGGCGCCTCGACCACCCCGACGTCCCACCGGGCCTCGGGGAGGAAGGGCCGCGGGTCGCAGGGCCAGTCGTCCTCCGGGAGGAGAACATCGAGGTCCTGCTCGGTCAGCAGGCAGATGTGCATGTCGGGTCCGCCGTCGTCTTCCACCGGGCACGTGAGCGAGTGATCCACCGGGTACGGCGAGCGGTCTCGACACGCCGCTCGACATCATGATCCGGAGTGCGCTCCGATCGGGCAAGACTTGGACGGGATGAATGACATCGAGCCGGGACGCGCGAGTGTCCGCGTGGCGGGCCGATCGGGGGCGCGCGCGATCTTGACACCGCCCCGCATCCGTATACGTTAGGCGTCCCCGGATACGGGGAAGCAGATGCGGGCCCCCTTCGTCTAGTGGCCCAGGATACCTGGTTCTCAGCCAGGAGACAGGGGTTCGACTCCCCTAGGGGGTATGAGAGAGGCGCCTTTCGGGGCGCCTTTCGTCGTTTCCATCGCCGGGAATTCTGCTGACTCGACCCCTTGCGGCTCGGAAACGGGCCATCCCATCTTTCGTCCGGTGTGATCTGCGCCCCGGGCCCGGCGCGCCCAGCGCCCGGGCCCCACACCCCGCTCGGAACCGGGCAGAGGCCCGAGGGGGGAATCATGCGCAGGAACGGTCTTCTCTCTACTCTCTCTCTCTCTCTCTCTCTGAGATCCGCAGCCGCGGCCTCGACTGGTGGAGCATCCGCGCTGCCTACGACGCCCTCCGCTGGCACCGCATCACGCGGATGAAGGGGGAGGAACTCTTCAAGCTGAACGACCCCTTCACCGCGCTCTACGTGCGGCTCATCATGGCACGCAAGCCGGACCTCGAGGGCTTCTTCGAGACGCGCTCGCGCTCCGCGGCCTGAACCCGGGAGGTGAGATGAAGAAGTTCTT
Organism: Gemmatimonadota bacterium; assembly: GCA_046484665.1. Lineage (GTDB taxonomy): Bacteria > Gemmatimonadota > Gemmatimonadetes > Palauibacterales > Palauibacteraceae > Carthagonibacter. The sequence continues at coordinate 7,923 of JAWOIN010000138.1, forward strand.
CGCGCTGATCCTGTTCCTCGCCGTTGCACCGCTCCAGGCGCAGAGCGTCCGGCTCCATGTCGAGAGGGTCGGCGAGCTCCAGTCGCCGGACGGCGGATTCATAGACTCGATGCCGCTCGGGGTCGACCCGCAGGGTCGGATCTGGGTCTCTACGGGGATGTCGATTCAGCTTTTCCGACAGGACGGGACGTTCCTCCGCTCGTTCGGGCGGGAGGGCGACGGGCCGAACGAGTTCCGGCTGGTCGGGCCTGTCGCGTTCGACGGGGACTCCGCGTTCGTCCTGGACCTGGGACGGAACCGGGTCGTCGTGTTCGGCCCGGACCTCGAGGAGGCGCGCTCGATCAACCTCTCCTTCCGGGCCAGCTGGGTCGCCGTGACGGACCGGACGATCTTCTTGAACGGGCGCATCCTGGACGAGCGCGACCTCGCGGGCTACACGGTCCACGAGTTCACGAGGGCCGGCGACGCACGGATCGCGTCGATGGACGAGAGCCCGTACCTGTTCCAGCGGGAGTACCTCGGGGAGCGGGTTCTCACCGGGGCGGCGGGCGGGATCTGGTCCGTCAAGCGGTATCACTCGCCCGATCTCGCGCGCTACGGCCACGCCGGCCGCGAGCAGGGCCGCTTCACGATCTCCGCGGAGTGGGCCGAGCCCTACGAGACTCTCACCAATCCGACGCCGGACACCCCGCCACGGTGGTCCATATGGAGCGCCCACGACGACGGGCGATACGTCTGGATCGCGGGCGGTACGGGTGACCCTGACTACCGTTCGGCACTCGGGGATCCGGTCACGGTCGAGGGTGGCCGGCAGGCGTACCAGATCGGCGACCACCCGGAGGACATCTGGGACGGCGTGATCTCGGCGTTCGACCCGGCACGCGGCGACCCCCTCGCGTCGGTCCAGGTCGACGAGCCCGCCCTGCTCGTCGGTCCCGGTCCCGTCTTCATCACCTATTCAAGGGACGATCTCGGCTTCTTCCACTACGCCGTCTGGCGTGTCCGCGTCGAGCGGGCTCGCCGCTGACTTCCACGATTCAGAAAGGAAGGACTCATGCGAAGGGTCATCACCCTGGTCGCCGTCCTGGTCGCAGCGGCGTTCCTCGTCCCGCAGACCGCGCAGGCGCAGACCTACGGGACGGACGCCGAAGCGCCCGGCTGTTGCTCATGCGTGCAGTTTGCGTGCGGGTACGCCGGTCACAGATGCAACCCTGGCGGCGGGCGGTGGGCCAGCCCGCACGACTTCTGCATGTATGCCTCGACGGTCTGCGACGGCTATCACCCGACCTGCGAGGGATCCGCGACAGCGCCCGATGAGATCCGGAGACTGGAGGACATGCAGGATTTCCTTGAGCAGGCGATCGACGGCGACGTCGACGCGGTCTTCACGCTCGTCGACAGCTATCCGGATCAGGTGGCGGTTCACCTCAACCGGGGTGCGTTACAGATCGAAGGGGTCGCGTGCCTAGAGGGACGGGTCATCGCGCACCTTCCGCTGACGGACGCGCAGGTAAACGCCATCCTGGTCCATCAGCCCGGGATCACGGTGCTCGCAAGCCGATAGACAGAAACCCTGACCGCGCCAGAAGGGCAACGCGGAAGCCGAGATCCGGTGGAGGGGGAGGACAGACTCGACGCGGCCCGCGAGGGCGGCGGATCCGGGGGCAGTTCCCGGCTCCTCCATACAGCCAGAAGGAGGGGCGATGACGCCAGAGGTACGACACGCGCACCGCGCGCGGAAGCTCC
>JAWOIN010000012.1:0-24701 GCA_046484665.1 Gemmatimonadota bacterium
CTCGTGCTGCGGCGCATCCTCGAGAATCTCGTCGGGAACGCCGTTGACGCGGCGCGCGCGGGCGGCGGGCACGTGACCGTGACCGTGGCGCCCGCCGGCGACGGGGAGCACGTCCGGGTCGACGTCGCCGACGACGGGCCTGGGCTCGCGTTCGACGAGCTCGCCCGCGTGTTCGAGGACTTCTTCACGACGAAGCCGGGTGGCACCGGGCTCGGCCTCTCCGTGGCGCGGCGCCTCGCGAACGACCTCGGCGGGAGCCTGAAGGCGGAGAGCGCGCCGGGTGAGGGGAGCCGCTTCTCGGTCGAGCTCCCGGCGGCCGGTCCCGCGGCGCGCGCCGACGCCCTGCTGGAGCGGGAGCGGTGAGGGAAAACGGCCTCGAGGTCCGAAACCTGCGGGTACGGGTGACGGCCACGGATGGTTCGCCGCCGGAGGCCGCGAGCGTGGCCTTCCGGCGGCGGGAGGGACGCATGAGCATGGATCGCGCTGTTGACTCATCGGGGAACCGGACTGCTGGCTCCTGGCGGATTCCAGGTCTCCTCACGGCCTTCACCGCCCTTGTGGCAGCCGGGCTGGCCGGCTGCGGCTCGGACGGACCTCCGACGGGACCGGAGCCGCCGGAGGAGCCGCCGGGCTTCCAGATCGAGATCCGCTACGTGGAGGGAACGGAGCCGACGCCGGAGCAGCGGGCGATGTTCGAGGCGGCCGTGGCGCGGTGGGAGGACGTGATCGTGGGCGACGTTCCGGCAGTGCGGGTGCGCCAGCCCACACCGTTCGCCTGCCAGAAGCTCACGGCGCCCGCCATGGACGAGGAGATCGACGACATCGTGGTGTTCGTGGAGTTCGGGCCGCTCGACGGGAAATGGGAAGGCTTCATCGGAGGGACGGGCTCGGTGCTGGGGTGGGCGGGCGTCTGCGTGCTCAGGGACGATTTCCTGCCGGCCGTATCGAGCATCACGCTCGATGAGGACGACGAGGACAACTTCACCGACCCGCTCGTGCTCCACGAGCTGGGCCATGCGCTGGGATTCGGGGAGGTGTGGACACAGCTCGGGATGCTGAAAGACCCGTCGGACCCGGCGAACGGACGGCCCGGTCCGCTGGAGGCGGTGGCCGATGCGACAGTGAGCGAATGGTACGCGGAGGAGAACTTCGGGCTGCCGGACGGGCGGCCGCTGTCGGAGCACCTGGTGGTGGGCCAGAGCTTCGGGACGTGGACGGAAGGCCCGGGCAACGACGTGCTCATGAGCCTGATTCGCTTCGACGTGAGCGCGCTGGCGGCGCCGCCGCTCGCGGCGATCCTCGAGCTGACGCCGACCCAAACGGCGGGGGACACGAGCGTCCTGATATTCGAGCGCGTATTGGAGCCCTGGCAGGAAGGTGCGGTCAGCTGGAACTCTCTGCCGGCCTACGGCGGTCGAATCGGTGGAAGCTCTGATGCCGAGACGGGCTTCCTGTCGACGTGCAGTGCGCCGTGCCTGGTGGACCTGACGGCGGCCGTAGCGGAATGGGTCCGGGGGACCGGAGCGTACGGGATCACAGTACGTCAGGAGGGCGTGTTCGGGGATGGTGGCTCCAACATCGCCTATCACACACGCGGCGCGACGGATCCAGAGGTGCGACCACGGCTGCTCCTCGACCCGGACACACACTTCGCGGGGGCGGCGGCGCGGGCGGCGTTCGATGCGCTGGGCGGCACGGTGTACGAGTTCGCGAAGGTCCCCGTGGAGGGCGGCTACACGCCGGAACGGGTCGGCGCCATCGACGGGCACTGGCGTGGCACCGTATTCAGGAACGAGCTCATGGAGCCGGGTGGCGGCACGGCCCTGAGCGCGGTGACGATCGGAGCGATGGAGGACATCGGCTACGAGGTGGACCACAGCGTGGCCGACCCGGTCTCGCTTCGTCTGACCGACTTCCATGTGCTTCCGGGGCCGGCACCCGCACCGATCGACGGCAGCGGAGGGCCGCTCTACCGCGTGACGCCGCGCGGCAGCTTCGAGCTCTTGTCGCCGCGGGCTGGCGTCCCGGCATCTACGGACGCCGACGGTACGCGCCGACCGTGACGCCCGGAGCGGCCATGGACGGCGGCCCCGCGTAGCAGCCAGCGTACGTCGGTACGAGGCGCCCCGCCCCCGGCACTGATACGTTCGGCGCATGCTCCCCGGATGGCGCTGGTTCCGGATTCTGATTCTCGGCTCGGCGCTTCCGCTCCGGGCCGACCCGCGTGTACTGCGGCGGATCCTCGAAGACCTCGTCGGGACCGCCGTCGACGCGGCCGGCCCGACCTCAGATCGGAGCGGAGCGTGACGCGGATCCTCGTGGTGGACGACGTCCCGGCGATGGCCGAGCAGTACGCCTACGACCTCCGCCGTCTCGGGGGCTGGCAGACCCGGGTCGCCACCGGCGGCCGGGAGGCGCTCGAGGTTCTCGCGGAGGAGGCGGTCGACGCCGTCCTGCTCGACCTCGAGATGCCGGGCGTCGACGGCTTCGAGGTGCTCGAGACGCTGGCCCGCCGCGGGGACGACGTGCCCGTGATCGTTTACACGGGCACCGGCGACTTCGACCGCTGCACGAGGGCGATCCGGCTCGGCGCGTACGGGTTCATCGACAAGGCGGACTCGATGCGCCGCGTCGTGCACGAGATCGAGAACGCCCTCGCCCGCGGACGCCTGACCGCCGAGGTCCGGGAGCTCCGCGGCCGGGTGGAGGAGGAGAGCCCGCTCGTCGGCTCGAGCGCCGCGATGCGCGAGCTGCGCGAGGCGATCGCGCGGGCGGCGCCGATCCCGAGCCCCGTCCTGGTGCTCGGGGAGTCGGGCACGGGGAAGGAGCTCGTGGCCCGCGAGCTCCACCGCCTGAGCGGCCGGGCGGGCGGGCCGTTCGTGGCCGTGAACAGCGCCGCGCTTCCCGAGACCCTCGTCGAGAGCGAGCTGTTCGGGCACGAGAAGGGCGCGTTCACCGGCGCCGACCGCCTCCGCCGCGGGGCGTTCGAGCGGGCCTCCGGCGGCACGTTCTTCCTCGACGAGATCGGCGATCTCCCGGCCGCTGCCCAGGCCAAGCTGCTCCGCGTGCTCGAGTCGGGGGAGATCACCCGCGTCGGCGGGGAGAAGCCGGTCGAGGTGGCGGCGCGCGTCGTCGCCGCGACCCACCGCGACCTCGACGCGGACGTCGAGGAGGGGCGCTTCCGGCGCGACCTCCTCTACCGGATCAACGTCCACACGCTGCGGGTCCCGGCCCTCCGCGACCGGCCGGAGGATGTGCCGGAGCTCGCCGAGCACCTGCTCGACACCGTCTGCGCCCGGCTCGGGATTCGTCGGAAGCGGCTGGCCCCGGGGACGACGGAGCTGCTCGCGGCCTGCGACTGGTCCCGGAACAACGTCCGCGAGTTGAGGAACGTCGTCGAGCGGATGTTGATCGCCGCGGACGGCGACGCGCTCGAACCCGTGCACGTTCCGCCCGAGATCCGCGAGGCGGCGACGGACGCGGGGGCGCTGGGAGCGCCCGGGGCGGAGGGCCCGCGCGACTTCCGGTCGCGGCGCGCCGAGGCGGAGCGCCGGATCGTGCGCGACGCCCTGCGCCGGAACGACGGGCACGTCACCCGCGCCGCCGTGGAGCTCGGCCTCGCCGACCACGCGAGCCTCCTCAAGATCATGCGCCGGCTGGGCCTCGGCCGCGACTGACCCGCGGGTCGCGCGTCGTGTCCGATCGGACACGACGGGCGGCGCGGGCTCGTGTCCGGACGGACACGAAACGGCCCCGGGCGCCGAACCGCACGTCACCTCACCGGCGCCGTAACGGTCTCCTTCACATGTGGTTATGGTGATCCGTCCCGCGCGTCCCGCGCCGGGTCCCCCTCTTGCCCCTCCCTGTGCCGGGAGCCGGAACCACCACGGCGCACGGCGCCAGGCACTGGGAGGAAGAGATGCTCGACCGATCGAGGCAGGTCCCGAGACAGGTCCGCGGCGCGACCGCGGACGGCGTGACCCTCGCGCTCGCGGCCCTCGTCGCCTTCATGGCGATGGCGGGACCGGTCGCCTGCGGGGGCGACGAGGCGGAGACGGCGCGCCGCGAGCGGGCGCGGTCCGGCCCGGTGACGGCGAGCCTTCCGGAGGCGGCCGCGGCCCGCTCGACCCGGGCCACGCCGGCCTCGGATACGGCGGCCCGGAAGGTCCGGACCGGCGTGTCCTACGGAGAGGCGGAGACCGCGTTCCTCGCGGGCGACTGGCGCGAGGCCGTCGCGCTGTTCGAGGCCTACGCGGCGGAGCACCCGGAGAACCCCTGGGGCCACTACATGCTGGGGCTCTCCGCCTGGAAGGGCGGCCACGCGGAGCGCGCGATCGCGGGATTCGAGGCCGCGCTGGCGCGGGACCCGGACCACCTGAAGTCGCTCGTGAACCTGAGCCGGGTGCGGCTCGAGGCGGGACAGGCCGAGGAGGCCTCCGTCGCCATCGAGCGGGCGCTGGCGGTGGATCCCGGCTCCGGGGAGGCGTGGCGCGTGGCGGGAAACGTCCGATCCGAGCTCGATGACGACGCCGGGGCGCTCGACGCGTACCGGCGGGCGATCGCGCTCGACGACGGCGACGCGTGGGCGATGAACAACCTCGGGCTCCTGCTGATCCGCGAGGGCCGGTACGACGAGGCCCTCGGCCCTCTGGCCCGCGCGACGGAGCTGGAGCCGGAGGTCGGCGTGTTCCAGAACAACCTGGGCGCCGCGCTCGAGCGGACCGGCTACCTGGCGGAGGCCGCCGACGCCTTCCGGGCGGCCGTCGGCTCGGCGGAGGGAAGCGGGAAGGCGGAGGAGAGCCTGGCCCGGGTGGAGGCCCGGACCGTCGGCCTCGACGCGCCGCCGGCCGATCTTCCCGGCCTCGCCCTGGCCTTCGGCGAGGAGATCGAGCGGTGGCGGTCGGATCTGCTCGCCGCCGCGCCCGCGGTCGAGCCGGGGTCGGAGGGGACGGACGAGTCCTCCGTGGAGGAGACCGCGGTGACGCCCGCCCCGTCGACGGCCGTAGAGACCGAGGGCGACTGAGGAGGATCGCGCGGCGGGGGTCGAGACCGACCCGCCGGAAGGATCGTTCGAAGGGGCCGGGCCGCGAGGTCCGGCCCCTGCCGTCATCAGGCCGTCAGTAGTCGACCGGCCGCAGGTACCACTCCCCGATCGTGGTGGCCGACAGCATCGCGACGGTCGGGAGATTCCGCTTCCAGTGCGTGCCCTCGAGCCGCCGCCGGACCTTGTCGACGGCGCCCGGCGCGAAGCCGGCCGCCGTGACCCAATCGGGCGAGCGGCCGCTCACCAGGTGGTGCAGGATGAGATCGGCCTCCCGGTACGAGACCCCGAGGTCGGACTCGTCCGTCTGCCCGACGATGAGGTCGGCGGAGGCGGGCTTGTCCACCACCTCCTCGGGGAGCCCGAGGTGCCGCGCCAGAGACCACACCTGGGTCTTGAACAGGTCGCCGAGCGGGTTGATCGGGGGCGAGTCGTCGGCGTGCCAGGTGAAGTAGCCGAGCAGCCGCTCGGACTTGTTCCCCGTTCCGACCGGAAGCGCGGAGAGCTTCACGGCCTGGTCGAACAGGACGATCATCCGCATCCGGGCCATCACGTTGCCGCGCCGCGTGGCGTCCGCCTCCGGCTCGTGCGTGGACAGGTAGCCGTCCACCGCCTCCGTGATCTCGATCGAGCGCGTCCGGATCCCGAGCCGCTCCGCCACGAGGTCCGCGTGCTCCCGGCTCTCCGCGCTCGAGTTCCGGTACGGCAGGAGGAAGGCGTGGACGTTCTCCGGCCCGAGGGCCCGGGCGCAGAGCGCCGCCGTGACCGCGGAGTCGACGCCCCCGGAGAGTCCGACGACCGCGTGCCGGAACCCGCGCCTTTCCACCATCTCCTCCCGCAGGAAGCGGACGAGCCACTCCTCGACGAGGGCCTCGTCGATCGCGAGGAGCCGCGGGTCCGACGCCCCGGGCGCCGCGGCGGAGCGGTCGGGCTCGTGGAACTCCGGCGATCCGGCCGGTCCCCGGTCCCCGGCCGGCTCCTCCGCCGGCTCGACGCCGCGTGACGAGGACAGGAGGCGCGGGAGCGCGCGCTCAAGGTCCGCCAGGAGCGGCTGGTCGACGCGGGCGGCGGTGAGCTCCCCGAGGTCCAGCTCCACGACCTCGAGCGCCTCCTCCCACAACGGGCCGCGCCACAGCAGCTCGCCGCGAGGACCGACGGCGAGCGAGCCTCCCGCGAACGCCTTACCGCCTTCGAACCCGAGCAGCTGCGCGACGGCGACCGCGATCCCGTGCTCCTCGGCGGCGGCCCGCGCGAGCCGCTCCCAGCGCTCCACGTTTCCGGGCAGGCCCCGGCCGGGCTCGGCGCCCCGGGCCGGCGAGGCGCTGGGAACGAGGATGAGCTGGGCCCCGTCCAGCGCGGCGAGCGTGGTCGAGATCGAGTGAAACATGTCCTCGCAGATCAGCACCGCGGCCCGGCCCCAGCGTGTGTCGAAGGCGTGGATTGCGTGCCCCGCCTCCACGAAGCGCTCTTCCTGGAACACCCCGTAGGTGGGCAGGAACACCTTCCGGTGCACGTGGAGGAGCCGGGGCTCGGGCCCGAGCTCGGCGTAGAGCGCCGCGTTGTACAGGCGGTGCTCGAACTCCTCGAAGAAGCCGATCGCGACGTCCAGCGGCCGGTCGGGCCCGGGCGCCCGCGCGTACCGCTCCGCGATCGCGTCGAGCAGCGCCCGCGCTCCCAACGCGTGCTCTCGGACCCCGCCCTCGAGGAAGTAGCCCGTGAGCGCCGTCTCCGGAAAGAGGAGGACGTCGGGCGCCTCTTCGAGCGCCTTGACGCGGGCGAGAATCTCCTCGACTCGTGCCAGCGTGGTGACGGGGTCGCGCTTCCGGGGGCGGAACTGGGCGATCGCGATGCGGAGCAGCATGGGCGTCCGGGACGGGAGAAGTGGCGAATCGATCCGCCCGGAACGTCCGTCGAAGCGGAGCGGGTGTCAACCGTCGGCCCGGTGCCCTATCGTGGAGCGCCGGCGCGGCAGGGCGCCGCGAGTGGGACGTCTCGAGAGGAGGGGAAGGGTTGCAGGCGGACGCGCTCGTGATTCTCGTCGCGGTCCTGCTGGCGGTGGGACTTCCGCTGCTCGCGGCTCGGACCGGCGTGCCGGCCGACCAGGTCGAGGAGATCGCGGACATCCGCGTCTCGGTCTACGTGTCCGCGGCGCTCTCCCTCGTGTTCCTGTCCGGAGCCGTGTTCCTGTTCGCGCTGTGGCGCGGCATCCCGGGCGCCTCGCTGGGCTGGCGGGTGGGCCCGGCGGGCGAGGCTCTGGCCTGGGCCGTCGGCACCACGGCCGGTGGGCTCCTCCTCGTGTGGCTGCTCGCCGTTTCCGGCCGCCGTCTCGGCTTCGAGGAGAGCCCCGTGTCGTTCGCGCTGATGCCCCGCACGGGACCCGAGATGCGGGGGTTTCTCCTGCTCTCCGCTGTGGCCGCGGTGGCGGAGGAGTACCTGTTCCGCGGATATCTCCAGGCCGTTTTCGCGGCGGCGTTCGGTTCGCCGTGGCCGGCGGCGGCGGTCGCCTCGGTCTCGTTCGGCGTCGCGCACGGGTACCAGCGCTGGATCGGGATCGTCCGCGCCACGCTGCTCGGGGCGCTTCTCGTCCAGCCGGTCGTGTGGACCGGGAGCCTGTTTCCGGCTATCGTCGCTCACTTCTGGATCAACGCCGTGATCGGCGCCGGCGCGTGGCGACGGCTCTATCCCGAGGCCGCCGCGCCCGCCGCCCCAACGACCCACGAGGACGGATGAACCGGATCGCACGAGCCCTCTTCGCGGCCGCCCTCGCGGCGCCGCTGCTCGGGCCGGTCCCCGCGTGGGGTCAGACCTCGTCGGACCTCGCCGTGACGGGGCTGCTGCGGACCGGCTTCCGGGTCGAGGCCGGGAAGACCGGCGGCAAGGACGGATTCGCGGTCTACGATGCGCGCCTGGGCGCCGAGGGCCGGGTGGGGATCGTGTTCGACTACCGCGCCGGCGTCGAGTACGACACCGGGGACGAGTCGCTCCGTCTCATCGACGCCTCGCTCAGCGTGCCCCTGCGCGACGAGCTGCTGCGGCTGAGGCTCGGGCTGGGGCTCGCGCCGCTCGGCGGCGAGGCGACGGCCGACAAGGCGCGGATCCCGTTCGTCGAGCGCTCTCAGGCCACGCTCGCCCTCGCGCCCGGCCGGCAGATCGGGGTCGGCCTCGAGGGCCGGGCGCTGGAGGGCCGGCTCGGCTACGGCGTCGGGTTGTACAACGGGAACGGCCCCCGCTTCGAGAACGACGGCGACGGCTTCCTGTGGGTCGCGCGCGCGTCCTGGAACTCGGTCGGCGAGGTCGAGTTCTTCGAGGACTTCGTGTTCGAGGCGGGAGCGGGAGCGGCGTACTCGGAAGACGACGCGTTCGCGGCGCTGCCCGTGTCCGTGCCCGGGTTCGGAATCGGGATCGAGGGCGGCGTCCCGGAGCTCGAGCCGTTCACCGGGAGCCGCTGGATCCTCGGCGGTCACGCCCGGGTCGCGTACCGGACGGTGGCCCTGTCCGGCGAGTACCTGCGGGCCGGGTACGACGAGCTTGGCGGGACGGACCTGAGCTCCGAGGGGTGGTTCCTGCAGGCCTCCTACAGCTTGTGGGGCGCGCTGGAGTGGCAGGCCCGCTTCGACGCGTTCCGCACCGCGGCCGGACGGGACGGGCTCCCGGCGGAGCGGAGCGACTTCCTCGTGCTCGGCGTGAACGTGCTGCCCGGCCTGTACGGGCGGCTCGGCCTCCAGTACGCGATCGGGCTCGACGGGAGCCTGGTGGGGCCGTCGGAGGCGCTCGACGGGACGCACGTCGGGCCGCGGCTCGCCGACGGTCAGTTCCTGCTCAACCTGCAGGTCGCGTTCTAGCCCTCCGGCCCTGGCGCCCGCGCGGGACGTGAGCCCGGCGCCCCCGCCGTGGGGTCCCGCCCCGGGTGGGGCGCGGCCCGTCTCAGGCTGGCGGGACGCCCCCGTGGCGCACCGTGATGCCGCGGACCATGAACACGACGTCCTCGGCGATGTTCGTCGCGTGGTCCGCGATGCGCTCCAGGTTCCGGCTGATCAGGATGACCTGCAGGCAGGCCGAGATGTTCGACTCGAGCATGTGGGTCAGCATCACCCGGAACACGGACTCGTGGAGAGAGTCCACCCGGTCGTCCCGTTCCCGGACGCGCTGCGCCTCCTCCGCGTTCCGGTGCACGAGCGCCTCCAGGGCGTCGCGCAGCATCTCCATCGCGATCCGGCTCATCTCCGGCACCTCCGGCGGCATCGCCGGGGGCTGGGACGAGCTCCGCAGCCGCTCCGCGGCCTCCGCGATGTTCTCCGCGTGGTCCCCGATCCGCTCGAGGTCGGAATTGATCTTGAGGACGGTGACCAGGAGACGGAGATCCGAGGCCATCGGCTGGTGGAGCGCGAGGAGCTCGATGCACTCCTCCTCGATCGCGACCTCCTCGCGGTCGATGGCGTTGTCGCCCTCGAGCACGGATGCGACGCTCCCGTCTCCCGTGAGGGCGTACCTCACCGCCTCCTCGACGAGGGACTGGGCCGAGTGGGACATCTCGAGCAGGCGCCCCTCGAGCCGCTCCATCCTCTCCGCGAAAACCTTGTGCGACATCGCCGCTCCCGTCGGTGTCCGATCGCCCCGTGAGAATCCCGGTCCGCTCAGCCGAACCGGCCCGTGATGTACTGCTCCGTCCGCTCGGCGGCCGGATTGGTGAAGATCTTGTCGGTGACGTCGTACTCGATGAGCTCGCCGATGTACAGGAACGCCGTGAAGTCGCTGACCCGCGCGGCCTGCTGCATGTTGTGGGTCACGATCACGATCGTGTACGTCTCCTTGAGCTCGCCCATCAGGTCCTCGATCTTCGCCGTCGCGCTCGGGTCGAGGGCGCTCGCCGGCTCGTCCATCAGCAGGATCTCGGGCTCCACGGCCAGGGCCCGCGCGATGCACAGTCGCTGCTGCTGGCCGCCGGAGAGGCCGAGCGCGCTGTCCTGCAGGCGGTCCTTCACCTCGTCCCACAGCGCCGCCGCGCGCAGCGACCGCTCGACCTGCTCGGCGAGGTCGCCCCGGAAGCCGTTGATGCGGAGCCCGAACGCGACGTTCTCGTGGATCGTCTTCGGGAACGGGTTCGGCTTCTGGAACACCATGCCGATGCGCCGCCGCACCTCGACGGGATCGACGTCCGGGTCGTAGAGGTTCGTGCCCTGGAACAGCACCTGCCCCTCCACGCGCGCCGCGGGAATGAGATCGTTCATCCGGTTGAAGCAGCGCAGCAGCGTGCTCTTGCCGCACCCCGAGGGCCCGATGAACGCGACGACCCGGTTCCGGGGGATCGACAGGGAGATCTCCCGCACGGCCGGCTTGTCGCCGTAGAAGACGCTCAGCGATCGGGTCTCGAGCGCGGGCTGGCCGTTCGCGTCCACGGGTCAGATCCTCGTCCGGTAGCGGTTGCGCAGGAAGATCGCGACCGCGTTCATCGCGAGCAACACGCCGAGCAGCACGATGATCGCCGCCGCCGCCAGCTCGTGGAACTCCTGCTGGGGCTTGGCCGTCCAGTTGAACACCTGGATCGGCAGCACCGTGAACGGGTCCATCGGGCTGGTCGGCGGGAAGGCGATGAACGTGAGGGCCCCGATCATGATCAGCGGCGCCGTCTCGCCGATCGCCCGCGACAGGGAGAGGATGGTGCCGGTCAGGATTCCCGGAAGCGCCATCGGCAGGACGTGGTACCGGATCGTCTGCCACTTCGTGGCGCCGACGCCGTAGGATGCCTCGCGCAGCGAGCTGGGGACCGCGCGGACCGCCTCCTGGGCCGAGATGATGACCACGGGAAGTACGAGCAGCGCCAGCGTGAGCGCCCCGGCCAGCACGCTGCGCCCGAACCCGAGAAAGCGGACGAAGATCGCGAGACCCAGGATCCCGTAGACGATCGACGGAACCCCCGCGAGGTTCGCGATGTTCGTCTGGAGGAGGCGCGTGAGCCAGTTCCGCGGCGCGTACTCCTCCAGGTAGATCGCGGCCCCCACCCCGACGGGAAAGCTGAACGCGGCGGTGAGGCCCATCATCCAGAGACTGCCGAGGATCGCCGAGCGGATCCCGGCGCGCGCCGGGATCCGCGACGGATAGCGTGTGAGGAAGTCGACCGAGAGCCACTTCGCGCCGTCCGCGACGATGTCGACCAGCAGGACTGCGAGGATGACGATGCTGAACGTGATCGAGGCCAGGCACGCGAACCGGAAGATCGCCCCGACCCGCTTCCTCCGCGCCTGCGAGGGCGCGAACCGCGCGCCGCTCACTCGTACACCTCGCGGAAGCGGCGCGTGATCCGCTGGCTCAGGATGTTCATCCCGAGCGTGATGAAGAACAGGACGAGCCCCACCGCGAAGATCGTCTGGTACTCGAGCGTGCCGTGCGGCGTCTCGCCCAGGCTGATCTGCACGATGTAGGCGGTCATCGTCTGCACGCTCTCGAGGAAGTTCAGCGTCATCCTCGGCGTCGCGCCCGCCGCGAGCGTGACCGCCATCGTCTCCCCGACGGCCCGCGAGATCGCGAGGATGAACGAGGCGACGATCCCCGACAGGGCGGCCGGCACGACGACCCGGGTCGAGACCTCGAACTTCGTGGCGCCGATCCCGTAGGCGGCCTCGCGCAGCGACTGGGGAACCGCGTTGAGGGCGTCCTCCGACAGCGAGGCGACCATCGGGATGATCATGATCCCCACCACGATCGCGCCGCTCGCGGCGTTGAAGATGCCGGTCGAAGGGAAGACCGTCCGGATGATCGGCGTGATGAAGGTGAGGGCGAAGTAGCCGTACACGACGGTCGGGATCCCGGCCAGGACCTCGAGGATCGGCTTCACGACGCTCCGCACCCGCGGCGTGGCGTACTCGCTGAGGTAGATCGCCGACGTGAGGCCAACCGGGAGCGCCACCGCCATCGCGCCGAGCGCGATCAGGAAGGTCCCGTTCAGCAGCGGCAGGATCCCGAAGTGCTGGTCCGCGAACAGGGGGGACCAGCGGGTCCCGGTCAGGAACTCCCCGAGCGGGACCCGCCGGAAGAACCCGGCCGACTCCGTGAACAGCACGACCACGATCCCCGCCGTGGTGAGGATCGAGATCGCGCCGCACAGGAACAGCAGCCCCGCGATCGCCCGCTCCCCCCAGCGCCGGCGGGCCCGGTGACCGAGCCCGGCCGCCGCGCCCGCCGGCGAGGGCCCGTCGACGGCGTTCACCGGCCGGCGACCCTCGCCATCATCTCGGAGTAGCGCTCCGCGGAGAGCGGCACGTAGCCGACCTCGGGGACGAGGGACGGGGCGTTCTCCAGGTAGAACTCGACGAAGGCCCGCACCTCGGGTCGCGCGAGCGCATCGGGCTTGACGTAGATGAACATCGGCCGGGACAGCGGCGCGTAGGTCCCGCTCTCGATCGTCTCCCGGCTCGGGAGGACGCAGCCGTCGCCGTCGTCGACCGCCACGGCCCCGAGCTTGTCCGCGCTCTCCTCGTAGTACGCGAAGCCGAAGTAGCCGAGCGAGCCCTCGTCGCCCTGCACTCCGACCACGAGGACGTTGTCGTCGGCGCTCGCCGTGTAGTCGTCGCGGCTCGCGTCCTCTTCGCCGACGACCGCCTCCGTGAAGTAGTCGAACGTTCCCGAGTCCGTGTCCGGCCCGTACAGCTTCACCTCCATGTCCGGCCACTCGGGACGGATCTCGTTCCACCGGGCGATGCTGCTGCCGGGCTGCCAGACGCGCTTCAGCTCGTCCACCGTCATGCAGGTCGCCCAGTCGTTGGCGGAGTGGCGGACGACGGTGAGGCCGTCCCACGCGACGGCGATCTCGATCGGCTCGATCCCGTTCGCCTCGCACGCCTCGATCTCCGTCGGCTTGATCGAGCGGGACGCGTCGCTGATGTCCGTCTCTCCCGAGCAGAACTTCTTGAATCCGCCGCCCGTTCCCGAAATCCCCACCGTGACGCGGACGCGCGGGTTCGCGATCTGGAACTCCTCGGCGACCGCCTCGGAGATCGGGAAGACGGTCGAGGAGCCGTCGATCGCGACGGCGCCCGAGAGCCCGTCCGCGCCCGCGTCCGCCCCGCTCCCGCACGCGAGGAGGGGAAGCGCCAGCAGGGTCGCCGCGAGGGCCGTCAGTGATCTGGTCTTGCCTGTCATCGGTGTCACTCCGTCAGAAATGGAACTGCACCTGCGCCTTGAACGAATTCTCGCTCCGGATCCCGTCCTCCTCCCAGGAGGCGACGTCCCAGTTGAGCGCGAGCTTGTTCCGCCTGTGGAAGAAGAACTGCACGCCGGGCGTGAATCCCCAGCCGGCGTCGTCGTCCACGTCCGTGTTCGGGTCGCCCCACGTGACCCGCAGCAGCGGCTCGATCGCTTCCAGCCCCAGGACCTCCGTCGAGAGCTTCCAGGACGCGATCGCCTGCCAGGTCACGAAGCTCGCGAACCCGTCCCCCGCGGCGAGGTCGAGGGAGCCTCCGTCCGCGCTCTGCCGGGGATTGTCCCCGAACACGAGCCCCGCCTGAACGTGCGGTCCGCCCCCGAAGTCCCCGAGCTCGGCGAACAGCTCGTAGTCGTAGTAGTACTCGGCCTGGAGGCCGCGGTCCTCGGTCTCGTAGCCCTGGTCCGTCGCGGCCGCGGCCGCGGCGATCCTGAGAGGGATCCCGCCCGGCTCGAACGCGAGCTGCGCCCGTCCCACGAACTGCTTCTCGGCGTTCGTGTCCTGGGACCTCAGATCGGAGTCGCCGGTGAACATGCCGACCCAGTAGGAGAAGAGACCGCCGCCGGTCGAGCCGCTGAGCTCCGCGCCGATGTCGCGGTCGCCGAGGTTGAAGTACGCCGTCGCGGCCCCGAGGGAGGGCGCCGCGAAGGTCTCCAGGCCCCGGACGACGACCGCGCGCTCGATCGTCAGGATCTGCGTCGAGGAGACGAGCTCGAAGCCGTCGAACGGCCGCTTGAAGTGCCCCACCTTCAGCTGCGCCGCGTCGCTGAACTTGAAGCGTCCCCAGGCGTCCTTGAGGCCGAGCTCGTCCACCTTGTTGTAGTCCGGCTCGATCCGGAAGTCGATCCGGTCCGTGATCTCGCCGTCCACCGTGAGGCGAACCCGCCGGAGGAACAGGTCCGTCGACGCCACCTGCTCCGCGCAGCGCGAGTCGGCCGGGACGGGGTACTCGTCGCAGGAGCTGGTCCCGGCCTGCACCTGGATCCGTCCTCCGAACTTGATCTTGAGGGCGCCCGTCGAGAACTCCTGGGCCCGGGCGACGCCCGGCGACAGCGACAGGAGCACGAACAGCGCGCACGACGACGTCGCAACGCCGGGTCTCATCTTCGTCTCGCCTCCGGTCCACGGATTGAGGAGGCCCCACGCACGACTTCCGGGCGTGCCGGGTTGGCGCGCTGCGGATCATCCGGAGCCGGCCTTGCCGCAGCGGTGCGGCAGCCTCTCGGCCGGCATGCGCCGAACGGGGACGCGGCATTCTGAATCGGCCGCGTCAAGCTGCTGTGACGATATCGTAACGGATCTGTAACGCGCGGCGGTCCCGGTAGGGCTGCCCCTCTCCGTCTCAGCGCAGGCTGTGCCGGAATCCCGGCCAGTCGAGGTCCGGGTCCGTGAACAGGTCGTCGGCGTCCCGCGCGAAGCGCAGGATCGGGTGGAGGTGGAGCTGCACGTGGAGGCGCCGCGGAAGCCCGTGCAGCGTCACCCGCGCGCCCTCCCGCTCGAGGCGGGCGAGGTCGGCCTCGAGGAGAACGGCCGCGTCGCCGTCGAGCGTCCGGGTGCCCGCCAGGTCGAGGTCGATGCGGTCGCCGCGACCCGCCACGCGCAGGGACTCGCGGACCCGGAGCGCCTCCCGGAGGTCGAGCCGCCCCCCGATCCTGAGTCTGAGCGGCTGCCTCGTCGTCGGCGCGATCATCGTCGCCACGCGCGCCGGACGCGGGGAGGGAGCGGGCGGCCGCCGCGGAGGCACGCGACGACCGCCCTGGAGGGACCCTGCCGGGATGCCCCTCGCCGCGGCGCGGCGCGCCGGACGCGGGATCCCGGATCCGTCATGGTCGTGGAGTCGCACATCTGGCAGTCGGGGCAGTCCCGGGAAGCGATCCTCGAACGGGGCCCGGCTCTCGGCCGGGCGGCTCACGAACACACGATGCGGGTGGAGTGTGAGGCTTCGACCTACGGGGAGTAACGGCTGTGCAACGGCGGGCGGCCCCCGTCGCGGGAACGCGAGCTCGACGACGACGGCCGCCGTCAGATCGCGCCGGGCCCGCTCTCTCCCGCCGGCCCCGCAGCGGGATCCGGGATCGCGAACCACACGGTCGTCCCCTCGCCGAGGCGGCTCCGGATCCCGACCTCGCCTCCGTGCGCCGCCACCAGGTGCTTCACGATCGAGAGGCCGAGGCCGGTTCCGCCCGCCTCCCGCGACCGCGCGGCGTCGACGCGATAGAACCGCTCGAACACCCGCTCGACGTGGATCGACGGGATTCCGGGCCCGTCGTCGGCGATCTCGACGCGCACGCGGCCGTCCTCCCGGCGCGCCGTCAGGCGCACCGACCCGCCGTCCGGCGAGTACCGGGCGGCGTTGTCGAGCAGGTTGCAGAGCACCTGTGCCAGGGCGGCCCCGTCCGCCTGCAGACCGAGATCGGGGGGGAAGTTCGCGTCGAGGGTGACGTCCCGGGCGCCGGGTCCGGGCTGAATCGACGCCCAGGCGTCCTCCACGAGGGCGGCGAGGTCCTGCTCGGCGGGCTCGGGCCGCCAGGATCCCGACTCGATGCGGGCGAGGTCGAGCAGGTCGTCGACCAGGCGCTGCATGCGCTCGACGTTCGCGAGGATCCGGCCGGCGAACTCCGACGCCTGCTCGGGCGGTGCCCCGCCCTCGGCGAGCGCCTCCGCGAAGCCGCGCATGCCGGTGAGCGGCGTCTTGAGCTCGTGCGAGACGTTCGCGACGAAGTCGCGCCGGACCCCCTCGAGCTGACGTGTCCGGGTGAGGTCCCGGATCACCACGAGGGCCCCGCAGCCGCTCGCGAGCGGGAGAGCCGAGAGCTGGATCGTGCGGGGCCCGAGCTCGGATTCGTGGCGTGCGGCCTCGCCCGACAGCGCCTTGTCGACCGCGAGCCGGTTTCGGGGGTCCCGGAACAGCCCGACGACCCGCTGTCCCTCGAGTCCCGTTCGCCCGATCCAGGTCTCGAACGAGCGGTTCACGCGGCGGATGTGCCCGTCCGGGCCCACCACGGCGAGCCCGTCGTCGAGCCGGTCGAACACCATGGCTAGGTCCCCGCGGTCCGCGTCGATCGCCCGGAGCCGGTCCTCGAGCCGCATCGCCATCTCGTCGACGGAGTGACCGAGAGAGGCGAGCGCTCCGGAGCCGGAGAGGCCGGTCCGCCTGGACAGGTCCCCCTCGCCGATCGCCCGGATCATCGCCCGCAAGCGCTCGATCGGTCCCGTACGGTACCGGTGCAGGAAGCCCGTCAGCAGGGTGGCGAGCGCCAGCGCGAGCAGCGCCGTCGCGGCGGCCACCTGGCGCGCACGGACGAGAAACTCCCGGACCTCGCGGATCGGGATCGCCACCCGGACCGCGCCCTGCTCGTGCGGGACGGCGACGTAGAGGAGCCGGAGCGACACGGTGCCGCTCGCGCGGACGTCCGCGCCCACCTCGCCCGAGAGCGCGGTCGCGACTTCCGGCCGGTCCGCGTGGTTCTCCACCCGGGCCAGGCGGCGCGGATCGACCTCCGAGTCCCCCAGCACGGTCCCGTCCCGGCCGATCAGCGTCACGCGGAGGCCTGCCACCGCCCCCGCCCGCTCCGCGACGGAGTCCGCGAACGGCTGGTCACGCAGGTCGTCCCCGATCAGGCGCGCCGTGCGCTCCAGCTGGCGGGCGGCGCGGGCCTCGAGCTGGGGTCCGAGCTCGAGATGCGCCCACAGCAGGAACAGGCCGAACGGGAGCGCGAGCGCGAGGACCAGGAGGGCGTAGGTCCGGCGGCTCGAGATCATTCCCGCGACTCAGGAGTCCGGAAGCGGTACCCGACGCCGCGAACCGTCTCGAGCAGGTCCCCCGCCTCGCCGAGCTTCGCGCGGAGCCTGGCGACGTGCATGTCGACCGTCCGGGTCTCGATCTGGGCGTTCGTCTGCCAGGCAGCCTGCAGGAGCTGGCGCCGCGTCTGCACCCGGCCTCGCCGTTCGAGGAATACCTCGAGCAGCCGGTACTCGAGCGGCGTGAGGTCGATCTCCTCGCCGCCCGTGAACGCGCGGTGGGCATCCCGGTCGAGCTCGACCGGTCCGACCCGGACGCGGCGGGTCGGGGCGACCGGCTCCGCGTGCGTGCGCCGGAGGAGCGCCCGGACGCGGAAGATCAGCTCTCGCGGGCTGAACGGCTTCGTCACGTAGTCGTCCGCGCCGTACTCGAAGCCGCGGATCCTCTCCTCCTCCTCCTGCCGCGCCGTGAGCAGGATGACGGGGATCGCCGCCGTGCGCTCGTTCTGCCGCAACCGCTTCAGCACCTCGTAGCCGTCGATCCCCGGGAGCATGAGGTCGAGGATCACGACGTCCGGGCGTTCCTCGACCGCGGAGGCGATCGCGGTCTGGCCGTTCACGGCGGTGCTGACCCGGTAGCCTTCCTTGCTGAGCTGATAGACGAGGATGCTCAGGATGTCGGGTTCGTCGTCGACCACGAGGACGCGCTCGTCGGACATCTTCGACTTATAACCGGAGAGAGTCGAGGAGCTGACGCAGCATCGAGGCGGGGAGCTCGCCGGCCCTCCTCAGGAGCTCCTTCTCGGACTCCTCGACGAGAATGGCGCCGGTGTCGAATCGCTCGTCGCCCTGACGGAACGAGAGCCTGCCACGGCAGAGCTCCGAGGAGGTGCGCTCGCAGAGCACGTACAGCTCCCAGGTATCGTCGCCGTCGACCAGCGTCCCGAGCTCGAACTCCCGGGCACCCGCGTCCCAGATGTGGAGCTGCGGCGGCCTCTCGCCATTCCGCGTCCGGTCGTCGGTCAAGGCTCCTCCGATCCGGGATCGGCGCGACCGTCCTCGACGGCCTCCTTCCAGAGGCCGATCAGGAGCGGCTCGAAGCGATCGGGGTGCGCCCGGTACTCGGTCACCCAGTCGGCGAAGTCCGGCAGGGGCACGCTGGCGCGGAGCTTTCGGGTGACGAGCCGCATCTTCGACTGGAATCCGAGGGAGCCCAGGTCGACGCCGGCATCGCGCGCGGCCTCCTCGAGGAGCTGATAGGTCCGCTCGTCCGAGAGGGACAGGAACACCTCGGAGATCCGGGCGGAGCAGTACTCGAGGTACTTCGCCCTCAGCTCCGTCTCGGACGGCTCCGCGGGACCCGACGGTCCCTTCCGGCTCGTCCCGTCCGGCTCATCGCGCAACTAGAACTCCGCCCGTAGAGACCTCGTTCCGCGCGGCTCCCGCAAGGAGCCGTCACACGTGCGGATGTAGCGCCGGGCGGATGGAGCGTCAAGCGCTCCGTTCGGCGGGAAGGGGCTCCCGTGCCGACGGATCGAGGCCCGTGCGGCGGAGCTCCTGGAAGACGGCGCGACGGGCGAGACCGTGCTTGATCAGCCTCCCGAGATACTCAGGGTCCCGCCTGCCGACCGCCTCGGCGGACTCGGCGACGTCGGCGGGGAGCCGGAGTACGAACTCGACGGCGCGCATATCGTGCATCTCGGGCGTACCTTCCCCAGGAAAAGTCGGACGATTCGTGAAAACGGGTCATCCCGCGTCGTGCCTGCGCCGGCAGGGAGGAACCGGGAGTCCTCCTCGCCAGCCCGACGCTCCGCACACTACCGGACAAGACCCGGCCGGGCAAGGACCGGCGTGCTGCGCCGGGCACCCTCCCGCGAGTCTAACCGCTTTTGAATCATGTTCTTGCGGTAGCGTGGAAAACCGGTACGTCCGTGTGGATTCCTTGTGCAGAGCCGCGCGCCCTCTCCCCGCCCTCGAACGCAAAGTCCAGCGAAACACGGGCGATGGAGGTCACCGCCGCGGCAGCGGCGGGACCGAAGCGACGAGTGATTTTTTCGAAAAATCCGCGCTCGTCGGAGTTTCCCGGTTACGGGTTGGTTACCGACGCCGTACGGCCGCGTTACGGAGGGAGTACGTGCCGGTGATGCGCGGGGGGCAGACTGGGCTCGACACGGCGGCCCCGGGAGGAACGAGACGTCGCGCACGGCGGCGACCGGGGATCGACCGGACTCCCACTCGACAGTGAGGCATGCAGGAAATGACGCTGAAGGCGCGCGTCGCGCTCGCCGGGATCACCCTCCTCCTCACCGGCGCGGGGCAGGCGACGCAGGCACAGGCTCAGGAGTCGACCGGGCGGATCGTCGGCCGGGTGGTGGACGCGTCCACCGGTCAGCCGATCGGCACCGCCCAGGTCGCGGTCACGAACACCGGACAGGTGGCCCTCACGGACCTCGAGGGTCGCTACTTCCTCGATCGCGTCCCGGCCGGGCTCCACGAGGTTCGGGCCAGCGTGCTCGGCTACGGACCGAAGGCCGTGACCGGGGTCACGGTGCTCGCGGGACGGTCCGCTCCGCTCGACATCTCGCTCCAGCAGACGGCGATCGAGATGGAGGCGATCACGGTCACGGCCACCATGGAGTCGGGAGCGACCGCGTCGCTGCTGGACAAGCAGAAGAACGCGATCGCCCTGACGGAGGCCGTGGGCGCGCAGGAGATCGCGCGCTCCCCGGATTCCGACGCGGCCGAGGTCGCGTCGCGGGTGAGCTCCGTGACCGTGGCGGATGGCCGCTACGTCTATATCCGCGGGCTCGGAGAGCGATACAGCCAGACGTCCCTGAACGGCTCGCCGGTCCCGAGCCCCGAGCCCGAGAAGGAAGTCGTTCCGCTCGACCTCTTCCCGTCGGAGTTCATCGAGAGCCTCACGACGCAGAAGACGTACACGCCGGACCGGCCCGGCGAGTTCAGCGGCGGCTCGGTGGACATCGCGAACCGGGAGTTCCCCTCCGAGTTCACGTGGAAGATGTCGCTCGGGACCTCCGTGAACTCCGAGAGCCAGTTCCAGGAAGGGTACCTGCGGTACGCCGGAGGCGGGACCGACTGGCTCGGCTCCGACGATGGCACGCGCTCGATTCCCGGCCCGGTCCGGGACGCGGGCTACGGTCTCCGCGGCGACCGGCTTCCCGCGGCCGACCCGGGCGCGCTCCAGGCCGCGGGGCAGGAGTTCGCCGCCAGGCTCCCGCAGTTCGAGCCGACCGCGCAGGCGACACCCGTGAACGTCGACGTCGGCGCCTCGGTCGGCGACCGGACATCGCTGTTCGGGAAGGACTTCGGGTACTTCATGGCCGGAAACTACGAGCAGAAGTTCGTGCGGCGGGACGTGGAGTACGAGCGGAAGTGGCGAGCCGCCGCGTTCGATCCGCAGTTCGCCCAAGACGCCGCGCCGAACGTCGACTACGACTTCAACCGCGGAATCCGCGAGGTCGGGTGGGGAGGACTGGCGAGCGCCAGCTTCCTCCTGAACCCGTTCAATCAGCTCAGCCTGCAGGCGCTCTACAACCGGAACACGGACGACGAGGCCCGCGAGTACCGGGGAGACAACCAGGAGGATCTGGGCGCCGAAGTGTTCGGGGAGCGGCTCCGCTTCCAGCAGCGGGACATGCTGTGGGGGCAGTTCTCCGGAAAGCACGACCTCGACGGACTGAACTCCCGGGTGGACTGGCGTCTCTCCGGGGCCCGGGCGACGCGGGACGAGCCGGCGCTCCGGGAGACGGTGTACTCGCGCACGTTCGGAACGGACGACGCGTTCACGCTGAACGGGGACACCGGGGAGAGCGGCCGCTATTTCTACACCGACCTCGTCGACGACGACCTCAACGGCGGCCTCGACTGGACCTGGAGCTTCGGCGCCTGGGAGAACCCGGCCAGCCTCAAGCTCGGCGGCGCGATCCGGACCCGCGACCGCGACTTCGCGGCCCGCCGGTTCCGCTGGAACTTCACGTCGGGCATCACGAGCCTCGACTCCGTGATCGCCGGTGGAACGATCGTCGGCACCGCGCCGCGCGATCCGACCGAGCTCCAGCTCACGGACATCGTCGAAGCGGGCGACCAGTACGCGGCGGACGAGCTCACCTACGCCGGATACGGGATGTTCGACCTGCCGCTCGGGAGCCGGCTGCGCGCCGTGCTCGGGGCCCGGGTCGAGCAGTACGACCTCGAGCTGACCACGCCGGGCGCCGAGGTCGGCCGGCAGGTCACGCTCTCCGACCTCTCGCAGACGGACGTGCTCCCGTCGCTCGGGCTCACGTACGCGCTCAACGACGGGATGAACCTGCGTCTCGCCGGGAGCCGGACGGTCGACCGTCCCGAGTTCCGCGAGCTCGCGCCGTTCCAGTTCACCGAGGCCTCGAGCCTGCGGCAGCTGCGCGGGAACCCGGAGCTCGAGATCGCGGACATCTACAGCCTCGACGCGAAGTGGGAGTGGTATCCGCGGACCGGCGAGGTCCTCTCGTTCGGCGCCTTCTACAAGTACCTCGACCGGCCGATCGAGCAGGTGTTCTTCGCCGCGGCTTCGTCGCTCTACTCGTACCAGAACGCCGAGAGCGCGACCCTGTACGGCGTCGAGGCCTCGCTGCGGAAGCGTCTCGACGTCAACGATTTCCTGAGTCACTTCACGGTCGGCGCGGGCGCCAGCGTGATCGAGTCCGAGGTCGAAGTGATCCCCGGAAGCGGCTTCAACCCGACGAACCTCACGCGCCCGCTCCAGGGCCAGTCGCCGTACACGGTGAACGCGAGCCTGAGCTGGCTCTCGACCGGAGGCGCCACCGAGCTCGGTGCCTACTACGGCGTGTTCGGGAAGCGGATCGAAGCGGCCGGCGGGTCCGGCGTGCCGGACATCGAGCTGGAGCCGCGCCACCAGCTCGACTTCACGCTCCGCCAGCGCCTCACGGAGTCGATGAGCGTGCGGCTCAAGGCGGAGAACCTGCTCGACGAGCCGTACGAGTGGACCCAGTCGGCGAACGGGATCACCCGGACGCAGCGGTTCTACAAGGTCGGCCAGACGCTGTCCCTGTCGCTGTCGTACGGGGGCTGACCGCCCCCGCAATCGACGGCGTGACGGATGGCCCGGCCGCGGGAGATCCCCGGCCGGGCCGAACCCCCTCAGATAGAGGAAACGAAGAGATGAACTGGAGGAGACTCGCGAAGTTCCTGCCCGTCCTGGCGGTCGGCTCGATCGCTCTCGCGGGCTGCGGTGACGACGACAACGGGACCAACCCGGTCACGTCGCCGACCGCTCCGACGAACGTGACGGCCACCGTGGACGGCACGTCGGTCACGGTGGCCTGGACGCCCGGCACTGGCGCGACCGGGCAGACGGTGACCATCAGCGACGTCGCGAACGTCCTGCCGGACGACGTCGAGGTCATCAACGACAACACGACGAGCGCCGTGCAGTTCGACAACCTCGCGGCGGCGACGTACACCGCGCAGGTGACGGCCTCGAACACGGCCGGCAGCGCGAGCAGCGCCGCCGTGGCGTTCACGATCGGCGACGAGGAGCCGACCTCGGTCGTCGTCAGCGGCGTGCTCTCGGCGGATGCGACCTGGACGTCCGACAAGACGTGGATCCTCGATGGACCCGTCGTGGTCGGCTCCGACTGCGGTCCCGATTCGGCGGCCCCGCTCGGGACCTGCAACGCCGTCGAGCTCACGATCGAGGCCGGCACGACGGTCACGGCGAAGCGGCAGCCCACGAACCCGAACGTCCGCTCGAGCTTCCTGATCGTGACGCGCGGCTCGAAGCTGATCGCCGACGCGACGGGCGCGAACGGCGTCAGGCCGGCCGAGGCCGACGTGATCGTCTTCACGAGCGACGCGCCGCGCGGCCAGCGCGCCCGCGGCGACTGGGGCGGGATCGTGCTGAACGGACGGGCCCCGATCAACTCGGGCGACGAGGCGTCGGGCGAGGGCGACTCCGGTCTCTACGGCGGCCTCGACGACGAGGACAGCAGCGGCGTCCTCCGAGGGGTGCGGGTCGAGTTCGCCGGCGACGACGTCACGGCCACCGACCAGCTGAACGGGATCGCGTTCCAGGGCACGGGTGCCGGCACCACGGTCGACTTCGTCCAGGTCCACTACAACGTGGATGACGGCACGGAGCCGTTCGGCGGCAGCACGTCGCAGACCCACATGGTCATGTCCGGGATCGGCGACGACAGCTTCGACGGGACCGACGGATACCGAGGCTTCATCCAGTTCGCGATCGCACAGCAGCGGGCCGACGACGCCGACAACGGCTTCGAGCTCAGCAACAACGGCGACGACGAGACCCTCGCGCCCATCACCACGGCGATCATCGCGAACGCCACGATGGTCGGCGCCGCCGAGGGCGCGATCGGCGCGCTCGGCACCGAGAGCGACATCGGGCTCCTGCACCGCGAGGGATCGGGCTGGAGGGTCTACAACGCGATTCTCACGAACTTCAACGACTCCGGGTTCTGCGTCGAGGACGTGGTCAGCCAGTCCCGCGCGGATGCCGCGATCGGCGGGAGCACGACCCCGGGCCAGATCCTGGCGTTCTCGAACTCGATCCTGTGGGCGAACCAGAACCGCGACACGGACGAGGACCGGAACTTCACGG
The DNA here is from genome assembly GCA_046484665.1 of Gemmatimonadota bacterium. Classification (GTDB taxonomy): domain Bacteria; phylum Gemmatimonadota; class Gemmatimonadetes; order Palauibacterales; family Palauibacteraceae; genus Carthagonibacter. The sequence continues at coordinate 23,617 of JAWOIN010000012.1, forward strand.
ACGCATGCGGCGGCGGGTACGACATGCAGGCGTTCTTCGAGACGGCCGCGTTCGACAACCTGGTCGCGGACCCGCAGCTGCCGGCCTCGGCGTTCGACGTCGGGACGCTGGGCGCCCCGCCGAGCTTCGTGCCGGCGGCGATGCCGGGCGGGTACACGGCGTTCGACGTGTCGACCCTCAACAACGAGGGCGGCGCGGGGATCGTCATGCCGACCGACGGCCGGACCCTGCAGGCCACGACCTACGCGGGCGCGGTCGCTCCGGGCGAGGCGAGCCCCTGGTACGAAGGCTGGACGATCTGGGCGGAGGATGGCTCCGACTCGCGTCCGAACGCGGACGGCCAGTAATCCATGGAGAAGGGACCGAACAGGGGGCCGGCGGCTCGTCCGCCGGTTCCCTCCGGTCGCCGGGCGCGGCGGATCCTGCCTGGGTCCGCCGCTCTCGTCTCTCTCGTCCTCGCCGCCGTCCTCGCGGGGTGCGGGGAGAGCCTCGAGGCGCGGTCGGGGCTGACGAGCCCGCATCCGACCGACCGGGCGGTCGTCCAGGCGGCTCTCGACGCGCTCGCCGCGGGCGACCGGGCGGCGCTGGAGGCGCTCCTGCTCACGCGGGAGGAGCACCGGACGCTCGTCTGGGACTCGCTGCCGGAAAGGAGCTACTTCTCGTTCGACTACGTCCGGCTCCTGAACGAGAGGAACACGGAGAAGGCGATCACCCGGGCGCTCGAGCGCTACGCGGGGCAGGAGCTGGAGCTGCTCGAGCTCGAGTACGCGAAGGGTGCCGAGACGTACGGCGAGGCGATCCTCCACCGCGGCGCGAAGATCCGCGTCCGACGCGCGTCGAACGGCGAGGAGGGCCAGATCGACCTCGTCGACGTGCTGTTCGAGAGGAACGGCGGATGGAAGCTGATGAACTACGTAGAGTGATCCGGGACGCCGGTGGCGGCCCCGCGGAGGCAGGGTCCGCTCCGGACGGCGGCCCGGACCGCCGGGCGCGCTTCGCCTGGCTGCGCCGCTACGTGCACGGCCGGATCGAGGCGCGGCTCGCGCCCGGCGCCCTCGAGCAGGCGCTGGAGGAGATCCGCGCCC
>JAWOIN010000093.1:0-48283 GCA_046484665.1 Gemmatimonadota bacterium
AGGTCGAGCACCTCGCGGGGGAGGATGTGCCCGTACGCGGCGACCACCGAGAGCTCCGGCTCCAGCGCCCGGAGCTCCGCGAGAAACGCGTCCCCGCGGGGACGCTCGGGCTGGAGAACCGGGATCGACTGCCGCTCCGCCTCCTGCTTCACGGCGCTCGGTCGGGGCACCCTCCCCCGGCCGGCCGGCCGATCGGGCTGCGTGACGACCGCCGCCACGGCGTGCCCCTCCTCCTGGAGCGCGCGGAGCGAGGGCACGGCGAACTCCGGGGTTCCCCAGAACAGGATTCTCACCGGGTCCTCCGTGGGTGCAGGGCGGCGCGCCCGGGCGGCCGGACGCCGGCGCGGGTCAGAACATTCCGGCGCGGCGCTTCTCCGAGCCGTCCAGCTTCGCCCACCTGCCCAGCAGCATCTTCCGCTTGAGCGGGCTCAGCCGGTCGATGAACAGCACGCCGTCGAGGTGGTCCGCCTCGTGCTGGAGGCAGCGAGAGAGCAGGTCCCGCGCCTCGATCCGTACCTCGCGGCCCTCCCGGTCCAGCCCCTCGAACACGACCTGGGCCCGTCGCTCGACCACATCCTCCAGCGTCGGGATGCTGAGGCAGCCCTCGGACTCCCGCAGCGTGCCCCCCGCCTCGACGAGCCGGGGGTTGATCAGCACGCCGGGCTCCAGCTCGGGGTCCCGGACGTCATAGACGAAGACCCGCAGCGGGACGCCGATCTGCGGCGCCGCGAGGCCGACCCCGTCGGCGGCGTACATCGTGTCGAGCAGGTCGTCGACCACGGCGCGGATCTCATCGTCCACCCGCTCCACCGGGTCGCACCGGACCCGCAGCGCCGGGTCCCCGAAGAGCCGGATCTCGCGGACCGCCATCGTCAGGCGCCCGTGCCGGCGGAGAGCTTGCGGCCCACCTTCGAGCGCTCCACCTCGACGCGGGTGTCCCCGGACGTCCTGAGCGTGACGCGATCGTCCGTCAGGTGGACGATCTTGCCGATGATCCCGCCGATCGTCGCCACCTCGTCCCCCTTCGCGAGGGCCGCGACCATCGCCTGGTGCGCCTTCTGCTGCTGCCGCTGGGGCCGGATGAGCAGGAAGTAGAAGATCGCGAAGATCGCCGCGAACATGAACAGCATCCCGTAGGGGCTGCCCCCCTGAGGGGCTCCCTGGGCCTGCAGCAGCATCGTCAGATTCGGTGTCACGGTTCCTCCGAGTTCGAGCCCGGTTTCCGGGCGCAATGTAGTCCCTCAGGACCGGTAGCGCTCCCGTCGCGCCGCGGCCCACGCCTCGAAGCGCCCGGCGAGGATCGCCGCTCTCGCCTCCCCGGTCAGGCGCACGAGGAACGCCACGTTGTGGAGCGAAAGCAGCCGGAGCCCGAGCAGCTCGTCCGCCACGAACAGGTGTCGGAGATAGGCCCTCGAGTAGTTCCGGCAGCATTCGCAGCCGCAGTCGGGGTCGAGCGGCCCGAAGTCGCGCGCCAGGTCCGCCCGCTTCACGTTCAGGCGCCCGTCGGTCGTGAACGCCGTCCCGTTCCTCCCGTTCCGCGTCGGCGCCACGCAGTCGAACATGTCCATGCCGCGCCGGATCGCCTCGACGACGTCCTCCGGGTAGCCGACTCCCATCAGATAGCGCGGCCGGTCCCGCGGCAGTTCCGGCTCGCAGGCGTCGAGGATCTCGAGCGTGACCTCCTTCGGCTCGCCGACCGAGAGCCCCCCGATCCCGATCCCGGGCCAGTCGCCGAGCTCCAGCGTCCGCTCAAGGGACTCGCTCCGCAGGTCGGGGAAGGAGGCGCCCTGGAGGATCGGGAATAGGAGGCCGGCCCTCGACCCGGGCAGCCTGCGCAGCTCCGCGTGCCGGCGGCAGCAGCGCTCGAGCCAGAGGAGCGTGCGCTCGAGGGCCGCCCGGGCCGTCGACCGGTCGGCGCGTCCCGGCGGGCACTCGTCCAGCGCCATCATCACGTCCGACCCGAGCACGGCCTGGATCTCCACCGCCCGCTCCGGAGTCAGCAGGTGCCGCGATCCGTCGATGTGGCTCTGGAACGTCGCCCCCTCGTCGTCGATCCGGTTGATCCGGGCGAGCGAGAACACCTGGAAGCCCCCCGAGTCCGTGAGGATCGGCCCGTCCCAGTGCATGAACGGGCCGAGCCCGCCGGCCGCGTCGATCACGTCCTCCCCCGGGCGCAGGTAGAGGTGATACGTGTTGCCGAGCAGGATCCGGGCGCCCACTCCCCTCAGGTCCTCCGGAGTCAGGGACTTCACGGTCCCCTGCGTCCCCACGGGCATGAAGCAGGGGGTCGGGACCTCCCCGTTGCGCAGGGTCAGCGTGCCCGCGCGGGCGCGGCCGTCCGTTTCCTCGACCCGGAACCGGCCTTCTCCGGCGCTCACGGGATCAGCATCGCGTCGCCGTAGGAGTAGAACCGGTACTCCTCCCGCACGGCGTGGCGGTAGGCGGCGAGGACCCGCCCGGTGCCGGCGAGCGCCGCGACGAGCATCAGGAGGCTGGAGCGCGGCAGGTGGAAGTTCGTGAGCAGGCCGTCGACGCCGCGGAACCGGTACGGAGGGTGAATGAACAGGTCCGTCCAGCCGACGCCCGGCGCGAACCGGCCGTCGGCGTCAGCCGCCGTCTCGAGCGTCCGGGCCGACGTCGTCCCGACCGCCCACACACGGCCGCCCGCCGCGCGCGCCCGGTTCAGCCGCTCCGCCTCCCCGGGGCGCAGCTCCCACCATTCCGCGTGGAGGGCGTGCTCCGAGGGCCTCTCCGCCTCCACCGGCCGGAAGGTGCCGACGCCCACGTGCAGCGTGACCCGTGCGACCGCCACGCCCTTCGCCTCGATCCGCGCGAGCAGCTCCGGGGTGAAGTGCAGGCCGGCGGTCGGTGCCGCGACGCTGCCGACCCGCTGCGCGTACACCGTCTGGTACCGGACGCGGTCCTCGTCGTCGTCCTCCCGCCCGATGTACGGCGGCAGCGGGACCCGGCCGTGCCGCTCGACCAGCCCCAGCGGGTCCCCTTCGCCCTCGAGGCGGACGATCCGCCCGCCCCCGGGCGTCGAGTCCTCGATCCGCACCCTGAGCCCGTCCCCGACCTCCACCTCCCGACCCGGCTTCAGCTTTCCCCCCGGCTTCACCAGCGCCTCCCAGCTCCGGCCCGAGGGATCGGTCGCCAGCGGCCGCAGGAGCAGGATCTCCGCGGCCGCGCCGGTCGGCTTGCGTCCGACCAGCCGCGCCGGGAACACGCGCGTGTCGTTGAGGACGAGCGCGTCCCCGGGGGCGAGGTACGCGACGAGGTCGGGGAAGCGCCGGTGGGAGATCCCTCCGGTTTCGCGGTCCAGCACGAGCAGGCGGCTCGCGTCGCGCCGGTCCGCGGGACGACGGGCGATCAACCGCCCGGGGAGGTCGTAGTCGAAGTCGGCCGTGCGGGTCCCGTCGGGCGGTTCGGCGGCCGCCCGTCGGGCGGCCGCCTCAGTCCGCATCCCCGAACAGCGTCGACTGCGGCGGCGAGGCGTCCGGGAGGGAGTACCCGAATCTCCGAAAGGCCCGGGTCGTCGCGGTCCGACCGCGGGCGGTGCGCTGCAGGTAGCCGTTCTGGATCAGGTACGGCTCGTAGACCTCCTCGAGCGTCGACGCGTCCTCGCCGACGGCCACGGCCAGGGAGCTCAGCCCCACCGGCCCGCCGTCGAAGTTCTCGATCACGGCCTTGAGGATGCGGGCGTCCATCTCGTCCAGCCCGTACTCGTCCACGTTCAGCATCTCGAGCGCGGAGCCGGCGGTGGCCTCGTCGATCGTCCCGTCCCCCTTCACCTCGGCGAAGTCCCGGACCCGGCGCAGGAGCCGGTTCGCGATCCGCGGGGTGCCGCGGGAGCGACGGGCGATCTCGACCGCCCCCTCGGTCACGATCCGCACGCCGAGGATGGACGCGGAGCGCTCCACGATCCGCTGGAGGTCCTCCGCCGGGTAATAGCCGAGCCGCTCGATCACGCCGAACCGGGCGCGCATCGGAGCCGTGAGCAGCCCGAACCGGGTCGTCGCCCCGATCAGCGTGAACCGCTCGATCCGCATCGAGACGGTCTGGGCCCGGGCGCCCTCGCTGAGCCGGATCTCGATCCGGTAGTCCTCCATCGCGGGATAGAGATACTCCTCGATCACGGGGCGGAGCCGGTGGATCTCGTCGATGAACAGGATGTCCCTGGGCTCGAGGTTCGTGAGCAGCCCCGCGAGGTCGCCCGGCTTCTCGAGGACGGGGCCCGACGTGATCTTGATGTTCACGCCGAGCTCGTGGGCCATCAGCATCGCCAGCGTCGTCTTCCCGAGCCCGGGAGGACCGAAGAACAGGGTATGGTCGAGCGCCTCGTCCCGCCCGAGCGCCGCGCGGACGTAGACGTCGAGCGCCTGCTTGACCTTCTCCTGCCCCACGAACTCCGACAGCCGGGACGGCCGCAGCGACTGCTCCAGCGTGGTCTCCCCGGCCAGCGGCTCGGGCGTCGTGACCTCGATTCTCTCCCCCATGCGTCCTCCGGACCTCCCGCCCCGGCGCTACAGGTGGCGGAGCGCGGCGCGCACGAGCGCTTCCGTGCCCGCCGCCTCGCCGCCGAGCTCGCGCCGGGCGGCCGCGATCGCCGCCTCCGCCTCAGCCGCCGTGTAGCCCAGCGCCCGCAGCGCGTCGATCGCCGCGCCCGCGGCGCCGGCCGCCGCGACCGGCTCCGCCGCTCCGAGGTCGTCCAGCTTGTCGGCGAGCTCGAGCACGAGCCGCTCCGCCGTCTTCCGTCCCACACCGCTCACGCTCTGCAGGACCGCCGGCTCGCGGGACCGGATCGCGCCGATCACCCGTCGCGCAGGTAGCGCGCCCAGGATCGCGAGCGCGAGGCGGGGCCCGACGCCCGAGGCGCTCTGCAGCCGCAGGAACAGCTCGCGGTCGCGCGCGGACGAGAATCCGAACAGGAGCAGCGCGTCGTCCCGGACCACGAGCGCGGTGTGAAGCTCCACCTCGTCGCCCGCCGCGCCCAGGGTCTCGAACAGGCTGGCCGGCACCAGCACCTCGTAGCCGACCCCGCCCGGGGTCATCACGAGGATCCGGTCCCCGCCGATCGCGGCTAGCGTGCCCCGCAGCCGCCCGATCATCGCGGTCCCGCTTCCGCGCGGCGGGCGGCCAGCGGACCCGTCCCGATCAGGATGTGGCAGAGCGCCGCGGCGCAGCCGTCCGCCGCATCGGCCGGACGGGGCGCCTCGGCGAGGCCGAGCAGCTTCTGCACCATCCAGCCCACCTGGTCCTTGGTGGCGCGGCCGGTCCCGACGATCGCCTTCTTGATCTCCGCGGGCGGGTACTCGACCACGACGAGGCCCCGCGTCGCGCCCGCCAGCAGCGCCACGCCGCGGGCGTGGGCGAGGACGACGGCGGTGCGGGGGTTCTCCCTGTAGAACACGCCCTCCACGGCGAGGCAGTCGGGCTCGACCCGGTCGATCACCGACAGCAACCCCTCGTGGATCTCCAGCAGGCGGTCCGCCAGCGACGCGTCGCGGCGGGGCCGGACCACGCCGCACTCCACGAGCCGGGCCGAGCCGGCCCGCCCCTGCACGACCCCGAACCCCGTGGCGGCGATCCCGGGATCGACCCCGAGGACCTTCACCGAAAGCGCGGCGGGACGGGGAAGAACCCCGTCCCGCATCCCGCCGGCGCCGATAGTGGGAGCGTCCCGCTCAATCCGCCCCCATCGCGACGAGGGCTTCCTCGTCGATCTCGTAGTTCGCCCACAGCCTCATCACGTCGTCGTGCTCCTCGAGATCCTCGATCAGCCGCATCAGCCGCTCAGCCTCGCGGCCCTCGACCCGCACCGTCGTCTTCGGCAGCATCGCGAGCTCCGCCTCACGGACCTCGATCCCGCTCTCGCGCAGAGCCTCCTGGACCGCGTGGAAGTCGGCCACGGCGGTCGTCAGGACGTGCGTCCCGTCCTCGGACTCGAGGTTCTCCGCCCCCGCGGCGAGCGCGCACTCGAGCACCGCCTCCTCGGGATAGCGCCCGGCGTCGATGTGGACCTGGCCCTTCCGCTCGAACATCCACGCGACCGAGCCGGTCTGTCCCAGGTTGCCGCCTCCCCGCTCGATCCTGTGCCGGAGCTCGGCGACAGTGCGGTTCGTGTTGTCGGTCACGCACTCGAGGAAGATCGCGACGCCCCCGGGACCGTACCCCTCGTAGCTGGCCTCCTCGAAGCTCATCCCCGGCAGCTCGCCGGTCCCCCGCCGGACCGCTCGCTCGATGTTCGAGGCGGGCATGTTCTCCGCCTTCGCCGTCGCGATCGCCGAGCGCAGGCGCGCGTTGAAGTTCGGGTCGCCTCCCCCGAGGCGGGCCGCGACCGCGATCTCGCGGCCGAGCTTCGCGAAGGCCCTCCCGCGGGCGGCGTCCGTCACCGCCTTCTGGCGCTTGATCTGCGCCCACTTGCTGTGTCCGGACAAGTTCCGTCCTCTCCCTGCCTCCGTCGTCCCCGGATCCCGGTCGCCCGCTCCCGCGGGCGGGGCCTCAGTGGCCCTCCTCCGCCTTCCGGGCCTCCGCGTCCGCGATGATCTTCTGCGCCACGTCCCCGGGCACCGGCTCGTATCCCGAGAACTCCCGGCTGTGCATCGCCTTTCCCTGCGTGAGCGAGCGCAGCGCCGTGGAGTACTTGTACAGCTCGGCGAGCGGCACGAGCGCCTTCACCTCCTGCCAGTGCCCGTCCGCATCCATGCCGAGGATCCGGCCGCGACGCTGGTTCAAGTCGCCCATCACCTCGCCCATGAAGTTCTCGGGGACCCGCACCGAGACCGTCATGATCGGCTCGAGCAGGATCGGACTCGCCTCCCGGACGATCTTCTGGAACGCGAGCGAGCCGGCGACCTTGAACGCCATCTCCGAGCTGTCCACCGCGTGGTACGAGCCGTCGTAGCACTCGACCTCGAAGTCGACGACCGGGTATCCGGCGATCACGCCGCGCGCGGCAGCCTCCTGGACGCCCTTGTCGACCGCGGGGATGAACTTGTTCGGGATCGAGCCGCCCGTGATCCGGTCGACGAACGCGTACCCCTCGCCGCGGACCTTCGGGCGGATCCGGAGCCAGCAGTCCCCGAACTGGCCGCGTCCCCCCGTCTGCTTCCGGTACCGTCCCTGCCCCTCCGCCCCCCTCGTGACGGTCTCGCGGTAGGGGATCTTCGGCTGCTCCGTCTCGACCTTCACCCCGTACTTCCGGGACAGCCGCTCGAGGGCGACGTTCAGGTGGAGCTCGCCGAGGCCGCGGGCGATCGTCTGCGACAGCTCCGGGTCGAAGGCGGCGGCGAACGTCGGATCCTCCTCGTGCAGCCGCGTGAGGCCGTTCGACAGCTTGTCCTCCTCGCCCCGCGAGGCCGGGCGCAGGGCGATCGCGATGTCCGCGCTCGGCCACTCGATGCCCGGAAGGGTCAGATCCCTGCCCGACGCGCAGAGCGTGTCGCCCGTGTGCGTGTCCTTCAGCTTCGCGACCACGCCGATGTCTCCCGCATGGAGCCGCTCGACCTCCTCGCGGTCCGCCCCGTCCGGGCTCCCGATGTGGGCGAGGCGCTCGGCGGCGGACCGGACCGGGTTGTCCACGCTCGCGCCGCTCTCGGCGACCCCCGTGAACACCCGGAAGTAGCTGAGCTCGCCGACGCGCGGCTCCTGCGTCGTCTTGAACACGAGCGCCGTGAACGGGGAGGAGTCGGCGGGCTTCAGCTCGACCCTCTCGTCCTTTCCCTTCTTCGCGGCCACCGGCCCGATCTCCAGCGGCGTCGGCATCAGCTCCACCAGCTTCTTCATCACGGCGCGCACGCCGCGGCCGCTGGCGCCGGAGCCGCAGAACACGGGGAAGAGCTCGCCCCGGAGCATCGCGGTCTTCATCGCCGACAGCACCTTGTCCCGGTCGAGCCGCTCGCCCTCGAGGTAGGCCTCGAGCAGATCGTCGTCCGTGGCCGCGATCGACTCGATCAGCTGCTCCCGGTACGCGTCCACCGTTGCGGCGACGTCGTCCGGGATCTCCACGTGGTCGTACTCGCCCCTGTCGGAACCCGACCGGTAGCTGTGCGCGTGCCCCGAGAACAGGTTCACGATCCCGTGGAAGCCCTCTCCCGCGCCCATCGGGACCTCGACCGGGATCGCACCGGGCCCGAACGCCTCGCGGATCTCGCCGAACGCCTTCTCGAAGCTCGCGTTCTCGCGGTCCATCATGCTCACGAAGATCATCCGGGGCAGGCCGCGGCCCTCCGCCAGGCTCCAGACCCTCTCGGTCCCGACCTCGACCCCCGTCGTCGCCCCGACGACCACCAGCGCGCCGTCCGCGACCCGGACCCCCGCGGCGACCTCGCCGAAGAAGTCCATGTATCCCGGGGTGTCGACCAGGTTGAGCTTCGTCCCCATCCACGTCGTGCGGGCCACCGCAAGGCTGAGGGAGATCTTGTGGTCGACCTCCTCCTGGGTGAAGTCGGTGTGGGCCGTGCCCGCTTCCACGGAGCCGCGTCGCGTCGTGGATCCGGCTATATAGCACATGGCATCGACGAGCGTCGTTTTTCCGCTCCCGCCGTGCCCGAGAACGACCACGTTTCTGATGTCGGAGGAACCGTACTCGGGGCCCATCGCGCCTCACCTCCCATCCGGGGGGAACCTGGTCAGAGGGACAGATCTGCCATTTTATTTGCGCCGTCGGAGAATCGAAAGGTGGCGATCCGTCCTCAGTGCGAGCGGTCGGGACCGTCGCGGTACCGCCGGCTCATGTCGTCGAGGAAGGCACGCTCCTGCTCGCTCAGGGCGTCGATCCCCTTCTCCTTGATCTTGTCCAGGATCCGGTCCACCTCGTCGAGCGTGTCCCCGTCCGGTGAAGGACGGCGGCGGCGCTGGGCCGGACCCGGCCTCTTCCGGCGCGCCCGCTCCTCGCCGACCGCCTCGATGCCGCGGCCCGCGCGCCGGGCCCGGCTCCGCAGGCGGCCGACCGACCGCTCGGCCCGCTCTCCCCAGCGCAGCCAGGCCCAGCCCGCGACGAGCCCTCCGAGGTGCGCCCAGTGCGCCGTCGAGCCCCCGGCCCGGGACGCCTTCACCGTGAACCAGAACGTGACCAGCGCCAGGAAGCCGACGAAGTACTTCGCCTTCACCGGGAACAGGAACCAGATGTAGATCGGCGCGTCCGGCCAGCGCAGCGCGAACGCGAGCAGCAGTCCGAACACGGCGCCCGAGGCCCCCACCAGCGGCGAGACCCCCACGAGCCGCACCAGCAGCAGCGACGCGACCGCGCCGCCGACGCCGCACACGAGGTAGTAGACCGCGAACTCCCGCCCCCCCCACGTCCGCTCGAGCGGCGGACCGAAGAAGAAGAGCGCGAGCATGTTGAAGAACACGTGCCCGAAGCCCGCGTGGACGAACATGTACGTCACCGGGGTCCACGGCCGGAGCAGAAGCCGGTCGGGCCGCAGCGCCAGGAGGTCGAGCGCCGCGCTCCACGGGACCAGGCCGATCGCCATCGCCGCCCAGATGCCGAAGTTCACGACGAGCAGGCGCTTCACCCAGGGGGTCAGCGAGGAGAAGGGGTCGGCGGGACGCATCCCCCCGAAGCCGCCCCCGGACCCGCCGGCCGCGGCGCGCCGACCGCCGCCTCCCGCGTACGATCGATCCCACAGGCCCACGTTCAGGCCCCCATCCCGGCCGGCCCGACGGGGCCGGCGGCCGCGGTCCGCGCGATCCGCTCGCAGAGCTCGGAAAACGGGATCCCGGCCGCGGCCGCGGCCTTCGGGACGAGGCTCGTGGCCGTGAGCCCCGGGACCGCGTTCGCCTCGAGGCACCAGAAGCCGCCGTCGTCCGCGTGCCGCCGGAAGTCGATCCGGGTGAAGGACGACTGACGGAGGGCGGCGCCCGCCCGGACGGCGAGCTCCGCGAGGTGGTCCGCCTCGTCCCCGTCGAGCGCCGCGGGCGTCTCGTAGCGCGACATCCCCGGGGTGTACTTCGACTCGTAGTCGTAGATCTCGTGACCCGGAAAGATCTCCACCGCCGGCAACGCCTTCCCGTCGAGCACCGTCACCGTGAGCTCCCGACCCGGGACGAAGCGCTCGCAGAGAACGTCGTCGTCGTAGCACGCCGCCAGCGCGAGCGCCGGCTCCATCTCCTCGGGCCGCCGCACGACCGTGAGGCCGACGGTGGAGCCGCCGTTCGCGGGCTTCACCACCAGCGGCAGGCCGAGCTGCTCGAGGACCGCCGCGGGCCGGGCCCCGCGCGGCGCCCACTCCGGCGTCGGGACTCCGGCGGCGGCGAGGAGCTCCTTCGACAGGCGCTTGTCCGAGCCGATCGCGCACCCGAGGTGGCCGCTGCCCGTGTAGCGCACGCCGGCCAGGTCGAGCAGCGCCTGCACCCGCCCGTTCTCCCCGTCGCCTCCGTGCAGGGCGATGAACACGACGTCCGCCTCGCGGACCGCGGCTAGCTCCGCGAGGGAGGCGCCGAGGGCGGCTCGCCCCATCCGCCGCAGCTCGTCGAGGTCCGGGGGCGTCGCGCCGACGGCTCCGCCCAGGTAACGATCCTCGTCGCCTGGCGGGATCGCGCCGAAGGCGGGGTCCACCGTCAGCACCTCGTGGCCCCGGCTCCGCAGCGCCTCCACGACCGCCCGCCCGGAGGCGAGGGAGACCCTTCGCTCCTCGCTCGTGCCGCCGAGCAGGACCGTGATCCGCAGCGGGCTCACGTCGCCACCCCTCCCCCGGAGCGGGCTTCGCGCGGGCCGGTCTCCGCCGCCGCCCGTGCCTCGTCCTCGAGGATCGAGCCGAGCCCGGCGGTCCGGAGCCACGTCTCGTCGAACGCCTTCGACAGGTACCGCTCGCCCGTGTCGCAGAGCAGCGCCACCACGCAGGCGTCCGGGTCGTCGACCTCCCGCGCGACGTCGAGCGCGACCTTCACGATGAGGCCGGTCGAGCCCCCGACCAGCAACCCCTCCTCGCGGGTGATCCGCCGGGCGAGACGGAAGGCCTCGAGATCGCTCACGGTGCGGAACTCGTCGATCCACTCGAAGTGGAGGGTGGAGGGGAGCTTGTCGTTGCCGATCCCTTCGACGCGGTACGGCGCCCCTCCGGTCTTCACGCCGGTCCGGTGATACTCCGCGTAGATCGACCCCTCGGGGTCGCCGGCGACGACCCGCACCGAGGGCTTCCGCTCCTTCAGGTAGCGCGCGGCGCCGCTGATCGTGCCGCCCGTGCCCGGCGACGCGACGAAGTGCGTCACCCTCCCCTCCGTCTGCTCCCAGATCTCGGGACCCGTGGTGCGATAATGGGCCTCCGGATTCGCCGGGTTGTAGAACTGGTCGGCGAAGAACGCGCCCGGCGTCGTCTCCGCGATCCGCCGCGCGACGGTCCCGTAGTACTCGGGGTGGTCCGGCTCGACGGTCGGGGTGACGATCACCTCGGCCCCGAACGCGCGGAGCAGCTTCACCTTCTCGTCGCTCATCTTGTCGGGGATCGCGAAGATGCAGCGGTACCCCTTCACGGCGGCCGCGAGGGCCAGCCCGACGCCCGTGTTGCCGGAGGTCCCCTCCACGACGGTTCCGCCCGGCCGGAGCTCCCCCGTCCACTCGGCCTGCTCGAGGATCGCGACGCCGATCCGGTCCTTCACCGAGCCCCCGGGGTTGAACGACTCCGCCTTCACGAGGACCGGAGTCCGGAGCCCTGCCGTGACCCGGCGCAGCCGGATGAGCGGCGTCCAGCCGATCGTCTCGAGCACGGAGTCGTACGGCCGTGCGTGAGGCGGGCCTTCGCTACGGGACATCGGCGCCTGCCTCCTTCGGAGCGGGGTAGATGACGGGGAGCCGTCCCCAGACCTCGATGGGGTCGCCCCCCTGCTCCGCGGGGCGGTAGCGGAGCCGATGCGCGTTCGCCACGGCTGCGGAGTCCAGGTCCTCGTGCCCGCACGAGGCGAGCACGAGGACGGAGTCGACGACCCCCTCCTGCGAGATGCGGAGCTTGAGGACGGTCGTCCCCGCCGCCCCGCGCGTCCAGGCGTCGTCCGGGAACTCGAACACGTCCTCTCCGTCGAGCAGGACCGGGGGGCGAAGCGGGCCGCTCTCGACGCCGAGCCGAAGCCCGCCCATCCGCGGGTTCACGGTGTCCGCGCAGCCGGCCGCCGCGAGGGCGGCCGCCAACGTCGTGGCGACGGCCGCCGCGGTCGTCGTCGTGAAGCGCCTGCCGCCGGACGCGCCCCCGGGTCGCGCGGCCGGGAGCCTCACCCGTCCTCCCCCGTCAGCCGCTTCAGATCGTGGAGGAGGGCGAGCGCCTCGAGCGGCGTCGTGCGCGCGGGGTCCACCGCGGACAGCCGCTCCGCGAGCCGCCCCTCGCGCCGGTCGAACAGGGACAGCTGGTCCCTGGCGCGGTCGGCCAGCCGGGAGAGCCGCGTCCCGCCCCCCGTCCCCTCCTCCAGCTCGTGGAGCACGTCGAAGGCGCGGTCGATCACGGCGCCGGGAACCCCGGCCAGCCGGGCGACGTGGACCCCGTACGAGCGGTCGCAGCCGCCGGGCTCGAGGCGACGCAGGAACACGACATCGTCGCCCGTCTCGCGCACCGCGACGTTCCACGCCGTCACCCCGTCGAGCAGGTCCGCCAGCTCCACCAGCTCGTGGTAGTGCGTGGCGAAGACCGTGCGGGCCCCGATCCGGTCGTGGATGTGCTCCGTGACCGCCCACGCGATCGCCACGCCGTCGTACGTGGAGGTGCCGCGGCCGATCTCGTCCAGCAGCACGAGGCTCCGCTCGGTCGCGCCGTTCAGGATCGTCGCCGTCTCGGTCATCTCGACCATGAACGTGCTCTGGCCCCGGGCGAGGCTGTCGGAGGCTCCGACCCGCGTGAACACCCGGTCGCAGAGCCCGAGCCGGGCCGCGTCCGCGGGCACGAAGGAGCCGACCTGCGCCATCACCGCGATCAGCCCCACCTGGCGCAGGACGGTCGACTTCCCGGCCATGTTCGGGCCCGTCAGGATCATCACGAACGCGTCGCGGTCTAGCACGACGTCGTTCGGGATGAAGTCCTCCCTGGCGATCCGCGCCTCCACCACCGGGTGGCGCCCCATGCGGATCTCCAGGGTCGGCTCCTCCACGATCTCGGGCCGGACGTAGCGCTGCCGCTCCGCCGTCTCCGCCAGGGAGGCGTGGACGTCGAGCTCGCCGACCCGGGTCGCCGTGTCCTGCAGCCGCCCGACCTCCGCCGACAGGGCCTCGCGCAGCTCCCGGAACAGGCGCGTCTCGAGCTCCTCGATCCGGCTCTCGGCGTCCACGACCTTCGCCTCCCACTCCTTGAGCTCGGGCGTGACGAAGCGCTCGGAGCTCGAGAGGGTCTGCCGTCGCTCGTACCGCTCGGGCACCCGCGGGAGGTTCGGCCGGGTCACCTCGATGTAGTAGCCGAACACCTTGTTGAACCCGACCTTGAGGCTGTCGATGCCGGTGCTCCGCCGCTCATCGGCCTGGAGCCGCGCGATCCAGTCGACCGCCCCGTCGCGCAGCGCGCGGAGCTCGTCGAGGGCGGGGTCGTATCCGGCCCGGACCACGCCGCCCGCCGCGAGCGCGGCGGGCGCCCCCGGGTCGATCGCACCCTCGATCCGCTCCCGCACGTCCTCGAGCGCGTCGAGACCCTCCGCCAGGGCCCGGAGCCGCCCGGACCGGAGCGGGGCGGCGGCGCGGGCGAGCCCCGGGAGCGGAGCCAGCGAGCGGGCGAGGGCGAGGAGCTCCCGCGGTGCCGCGCGGGCGAGCGCCACACGGGCCGCGAGCCGCTCGAGGTCGCCGATCGAGGAGAGCGCGTCGCGGATCTCCCTGCGCACGCCGCGCTCCACGAAGAGCTCCTCCACGGCGTCGAGACGCTCCCGGATCTCCGCGGGAACGATGAGCGGCCGCAGCAGCCGGCGCCGCAGCAGGCGCCGTCCCATCGGGGTAGCCGTCCGGTCGAGCACCTCGATCAGGGTCCCGCCCTCGTCGTCCCGCAGGGGCTCGACGAGCTCGAGGTTGCGGCGCGTCATCTCGTCGAGGTGCATGTGGCGCCCGCGTCGTTGCACCCGCACCGGTCGCAGGTGACGCAGCCCTTCCGGCCGGACCTCCTCCAGGTACGCCGCGACCGCGCCCGCCGCGGCCACGAGATGCCGGTCCTCCGGGAGCGCGAGGCCGAATCCCTCGATCCCCGCGGTCCGGTAGACCCGGCGGATCGCCTCCGCCCCCACCTCGGGCTCGAACCGCCACGGCTCGCGTCGCGTCACCGTCCAGCGGCCGACCGGCGGCTCGGGGGCGATCGAGGAAAGCAGGATCTCGGCGGGGTCGAGCCGGCTGAGCTCGTCGCGCAGCGTTCCCGCCTCGCACTCCCACGCCTCGACCTCGCCGGTCGAGAGGTCGGCGGCCGCGATCGCGAGAGGGCCGTCGCCGGCGATGGCGGCGACGAAGGTGTTCCGTCCCGTCTCGAGCAGCGACTCCTCGACGACCGCGCCCGGCGTGACGATCTCCACGACCTCCCGGCGGACGAGGCCGTCCGCCTCGGCCGCCGACTCCACCTGCTCGCAGATCGCGACCTTGCGGCCCTCGCGCACGAGTCGGGGCAGGTAGTCCGAGAGGGCCTTGACGGGCACGCCGGCCAGCGGGACCTCGGCCGACGCACCGTTGTTGCGGGAGGTGAGCGTGATGCCGAGGAGGCGGCTTCCCTCCTCCGCGTCGTCGAAGAACATCTCGTAGAAGTCGCCGACGCGGAAGAACAGGATGGCGTCCGGGTGTCGCGCCTTGATCTCGAGGTACTGCTGGATCAGCGGCGTGTGCGCCACGGTCCGGGTCACTGTGCCTCCGACACGACGATCGCCTCGAACCCCTCCGACCGGAGCCGGACCGCCAGCCGCGCGGCGTCGTCCTTCCGGGCGAACCGGCCGACACGGACCCGGTGGAGCGGCGTCGACGCGTCGGGGCCCGTCACGCGGACCTCGAAGTCGCTGGAGGCCGCTCGGGACCGCAGCTGCTCCGCCGCCTCCGGGCTCCCGAACGCGCCCAGCTGCACGGTGAAGCTGCCGGTCGAGGCCGCGTCGCCGCCAGTCGCGCAGCGGGACGCGGCCTCGGCGGCGTCCCGACCCGGGCTCCCGGCGGCAATCGACGCCGCGCGGCGCCAGGCGTCGCAGGCGGCGGCCGGGTCGCCCGCCGCCTCGAGCGCGTGGCCCGACCACAGCCACGATTCCCCCACGAGCCCGCTGTCTGGGAAGTCGGCGCGGAGTCGGGCCAGGTCGGCGGCCGCGTCGCCGGGTCGCCCGCGCGCGAGCCGGAGCTGCGCGAGCCGCAGCCGCGCCAGCGCTCCGTGGCGCTCGCCGCCGCGCACCGCGGCCTCGACGTAGTCCGCCTCGGCCGAGTCGAGGTTCGCGGAGAGGCGGGCGCGGAGCAGGAGCGCCCGGCTCCGGTCGGCGTCCGGGCGCATCGCCTCCGGGGAGCCGAGCCACCGCCGCAGGTAGTCGCGGGCCCGCTCGAGGTCGCCGGTGTCGGCCGCCACCTCGGCCGCCGCGAGCGGACCATCCTCCTGGGCCGGCGCCGCCGCGGGGAGGAAGGCGACGAGGACGGCGGCGAAGGCGGCGGTCCGGGCACGGGTCCGGTGGCCCATCACGCCACGCCCCGGCGCAGCGACTCCAGCCGGAGCAACAGGCCGTCGAGCACCGCCAGGTCCTCGTGGCCCGTCTTCGCCTGGCGGTCCGCCTCGAGCAGCAGCTCCAGGGCGCGATCGATCTCCGTGGCGCTCCACCGGCTCGCCTGTGCCACCCAGGCGCGCGCCTTGAACTTCAGGTACGGCTTTCCGGCCCGGTCGAGCGTCGCGGTGACCTCGCCGGCGCCGCCCTCGTGGGCGATTCCGAGGAAGAGGTGGTTGTCGACGAGGCCGTTCAGCAGGCCGACGGCGCTCTCGTCGGGCGCGGCCAGGAGCGCGGGAAGGGCGCGTCGCGCCGCCAGGTAATCCCGCCCCGCCACGGCGTCCAGCCAGCTCCAACGGTTCACCTCGCGGACGTCGGGCACGAGCTCCCGGACCCGGGCCAGGTCGATCGGGCTCCCCCCGGCGGAGGCGACGAGCTTCTCGAGCTCCGCCTCCAGAACTCCGAGGTCGGCGCCGACCGCCGCCGCGAGGGCCTCCGCCGCGGCCGGTTCGAGCCGCGCCCCGTGGCGCCGCTCGGCCCGCTCGATCAGCCAGCCCGGGATCTCGGCCTCCTTCGGCGCCGTCCACTCCAGGGACACGGCGCCCTCCCGCAGCCGACGGTAAAGGGCCTTCTTCGACTTCGCGGGAATCGTCGCCGTGACGATGAGCGTGACGTCGTCGGGAAGCCGGCCGAGCGCGCCCTCCACGACGGCGCAGCCCTTCGGCGTCAGCCGCTCGGCGTCGTACAGGAGGACGACCCGCCGCGGGCTCATCACGGGCGGCATCGCGAGCGCGGCCGCGAGCGACTCGGGCGCCACGTCGGCGGAGCGGAAGGCGTCGAAGTTGAAATCGCGGGTCGCGGGGTCGAGGGCCGCCTCGGCGAGCCGGCGGGCGCCCTCGTCGCGCATCCGCTCGGCGTCGCCGTGGAAGAAGAAGATGCCGGAGAGCTTCCCGCCGGCGACGATGCGCTCGAGCCGATCCTCGGCGGTGAGGCTCACGCCGGGCCCGGCGGCGGGATCAGCGGCCCGCGGTGCGCGGCGAGACGAGCCGGATCGCCCCCGGGGAGGACGCGCCGGCGCCCCGGTGCAGCCGGGTGGGCCAGGTCACCACATCCGCGTCGAGCAGGCCCTGTCCCTCCACGGCGGCGGCGCTGATGAACGGCCCGGACCCGAACAGGGCCGGGGGCTCGGTCCGGACGGGCGCGCGGGCCGCGAGCGGCTCGAGCTCCAGCTCGAGCGGCACCGTGGCCGCGAACGGGAGCCAGAACAGGGCGAGCAGACCGACCGCCGCCACGCCGATCAGGGCGGCGCCTCCGGCGAACCGGTGCGCCTGCGGATGGAGGCCTTCGTCGACGTTGTAGAGGTTGTGCACGAGGCGGGGCATGAACTCCTCGTCGACCCCTTCGCCGGGGAGCGTCCTCAGGAGCTCGACCCCGCGTCGGAGCACCCGGTCGTACCGGGCGCAGCCGGGGCAGGCGGCGAGGTGCTCCCGGTACTCGGCCTGCCGCTCGGCGCAGAGCAGGCCGTCGCAGTAGTCCGAGTAGTCCTCGAGAAAGCGTTCGCAGTGCATCGTTCCGCTCGACTTCGGAATTCTCCGTCGGCACGGATCCGGGAGCGTCGTGGCCGGCCCGCCACGGGCCGACCGCTCTCCACTTCCGGGCGATGTTACGCGCCTGCGAGCGGCGGGTTCCCGCCTGCGCGAAGGCGGCCTCGGGGGCCGCCTTCGCGATACGTACCCATCCCGCGTCCTGCCGGTCAGTCGAGCATCGGCCCGATGATCTGGGCGAACCGGTTGCGGGCCCGGTTGAGGCGCGACTTCACGGTCCCGAGGGTCACCCCCGTGATCTCCGAGATCTCCTCGTACGTCTTGCCCTCCATCTCACGGAGGACGAACACCACGCGGTGGTGCTCCGGCAGCTCGGCGACCGCCTGCTCCACCTGTTCGCGCAGGTGCCGCTTCCTGAACAGGTCGTCCGGGGAGTACGAGGTGTCCTCCCACTGGAGCGGCCGGTGATCGGCATCCCAGTTCTTCTTGATCGCCTGGAACAGCACCATCGGGTTTCGCGAGCGGTTCCGCAGCTCGTTCTTGGCCAGGTTGCTCGCGATCGTGTAGATCCAGGTCGAGAACTTCTTCGTCGGATCGAACCGGTGCAGGTGCCGGTAGACACGCACGAAGGTCTCCTGGACCAGGTCCTCCGCGCGGTCCCGGTCCCCGATCGTCCTGTAGATGAAGTTCAGCAGCCGCAGGTGGTATCGATCCGCGAGCTCCTGGAACGCGCGGCGACGGCCGCCGAGGTACTCGGCGACGAGAGTCGCGTCGTCGAGGGTCCGGAGGTCGGTCCGGGCCTCTTCGACCCCGCCGGGTACGGCCACCTTCTCCAGCCGGACTCCTGTCATGCTCGCTCCTCGTGCGGCGGCCTCTCGCGAGACCGCTTCGGCGTGCGGCGCGGACGGGTGTCCGCCGGCACGCGAGTTCGCTCGTGACGGACCCGTCGGGGCCCGCGTCACTCCCGGAGCTCGATCCTCTCCCCGGTCATTCAGACACCCGGAGAGGCCCGATGGTTGGGTCCCCCGGCGAGCCCGCCGAGGAAACGCTCCGTCATCATCAGCGCGGCGATCGTCTTCGCATCGCGGATCTTCCCGGTTCGCACCCACTCGATCGCCTCGGCCAGCGGGACCTCGTGACTCTCGATGAACTCGTGCGCCTCGAGCTCCCGGCGCCCGGGATGCAGCCCGGTCGCGACGAACAGGTGAATCACCTCGTCGGAGAACCCGGGCGTCGTCCAGATCCACCCGAGGAGCTCCAGCCGGTCGGCCCGCAGCCCGACCTCCTCCTCCAGCTCCCGCGTTCCGCAGGCGACGGGATCCTCGCCGCCGTCGAGCTTCCCGGCCGGCAGCTCCCACAGGTATCCGCCGGTCGCGTAGCGGTACTGCCGGATCAGCACGACCGCCGCCGCCGGCCCTCCCCCCCACTCGCCGGGACGGAACAGCGGCAGCACCGCCGCCGCTCCCCGGTGCCTCACGATCTCGAGCCGCCCCTCGCTGCCGTCCGGGTAGCGGACACGATCGACGCGGACGTCGAGCACGGAACCCCGGAACACGGAACGGCTCTCGACCGCGCCGGTCGAGTCGTCCGCCGCGTGCGCCCGATCTTCGCTCATGAGTTCCTGGGGGGCTGTGGTAAACGTATAACCGAAGACGGCCCGAAAGTCAAGAGGTGACGGACACTTCGACCGGTCCGAGCCCGGCGAGACCGGCCTGCGTCGCGGCCGCGTCGGCCACGGCCAGGAGGCGGAGCCTCGCGGGCTCCAGGTAGCGCTCGGCAACGGCGACCACGTCGTCTCGCCCGACCGCCGTCACGGCCGACGGGAAGCGCTCCCACCAGTCCTCCGGGAGCCCGTACGCGATCCGTTCCGCCTCCTTCGACGCCACGAGGCTCGTCGTCTCGAACTCGCGCGGCAGCGAGAGCTTGAGCGCGCTCCGCGCGAGCGCCAGCTCCTCTTCGTCCGGCGGCCGCTCCGTCATGCTCCGGATCTCCGCCAGCACCTCCTCGAAACCGCGGGCGGTCTTCTCCGTCTCCACGGCCGCGCGCACGACGAACGGTCCGGCCTCCCGCCGGCGCGTGAAGCCGCTGCGGACGCCGTACGTCCATCCCTTTTCCTCGCGGAGGTTCAGGTTGAGCCGGGAGCTGAACAGGCCGCCGAGCACGGCGTTCATCACCAGGGCCGCAACCTCGTCCGGCGCCCCGCGCGCGAGGCCCACCGTCCCGACCCGGATCTCCGACTGCCGGCTCCCGGGCCTGTCGATCAGGTGGATCGGCCCGGGGAGCGGCTCCGGGGATGGCGCCACACGGCCGGGCTCCGCGCCGGGCGCCCAGGCGCCGAACCGGGTGGCGGCGGCGGCGGCGAAGCCGTCCGGGTCGATGTCGCCCGCCGCGACGAGGACGGCCGAGCGCGCGCCGTAGGTCCGCTCCCAGAACGCGCGCACGCCGGCCGAGCCGAGCCGGCTCAGCGTCGCCTCGGTCCCGCCGACCGGCCGGCCGTAGGGATGCGCGCCGAACAGGACGGCGGCGAGCGCCTCGGCGGCGACCTCCGCGGGATCGTCGCGGAGCCGCAGGATCTCGTCGATCCGCTCGTCCCGGACGCGCTCGACCTCCTCCGGAAAGAAGGCGGGAGCCAGCACGACCGCGGCGAGGTAGTCGAGGGCCTCGTCCACCGTGTCCGACAGCGCGTGCATCCCGAGCTGGACCGAGTCGTGGCTCACGCCGGCCGAGAAGCCCGCGCCGAGGTGGTCCAGCCACTCCGCCATGCCGGGGGCAGTCCTTCCGGCGGCGCCCTCCGGAAGGACGCGGGCCGCGAGCGCCGCCACGCCGGCCTCGCCCGGGTCCTCGGCGCCCGCGCCGGCGTCGAGCACGAGGCGGATCGCAACGTCCGGGAGCCGGGGCATCCTGGCGACCCGCACCCGGAGCCCTCCGTCGAGGACCCGCTCCCGGAAGGTCGGTAGCGCAAGGGACGGCGTCGGCAGCGTGGCGGGAGGCCGGGTCCTGTCCGGCGCCGTCATCTCACGCCTCCCGGCCCGCGGGGGCGGCTTCGCCCGCGGAGACGCCGCCTCTCGAACCGTCGGGCACCACGTGCAGGACGGTCCGCCGCTCCGGGGTGAGGACCGTCGCCGCCACCCGCCGGACGTCGTCGACGGTCACGCGCTGGTAGCGGCCGAAGACCTCGTTCACGTAGTCCGCGTCCCCGCGAAGCACCGCCGCGTGCGCGAACAGGTCGGCCCGACGGGTCACCGAGTCGAGCTGGCGGACGAGCTGCCGGCGGGCCCGGTTCCGCGCCCCCTCCATCTCCCGCTCGCCGGCGCCGCCGGCACGGACCTCCTCGAGCACCCCGGCCGCCGCCTCCTCCAGGTCCGCCGCTGTCACCCCGGACCGAGCCGTGGCGACGACCCAGAACATGCCCGCGCTCTCGATCGGCCACGCGAACGCGCTCGCGTCGGCCGCGATCCGATCCTCGTAGACGAGCTTCCGGTGGAGGCGCGAGCTCTTCCCCTCCGCGAGCAGGGAGGCTAGGACGTCCGCCGCCTCGTAGTCCGGGTCCGGGAAGGCGGGCGCGTGGAGCATCAGGTAGACGCGCGCGGCGTGGACCCTGTCGGGAAGCACCTCGGGCCCCGGCGCTCCCAGCCGCACGGCGGGGACGTGCCGGCGCGGGGGAACCGGACGGGCCTCGATCCCGCCGAACCAGTGCTCGGCCCGGCGGAACGCGAGGTCGGGCTCGACCGCCCCCGCGATCACGAGCACGGCGTTGTTCGGCGCGTACCATCGCTCGAACCAGTCCCGCGCGTCGTCGAGCGAGGCTGCGTCCAGGTCCTCCATGAACCCGATCGTGGGGTGCCGGTACGGGTGGTCTTCGGGAAACGCCCGGCGCAGGACCGTCTCCACGGCGAGCCCGTAGGGGCGGTTCTCGTAGGACTGCCGGCGCTCGTTCTTCACCACGTCGCGCTGGTTGCCGAGCTTCTCCTCCGTGATCGCCGGCAGGAACCAGCCCATGCGGTCCGACTCGAGCCACAGCGCGAGGTCGAGGTCTCCCGAGGGCATGGTCTCCCAGTAGTTGGTGCGGTCGAACCAGGTCGTCCCGTTGAGGGTGCCGCCCGCCGCCTGGACGCGGCGGAAGTGCTCGCCTTCCGGGACGTGCTCCGAGCCCTGGAACAGAAGGTGTTCGAACAGGTGCGCGAAGCCGCGCCGCCCGGCGGGCTCGTCCTTGCTGCCCACGTGGTACATGAGGTGGGCGGCCACGAGCGGCGTTGACAGATCGCGATGCGCCACGACCCGGAGCCCGTTGTCGAGCGTCCGCTCTTCGAAGGGGAATCGGGCCTGGGCGCGGTTCACGGGTTCGGTCGCCTTCCGTCGCGGGGCACCGGTCGCGCGGCAGGACCGGCATGGGCGCCCGAAGGTACCCGCGTGTCCCCCGGCACTCAACCCGGGCGGCAGGAACCGGAGCGACGTCGCCGGCGGGCGCGACGGCCCCGGGCCGTCCAGCCGTCCGAGGTGTCGCGGAACCCTTGCAGAGGTCCACGACGCCCGGAACAACGCCCGTCGGGCGCGCGGGCCCGCCCGCCCCGGGACCTCCCGCCGCCGCCGGAAAGCGGACCCCCTATAGACCTGCATCTCACATTTTAACAGCAGATTACGTGACGGAGCGGTCTTTCGGCGGCGCGAACGTTGGAGCCGGGCCTGCGCTTTGCCCGGCGGTGACGCGACAACGGCCCCACGATCGACGCGGATCGCGTCGGGAAGTTCCCGGACCGGGGCGAGAGCTCTTTAGAGACACGGAGCACGAAAATGCGCAAGCTGCTTTTCCTGGCGGCCGTCGCCGCGACCTTCGGCGTCACCGCGGACCGGGCCGAGGCCCAGCCGACGGAGGCCTTCGCCACGGCGACTCTCACTGTCGGGTCGCTGCTGTTCGTGAACATCGATGTCGCCGCCCTCGACTTCGCCCCGACGTCCACCGACTTCTCCACGGGGAGCCTCGGGGGCGTCTCGAATCAGGTCGCGACGAAGGGCAACGTTCCATATGAGCTCACGATCGAGGCTGAAGACGACAACTTCGTTTACGCGGGCTTGCTCACTCCGCCGGCCAAACCGTCGACGGAGCTGCGCTGGTCGGCGAACGGGGGAGCGTTCACGGGCCTCACGAACGCGGCCCAGGAAGTGGACGCATTCGTTCCGGGACAATACACCACCAATATGTCCTACGAAGTCGAGCTCCAATGGGACGAGGACCTCGAGGGCATCTACACGCTCCCGATCAAGTACACGGTCGTGGCCCAGTAAGGCGAGCCGACCGATGAAGTCACGGGTGGCCCCGGGTCCGTCGGCCCTCTCCTCCCTGCGGCGATGCCCGCCCGCGCTCATCGCGCTGGCGGGCGTCGCCTCGATCGGGACGGCGGAGCCGGCACGGGCGCAGTTCTCGGTCACCCCCATCGTGCTGGCGGTCGCACCGGTAGAGGATCTGGCGGAGGACCCGGCCACCTCGCTCGTCCGAGTGCGGAACGAGGGAGACCGCGAGCTCTCCCTGCGCGTCTACGTGCGCGACTTCGAGCAGGACTCGCTCGGCGACCACGTCTTCCTGGAGCCGGGCGCGCACCCGAGAGGTTGCGGGGATCGCGTCCGCTTCTCGCCCGACGCGTTCAGCCTCCCGCCGGGCCGCGTCCAGCCGGTTTCCATCCGGCTCGAACCCGACGTGGGGGCGGAGACCTGCTGGTCCCTGGTGTTCGTGGAGAGCCCCGCGTCGGCGGGAGAGGGCCTCCTCGTGGGCGCGCGAATCGGGGTCAAGGTGTTCGGCCTGGCCGGAGAGCCGTCCCGGGCGGCGACCGTGCGCCACGCCGAGGTCCTCGAACGGGAAGGGCGGAGGGTCCTCCGGCTCGACCTCCGGAACGACGGGAGCTGGCCGATCCAGGCCCGGGGCTCGGTCGACATCCTCGCGTTCGACGGCGCGCGCGTCGGGACCGCCGGGATCGAGGCGGCCTCCGTCCTGCCCGGGCACCGGAGACGGATCGACGTCCCGCTCGGCGTGTCCCTCGAGCCCGGACGCTACGTCGCCGTCTCCATCCTCGACCTCGGCGACGACGCGTTGATCGGAGCCCAGGTCAGGTTCCGGGTGGAAGGCGACTGACCGATGCGAAGTCCGGGAGCGTGGCGACACGCGCCGGGGCTCGCGCTGCTCGTGCTGGCATCGATCGGGCTCCTTCCCTCGCGGGCCTCGGGACAGGCGTGCTCGTCGGAGGCCGGCCGCTACCGGCTGATCGTCCAGCCGCGTCTCGTCGTGTTTCCCGTCCCGGGGATCGCCGAGTTCGAGACGGGCTGGGTCCTGGCCGATCCCATGTCGATCCGCGTGATCCCGAGGGGCGGCGGCTCGCGAGGCTGGGAGCTGTGCGTCCGGTCGGACGACCCCGACCTCGGGGGATACGGGAAGCCGATCTCCGACCTCGAATGGCGGCTCGCGGGACAGGCGGCCTGGCAGCCGATCTCGGCGTGGAACCAACCCGTCGCATCGGGCTTCGCGAACGAGATCGTCTCGGTGGAGCTCCGGGCCCGGCTGGACTGGGAGCGCGACGCCCCGGACACGTACTCGGCCGTCATCACGTTCACCTCGGCGAAGCTCTGATGCGCGCCGCGGCCCCCCGCCGCTCGCTCGTAGCGCCCCTGGCGATCTGCGCGCTGATCACCTTCTCCCACGGGCTCGCCCGCGCGCAGGAACCCGCCCCGGAAGCTGCGGCCATCGCTCCGGGCTCCGTCACGACGGTCGTCATCCCGATCCCCGAGAGCGTCCCGTCGGGCCGCGCCGCGGGCGGGGAGTCGGAGGTGGCCTTCGAGGTCGAGCTTGCCGCGGGCGTCACGCTCATCGGGCCCCCGACGGGAGTCATCGGCTGGCGAGCGGACGAACGCGCCGTCCTCCCTGTGACGCTGCGCGTGCCTCCCGTCGCCCCGGCAGGCGACTTCCCGGCGGGCCGCGTGCGCTTCCTGTCGGACGGGGGCGGGAGCGCCACGGTGTCCGTACGCCTCCGGGTCGCCGCCGTGCGGGAGTTCGATCTCTCGGTCACGCCGTCCGCCCTGGCCGTCGAGCCGGGCGGGGAGGTCCGGCTCGGCTTCGCCCTCCGGGGCTTCGGGAACGCGACGGACTCGGTCCGCGTCGCCCTCGAGGCGGGAGCCGGAATCGAGGCGCGGGGAGGCGAGTCCCTCGTCGTGCTTCCCGGGGCGGGGGTCGTCGAAGGCGAGCTCGTCGCGCGGGTCGGCGGGGAGACCCGCCCGGGCACGGAACTCCTCGTTCGCGTCGCGGCGAGCGGCATCGCCTCGCGGAAGAGCCGTCCGGTGAGGATCGTCGTCCGCGAGCCGGCCGGGGCCTTCCCGTCGCTGGTCCGGATGCCCGCCTCCGTGTTCGTCGGGTCCACGCTCACGTCGTCCGGGGCGGATGTCCGGAGCTCGCGGGTGGCCGCGATCACCGGCTCCGGAGAGATCGCGCGGAGCACGGAGCTCTACTTCTCGGGACGGATCGGAAACCCGTCGGAAGGCGGAGGGACGTTCCGCGACGCCGCCGCGATCCCGAGACTCCAGCTGGGGCTGCGACATCCGGACTGGAGCGCGGTCGTCGGCGACGTCGAGAGCCGGACGAGCGACCTGCTCGGGTACGTGCGGTTCGGACGCGGCGCCGAGTCCTTCCTGAGCCCGGGCCGCCTCTTCCTGGCGGCGACGGCGGCGCGTCCGCAGGCCCCCGATGGCAGAACGCTCGAAGGGCACGTCGCGGCCCTCGAGGGAGGATGGAGCCTCGGACGGTCCCGGATCTCTGCGCTGGCCAGCAGCACGGAGCGCACCGACCTGCTGGACCGGCCGGAGAGCCGCACGGACGCGGCGCTGGCCCGGTTCGAGGGGCAGCCGGGTCCCGGCCATCTTCTCGGTGTGGATGCGGGCTGGATGCGCATCCGCGACACCCGGACCGGCGAAGAGGAGAGTGGACCGGCCCTGAACGTCCGGTACTCCTACCGGGACCGGGCCGGGAGCGTCGACCTCACGGCGCGGACCCGGCCCATGTCGGCGGCGGACCCGCGACTTCCCGCGCCGCAGTTCCTGCTCTCGGGCGCCGGGCAGATCTCTTCGAGGGTGACCGCGCTGGGAGCCGTCTACGAGAACCGGGCCCCCACGACCTCTCCGGAGAGCGTCGCGAAGACGAACGGCGGGCACCTCGGCCTCCGGGTCGCGTCCCGACCGCTGACGGCGGAGGTCACCGGTCGGCTGCAGTCGAGAACCGGGCCGCGCGACGGAGTCCGGGGCACGGCCCGGGGCGCGGTCTGGACGAGAGCCGGGCCGGTCCACGTCGATGCGAGCGTCGAGGCGGGGTCCCAGAGTCTGGACGGGCTCGAGGGGAAGGTGCTCGAGATCCGGGTCGGCGCGGCGATCCGCGGCCGCACGACGTGGGCCCGGGCCTCCGCCCGCTACGCGGACGATCTGCTGCTCGGCCCGATCCGGATCTACGACGCGTACGTATCCCACGGGCTCGGATCCGGGCACGAGGCGTACGCCTCGGCATCGGTCTTCGATGGCGCGCGAGGCGGAGGCGCCACGCTGGACCTCGAGGCCGGCGGCATCATCAGCCTGGGCCGGAGCCTTCGTGCGTTCCTGGGCGTCGAACGGACGTCCCGCTCCTCGCTCGAGTCGCCCCGCTGGCGCCTCTCCGCGGGACTGCAACAGGGGCTTGGCCTGCCGATTCCCCTGCGCCGACCGTCCCTGGTGGAGGGATTCGTGTTCGAGGACCGGAACGCGGACGGACGGCACGACGCGGGAGAGCCCCTCCTCGACGGAGTGCGTCTCCGGCTCGGGATCGAGGAAGCGATCACGCGGTCCGGCGGGCGCTTCGCGTTTCGACAGGACGTCGGCAGCCGCATCGAGATCGACGCCGCCTACCTGGGCGAGGAGTTCCTCCCCCCCCGGGACGTGCTCGTTCAGCGGGGCGTCGCCATCGCGATCCCGGTCGTGAGGACGGCGGGCCTGCGCATCGAGATCTTCCTCGACGAGAACGGGAACGGGGCATGGGACGAGGCCGAGCCCCCGGTCGCGGGCGCATCCCTCGCGCTCGGGTCGATCTGGTCGTCGAGCTGGCGGCTCCGCACGGGCGGGGACGGAGGCGTAGTCCTCGACGCGATCCGTCCGGGCTCGTATCGGATCGAAGTGGACCGGGAGACCCTGCCGTGGAGATCCGGCCCGGCTCCGGAGGTCGAGGTCGAGGTGCGCGGCGGGGAGAGGACGACGGTGCAGGTGCCGGTCCCCATCCGGAGCCTGCCGATGGCGACCTTCGGCGAGGACGACTGAGCGGTCCGGGTCTATTCGACCCGGACCGGCGCGGAGGGAGGTAAGCCGGGTTCTGTGACGGGCCCGAAGGCCCGCGGGGTCATCTCTCTGCGACGCCGGTTACCCGACGCCTGGTGCAGCCTACCCGGAGCTCGTGCGCGGCGGGCCGCCGCTCGCTCCTGCTCGGCCTTGCTCCCGGTGGGGTTTGTCGTGCCGCGGCCGTCGCCGGCGCGCGCGGTGGGCTCTTACCCCACCGTTTCACCCTTGCCTGTGCGGCCGGAGCCGCCATCGGCGGTCTGTTCTCTGTGACACTTTCCGTCGTCTCGCGACGCCCGGGCGTTACCCGGCACCGTGCCCTGCGGAGCCCGGACTTTCCTCGAACCGCGCCGCCCCTGCGGCCGGCCCGCGACCCCATCTCCCTCCGCGCTCCGTCCACGACCTTCCGCTGCTGATAGGCCCGCCGAGCCCGAAACGTTCCCCCGGAGCCGCCCGGTCGGGCCGGTCGGGAATCGCCGCCGCATCGAACGGGTCCGATCGGGTGTTCATCCTGCACGGGTACGCGCCCGGCCCTTTCGGGAGAGCGGGCGGCCGCCGAAACTTCCGTCTCCGGGTCTCCGTCGGGGCTGGAGACGGGGCGCGGGCCGGAGCGGGGTCGAGCCGCGGGTAGGCCGGTCCGCGACGACGAATCGGACGCACAACCGGAAAGACGACTGCGATGACCATCGATCGACCGCTGGACCGCACGCGCACTCGGCCGTGGACAGGGCTGCTCGCGGGCGCGCTGCTCCTTCTGCTTCGCGCCGGCGTCGCCCCGGCGCAGCAGTCTCCGCTCGCGGGCGAGAACGTGTACCCGGCCGGGGAGCCGTCGAGCAGCCTCGAGCTCACCGCCTGGGTCGGCGTGCTGACGCCGCTCGGGGACCTCGCGAGCCAGGAGGACGGCGTATCCGCGGAGTTCTCGACGCAGCTGGCGTTCTCGCTCGGGCTCGACCTCTGGTTCCCGGGTGGGCTGGGGATCGGAGTGCTGGGAGGATACAGCCGGCCGGACTTCACCTACCAGCTCCTGCCCGCCGGCGGCACGTTCCCGGTCGAGCTCGACTTCGGCGCGACGGACTACGTCTACGGGGTCGGCACGCTGCAGTACCGGCCGAACCTCGGCGGCCCCGCCGCGCTCGTCCGTCCGTACTTCCTGGCCGGGGGCGGCGTGCTCCACACCGGATCCGCCGCCGGGTCGAGCGAGGACGGCGAGATCACGTTCTCGATGGACGGCCGGACGAGGCCGGTCGGCGTCATCGGGTTCGGCGGGCACGTCCTGCTGGGCAAGTCGTGGTTCCTGAGGCTCGAGATCCGCGACTACGTCTCCTCGTTCGACTCGGAGCCGTTCGAGGACGCGGAGCTGCAGAACGACCTGATCGCCTCGTTCGGCCTCGGCATCGCGCTCTGAGCGGCGCGACGGGTCGACCGTGAGCGGAGAGCGCGTCCGGGAGCTGATCTCCGAAGGGCGGATCCGCGAGCGGGTGGAGAGGATCGCGCGCGCCATCGACGCGGACTACGCTGGGGTCGGGGAGGTGCTCCTGATCGGCGTCCTGCGCGGCGCCTACATGTTCCTCGCCGACCTCTCGCGGGCCCTGACGATCCCGCGCCGCGTGGACTTCATCGCCCTCTCCAGCTACGAGGCGGGCTCGGGCTCGACGGGCGTCCGGCTGATCATGGACGCGCGCGTGCCCGTGCAGGGCCGCCACGTGCTGATCGTGGAGGACATCCTCGACACGGGGTCGACGCTCGCGTACCTGATGCGGCTGTTCCGGGCCCGGCGGCCCGCCTCCCTGCGGAGCTGCGTGCTCGTGCGGAAGCCGCACCAGGAGGCGGTGGTCGAGGTCGACTACGTCGGGTTCGAGATCCCGGACTCGTGGGTGGTCGGCTACGGGCTCGACTTCGACGACCATTTCCGGGCGCTCCCCTACATCGGGACCCTCGACCCGTCGCCCGGGTGAGCTCCCGCGGGGGGTACTTCCGGGCCCCCGCGGTGTAACCCAGTCCGTCGCTCGCTTCGACGGTCGCCGGACCCCGGCCGGAAGCACCCGGGAGACGGCCCGGTGCGAACGTGACGATGTGACCCGATTCGGTCCCCCGATCGATCGTTGGTCCCCGGATGTCGCCGTCAACTAGAGGATTGACAGTAGGTTGCGCAACGCGCGGACCGCGGGCCGATCTGGCACAGAAGATGCACCGTGCGTTCGGGTCCCCCCTGCGGGGGGTCCGGACGGGCTCCGGGACGACGGGAAGGACGGCGCCCGGCTGCGTGCCGGGAGCCGAACGAAACCAGAGGAACGAGACATGACGATGAACTCCCCGGTGGCGGAGTCCCCCACGGCGACCCGTTCCGAGAAGGGCGGGATCGAGGTGATCCGGGTCCGCCAGCACACCGTGGAAGTCGTATCGGACTCCGGCGAGGGCGCGCAGAAGTGCGGCCAGATCTTCGGCGCCGTGAGCGCGAAGATGGGCAACGGGGTCTGGACGGTCGAGATCATCCCCGCCGAGATCCAGCCGCCGCCGCGCATCCCGGCCGGCGCCAGTGGAAACCGGATCCGGATCGGGGCGAAGCAAGTGACGAACTGGGGCGACCGCACGAACGTCTGCGTGGCGTTCAACGAGCAGGTGCTGCTCGCCCGTCATCGGCTCGACGCACTCGAGGACGACGCGCTCATCCTGCTCGAGAGCATGTGGAAGGACCATCGTGACGAGGACATCCGGGCCGAGTGGGCCGCCGCGATGGCCGAGCTCGGCGAGCGGGGCTACCGGATCATCGAGGTCCCGATGGAGGAACAGTGCCTCACCGTCGTGGACAACGCCCGCAAGGGCAAGAACATGTTCGCGCTCGGGCTGCTCAGCTGGATCTTCGACCGCGACCTCGACCTCGCGCGCGAGCAGATCGCGCACGCGTTCCGGAAGAAGTCCGAGGAGGTCTACGAGAAGAACGTGAAGCTCCTCGAGCTCGGCCACGCCTGGGCGGACGAGCACCTCGGAGTGCGGATCGACGTCCCGCGCGAGCTCGCGGTCGAGAACACGGTCGTGATGAACGGGAACCAGGCGGTCGCGTTCGGCGCCGTCGCGGCCGGCATGGAGCTGGCCGCGATGTACCCGATCACGCCGGCCACCTCGGTCTCCCACCAGCTGGGAGAGATCTTCCACAGGTTCGGCGGAATCGTCCACCAGGCGGAGGACGAGATCGCGGCGGCCGGCGTCTCGATCGGGGCCAGCTACTCCGGCAAGGTCGCCTTCACGATCACCTCGGGCCCCGGACTCGCGCTCAAGACCGAGTTCATAGGGCTGGCGGTGATGACGGAGATCCCGCTCGTCGTGGTGGACGTCCAGCGGGGCGGTCCGTCGACCGGGCTCCCGACGAAGGTGGAGCAGTCGGACCTCCTCGCCTCGATCTTCGGCCAGCCGGGCGACGCTCCGCACGTGGTCCTCGCCCCGGCGACGATCGAGGAGTGCTTCCACGCGATGGTCACGGCCCGCCGGATCGCGGAGACCTTCCGCACGGTCGTGATCGTGCTCACCGACGCGAACCTCGCGACCGGCGTGCAGCCCTTCCCCCGGCCGGCGCTCGACCCGGCCTGGCAGGGGTCCCGGCCCGACATGAGTCCCGTTCCGGACGGGATGAAGCCCTACGACTGGGACCCGCGCACGGGCCTGTCGCGCCGCTTCGTCCCGGGTCAGCCGGGCGGCATGCACACGCTCACCGGGCTCGCGCACGACGAGGAGAGCCACGTCGCCTACGGGTCCGACATCAACCAGCGCTCCTCGGTGATGCGGAGCCGGAAGCTGGCGGTGCTGCACGGCACGCTCCGTCCGCCCGAGGTCGTCGGCCCGGACACGGGAGACCTGCTCGTGGTCGGCTGGGGTTCGACGAAGGGCGCGATCGAGGAGGCGGCGGAGCGGGCGCGCGAGGAGGGCCACGCGGTCTCCTCGCTGCACCTGCGCTTCCTGTCGCCGCTCGAGCCGGGGCTGAAGGAGATCTTCCGGCGCTTCCGGAAGGTCATGACGGTCGAGATCAACTACAGCGACGATCCGGGGCAGCCTTACGTCACCGACGAGAACCGCCGCCGCGGGCAGCTCGCGTGGCTGCTCCGCGCGAGCACGCTGGTCGACGTGGACTGCTGGACCCGCGTCCTCGGCGAGCCGCTCCGGCCGGGGGTGATCCACGACGTGATCCGCACGCACGTGCCGAGGGAGGGTTCCGCATGATCTCGCACAGCTGCTCGCTCCTGTTCCCCATCGAGGAGGAGCACGAGTATTCGATGGGCGACTACGAGGGCGCGGTTTCGCGCTGGTGCGCCGGCTGCGGGGACCACTCGGTCCTCACCGCCGTGCAGAAGCTGCTCGCGGCCGAGCAGCTGAAGCCCGAGCAGACGGTGTTCGTGTCCGGCATCGGCTGCTCGAGCCGGTTCCCGCACTACGTCAACGCGTACGGCTTCCACGGCATCCACGGGCGAGCCCTCCCGGTCGCGACCGGGATCAAGCTGCACCGGCCGGACCTTCACGTGTTCGTGGTGATGGGGGACGGGGACTGCACCTCGATCGGGGCGGCGCACTGGTTGCACGCCACGCGCTACAACGTCGACATGGTGACCCTGATGCTGGACAACAACGTCTACGGGCTCACCAAGATGCAGACGTCGCCGACGACGCCGCAGGGCTACCGGACCAACACGCAGCCGCTCGGGAGCTTCCTGCCGGCGCTGAACCCGATCGAGGCGACGCTCGGCGTGACGAACGCCTCGTTCGTGGCGCAGACGGCGGAGTGGATGCCGGCCCACCTGTACGCGACGATCGCCGCCGCCTACCGGCACCGCGGCTTCGCGTTCGTGCGGATCCTGCAGCGGTGCCCGGCCTACACCGGCGACATCTACCAGGATGCGGTCCGGAACCCCGACATGATCGAGATGCTCGAGCATCCAGACGGGATCGAGGTCCCGGACCTCCACGCCATCTACAAGCACGTCGTTCGCCACGACCCCCGGAACATGGCCGACGCCCGGCGGCTCGCCGAGGACCCGGACCGGATCCGGGTCGGGGTGTTCTTCCGGGACGAGAGCCGGCCGCGCTACGAGGAGACGCGGCACCTGCCGCTGCACTCCGCCGACGAGAAGCTCCGGATCCTGAACGAAGAGCTCGAACAATATGCCGTATGACGATCTGACTCTGAAGGCGCTCGCCGCCGTGGCGGGGGCGCGCGACGACTACCGCTCGGCGCTGATCGGCACGGTCGACCAGCTTCGCGGACTCCTCGAGGCGGGAAGCGGCGACCAGGACACCGGTCTCCGCAAGGCGGCCGCGGAGCTCGGCAGCTTCGCGGGCGGCCACATCGACGTGGAGAAGTTCGCGTCCCTGTTCACGACCGGGCAGTCGCTGGACGAGGCGAGCCGCGTGCACCTCGAGCGGGCGATCGAGACGCTCGAATCGCTCGCGGCGCGGGAGGACGACCTGTTCGTGGCCCGGGTGCCGAAGGGGAGCGACCTCCCCGCGGCCGTCTCCCGGCTGCTCGCCGAGGCGGGGCGTGCGTTCGGCGCCGCCCGCACGGCGGAACTGGCGCGCACGGGGCGCTTCCGGGCCGACGACCACAAGGGGTGGATCGATCACTTCCCGGCGTCGCTGTGGAGCCGGCGGGAGCGGGAGATCGCGCCGCCGCTCGTACTCCGGGTGGACGGCTGCGACCTCCGGGCGGGGGGCCTCGCCGACTTCCTCGACGGATCCCAGAAGCTCGTGCTCCTGGTCGACGGCGCGGCGCCGGCGGCGGCGCTCGTGCCGTGCGTGACCCCGGGCGTGCACGTCCTGCAGACGGACGACCCGGAGGAGCTGGCGCGGTCGGGCCAGGTCGACGGACCGGCGATCGCCGCCCTCGTCCCGGCCGGCTGCGCCCGATTCGAGCACAGGCCGGGACCGGACGGGCCCGTCGGCCTTCGCCTCTCGGTCACCCATCTCCCCGACGAGGAGCCGAAACGGACGCTCGGCGGGATCAGCGCCTTCCGGCAGGCCGAGGAGCTCCGGCAGCTGCGATCCCTGGCCGCGGGGCCGGCCCCCGCGTTCGTGATGCCCTCCGTGGACGGAGAGGCGCGTTCGGCGCCCGCGACGGACGCCGACCTGCTCGCCGCGTGGATCCTCCACCAGGCCGGCCCCGGATCGGCATGACCGTTCAGTCGATTCTCGGGTCGGTCGCGGTCCTCGGGGGCGTCGGGCTCACGTTCGGCATCCTGATCGCCGCCGCGAACCGAAAGCTCCGGGTGTGGGAGGACCCCCGCATCGACGCGCTCACGGACATCCTGCCGGGCGCGAACTGCGGGGCCTGCGGCTACGCCGGCTGCCGCGCCTTCGCGGAGGCGGCGGTACAGGGCGTCGTAGCCCCGGCCGGGTGCACCGTGATGAGCGAGGCCGAGCGGGAGGACGCCGCCGCCTTCCTCGGCGTCGACGCCGGCGAGGCGAACAAGCGGGTCGCCCGGCTGCTCTGCGCGGGCGGCGCGCACGTGGCGCCCGTGAAGGCGATCTACGACGGGATCGCGAGCTGCGCCGCGGCGGTCGCGGTGAGCGGCGGGGGAAAGGCCTGTCCGTGGGGGTGCGTCGGCCTCGCGGACTGCGCCGTGTCGTGCGACTTCGACGCCATCCGCATGAACGAGTTCGACCTCCCGGAGGTCGACGTCGACAAGTGCACGGCCTGCGGAGACTGCGTCGAGGCGTGCCCGCTCGACCTGTTCGTGCTGATGCCGCTGGACCACAAGCTGATCGTGCAGTGCCGGAACCTCCTCGAGGGCGAGGCCGCGACCGACCTCTGCGCCGTCGCCTGCAACGCCTGCGGGCGCTGCGCGGCGGACGCGCCGGAGGTCGTGTCGATGCGGAATGGCCTCGCCGTCGTGGACTACGAGAGAATCGACCGGGCGACCCCCGCGGCCGCCGAGCGCTGCCCCACCGGAGCGATCCGATGGGTGGAAGGCGCGCAGGAGCTGCGGCTGGGGCCCGTCCTCGCAGGGAGCGAGACGTGATGATCATGCGGAAGAAGAGCCAGCCGGCCCCGGCCGAGGTCCGTTTCCCCGGGATCCGGACGGCGATGGACGGAAGCGCGGCCGTGGTCGAGATGGAGATCGCGGGCAGCGAGGCGGCGGGCGCCTACCCGATCACGCCCTCGACCCAGATGGGCGAGGGCTGGGCGGCGGCCCGCGCGGCCGGCCAGAGGAACGTGAACGGCCGCCGGCTCCTGTTCTTCGAGCCGGAGGGCGAGCACGCCGCCGCGGCGGTCACGGCCGGGATGAGCATGACCGGCCTCCGGGCCACGAACTTCTCGAGCGGCCAGGGGATCGCGTACATGCACGAGTCGCTGTACGCGGCGGTCGGAAAGCGCCTGACCTACGTACTCAACGTCGCCGCCCGCGCGATGACGAAGCACGCGCTGAACGTGCACGCCGGCCACGACGACTACCACGCGGTCGACGACACGGGTTTCTTCCAGATGTTCGCGAAGGACGTCCAGGGGATCGCCGACCTCAACCTGATCGCGCACCGCATCGCGGAGCTCGCCCTCAACCCCGGCCTCGTGGCGCAGGACGGCTTCCTCACCAGCCACGTGATCGAGACGCTGCTCCTCCCCGAGCGCGAGTTGATCCGGGAGTACCTCGGCGACCCGTCCGACCTGATCGAGTCGCCGACGCCGGCGCAGAAGCTGACCTTCGGCGAGACACGCCGCCGAATCCCCGAGATGTTCAACTACGACTATCCCGCGCTGCTCGGGCCCGTCCAGAACCAGGACAGCTACATGCAGGGCGTGGCGGCGCAGCGGCCGTTCTACTTCGACCACGTCGCCGCGCTCGCGGACCTGGCGATGCGCGAGTTCCACGAGCTCACCGGGCGTCTCTACGAGCGGGCGCAGGGATACCGGATCGAGGACGCGGAGTGGGTGCTCGTCGGGCAGGGCTCCGTCGTGTCGAACGCCGAAGCGGTCGTGGATTGGCTGCGCGAGGAGCGGGGGCTCAGGGTCGGCGTGCTCGACGTCACGATGTTCCGCCCCTTTCCGGCGGACCGCATCAGCCATCTCCTCCGCGGGAAGAAGGGCGTGACCGTGCTGGAGAGGTGCGACCAGCCGCTCGCCGTGGACAACCCGCTGCTGCGCGAGATCCGCGTCGCGATGGCGAAGGCGGTCGAGAACGGACGCGTGAAGTCGGGCATCCTGCCTCACGCCGGGATCGCGGCGATCCGCTCCGACGACGTGCCCGAGTTCTACTCGGCCGGCTTCGGATTCGGCAGCCGCGACCTCCAGCCCGCCGACCTCGTCCTCGCGGTCGACAACATGCTCCCGGAGGGCAGGGGACGCCGCTTCTTCTACCTCGGCATCGACTTCATCCGGGAGGGCACGAAGCTCCCGAAGCTCGAGATCTGGCAGGAGGAGCTGCTCGACCACTACCCCGACCTCGCCGAGCGCGCGCTCGTGCCGGAGCGGCAGATCAACTTGCTGCCGGAGGACGCGATCTCGATCCGCATCCACTCGATCGGCGGATGGGGCGCGATCACGATGGGGAAGAACGTGGTCCTCACGTCGCATGAGCTGTGCGGCTACCACGTGAAGGCGAACCCCAAGTACGGCTCCGAGAAGAAGGGGCAGCCGACGACCTTCTACGGGATCCTCTCGCACGAGCCGGTGCGGCTGAACGGCGAGCTCAAGCACGTGAACGTGGTGCTGTCTCCCGACCCGAACGTGTTCCGCACCTCCAACCCGCTCTCCGGGCTCGCGGAGGGCGGCGTGTTCGTCATCCAGAGCGAGCGGTCGGCGGAGGAGCTGTGGCGCTCGTTCCCGCCGCAGTCCCGCCAGGCGATTCGGGAGAAGCGGATCCGGGTGTTCGGCCTCGACGCCTTCCGGATCGCGATGGACGAGGCCTCCGATCCCGAGCTCCGCTACCGGATGCAGGGCACGGCCTTCCTCGGCGCCTTCTTCCGCGCCTCGCCGGTGATGGAGCGCGAGGGGCTCGACGAGGAGCGGCTGTTCGACGGGATCGGCAAGCAGGTCGAGAAGAAGTTCGGCCACCTCGGCGAGCGCGTGGTCGAGGACAACGTGCGGGTGATCCGCCGCGGGTTCGACGAGATGTTCGAAGTCCCGTTGCTCGAGGAGCAGGCCGAAGGCAGCGAGGTAATGGCGGAGGCGGCGGTGGGGGCGATCCCCGCCCTGCTCGACCACCCGAACCAGGCGCCCGGGATCGGAAACCAGGGACGCTTCTGGGAGCAGGTCTGCTCCTTGTGCGGCCTCGAGCAGGACGTGATCGCCGACCCGTTCGTCGCGATCAGCGCGATCCCGGCCGCGACGAGCACCGTGCGCGACATGTCGGACATCCGGTTCGAGGTGCCCGACTTCATCGCCTCGAAGTGCACCGGCTGCGCCCAGTGCTGGACGCAGTGCCCGGACGCGGCGATCCCCGGCCTCGTGAGCACGGTCGAGGACGTCATTCTTTCCGCGATCCGCACGGCGCAGAACGGCCGGTCCCTCGACCGGATCCAGTCCGTGTCGGGCAACCTGGCCCGCGAGGCCCGCAAGGTCCTGAAGGCGGTGCCGTTCACGACCTTCGCGGACACCGTCTCCACGGCGTACGCGAACCTGGTGGACAAGCTCCCGTGGGACGCCGAGCGGAAGCGGGCGCTGAACGAGGAGTTCGCCGCCGTCTACTCGACGCTCGCCGAGGCCCCGCTCGCAAAGACCGTCCCCTTCTTCGACGTGCACGAGAGGAAGGAGGCGGGCACGGGCGGCCTCCTCTCGATCACGGTGAATCCGGAGGCCTGCAAGGGCTGCAACATCTGCGTGGACGTCTGCGCGGACGGGGCGCTCGTCACGACGCACCAGACCGAGGAGCAGCAGGAGAAGCTGGAGCGGAACTGGGCCCTGTGGGAGAACCTGCCCGACACGCCGGACCGTTACGTCAACGTCCGCAGCGTGGAGGAGGGGATCGGCGTCCTCCCGACGCTCCTCCTGAAGAAGGAGAACTACCGCACGATGGCGGGCGGCGACGGCGCCTGCATGGGCTGCGGGGAGAAGACCGCGGTCCACCTGATCGTCTCGACCGTCGAGTCGCTGATGCAGCCGCGCGTCGAGAAGTTCGTCGCCGAGCTCGAGCGGCTGATCGGCGGGCTGGACCGGAAGGCGCGCGAGCTCCTCTCGGCGGACGCAGACCTCGACCTCGCCGCCGCGGCGTCGGGCGAGGCGCCCGTCAGGATCGACGAGGAGAAGCGCGTCCTGCTGCAGCGCCTGGTGAAATCAAAGAAAGCGCTGGAGGACCTGCACTGGCGCTACGTCGAGGGCCCGAGCGGCCAGGGTCGGGCCAACCTCGGGATCAGCAACAGCACCGGCTGCTCGTCGGTGTGGGCCTCGACCTACCCGTACAATCCGTACCCGTATCCGTGGGTGAACCACCTGTTCCAGGACTCCCCCTCGGTCGCGATCGGGATCTTCGAGGGACACATGCGGAAGATGGCGGACAACTTCCGCGACGTACGCCGAGCGCGTCTTCTCGTCGACGACGCGTACGACCCGGCCGAGCACGAGCCCGCGCTCGCCGTGCTCGACTGGCAGGACTTCACGAA
This sequence comes from Gemmatimonadota bacterium, assembly GCA_046484665.1. GTDB lineage: Bacteria > Gemmatimonadota > Gemmatimonadetes > Palauibacterales > Palauibacteraceae > Carthagonibacter. The sequence goes on from JAWOIN010000093.1 coordinate 37,056, forward strand.
CGAGGAGTTCGACCTCTGCCCGCCGATCACGGCGATCGGCGGCGACGGAGCGATGCTCGACATCGGCTTCCAGAACCTGTCGCGGCTCCTCGCGTCCGGGAAGCCGATCCGGGTGATCGTCCTCGACACCCAGGTCTACTCGAACACCGGCGGGCAGGCCTGCACGAGCGGCTTCACCGGCCAGGTCTCGGACATGGCCGCCTACGGAAAGGCGCAGCACGGCAAGGAGGAGGTCCGGAAGGAGCTGTCGCTGATCGCGATCGCGCACCGCGGCGCCTTCGTCCTCCAGTCGTCGCAGGCCTCGGCCTCGCACATGATCGGCGGCGTGATCCGCGGGCTGAAGTCCCACCGCCCCGCCGTGTTCAACATCTACACGCCCTGCCCGGTCGAGCACGGGCTCGCCGACGAGTGGGCGCCGAACGCGGCGCGCTTCGCGCTCGAGGGACGCGCCTTCCCGTTCCTGGTCTACGACCCGGACGCCGGCCCCACGATCGCCGACTGCCTCGACCTCGCCGGGAATCCCGACGTGGACGAGGCCTGGCCGACCTATGAGCTCGAGTACGAGGACGACGAGGGAAACCCGGCGAAGCTGCAGCTCCCGGTCACGACGGCGGACTGGGCGGCGACCGAAGGCCGGTTCAAGAAGCACTTCCGGCCGATTCCGCGGGACGACTGGGACGACGACGTCCAGCTCCCGTTCCACGAGGTCCTCGGCCTCTCCGGGGAGGAGCGCGCCGGGAAGAAGCCGTTCATCTGGACGATCGGCGCCGGGAAGAAGCTGGACCGTCTCGGCTGCTCGCTGGAGATGGTGAAGCTCGCCGAGGACCGGCTCCTGTTCTGGTCGCAGCTCAAGGAGCTGGCCGGGCTCGAGGTTCCCTCGACGGTGCGCGAGTCGATCGCGACCGAGCTCGAGGCGGACTTCGAGGCGAAGCTCTCCGCCGTCCGCGCCGAGTACGAGCGGACGATCGCGGAGCTGAAGCAGGGCATGCCGGCCCTCGTGGCGCGGCGGCTCGCCGAGGGGCTGCTGCGCTCGGGTGACGGGAAGCTGACGGTGACCGAGCTGCTCGGCCGCGCCCGCTCGGAGCCCGGACTGAGGCCGATCAGCGCCGACGAGGTCTCCGGCCTCGCCTCCGAGCTCGGAGGCGGTGGCACGGCGGTCGCGGCGGCGCCGAAGTCCGCGGCAGCGCCGCGGGCGGAGCCGGAACCGGAGCTTGCCCCCCGCGGGGGGGCGGCCGCGGTCGCGGAGCCCGAAGCCGAGGACGAAGGGCTCGTGATGGAGCCGTACATCGAGACGGTCCGCTGCACCTCCTGCGACGAGTGCATCAACGTCAACAAGAAGATGTTCGCCTACGACGAGAACAAGCAGGCGTACATCAAAGACCCCAGGGCCGGGACCTTCGCCGAGATCGTCCAGGCGGCGGAGCGCTGCACCGCGGGGATCATTCACCCGGGCACGCCGCTGAATCCCAAGGAGAAGGACCTGGACAAGTGGATCGAGCGCGCGAAACCGTTCAACTGATGCGGGGCCGCCCGTGATGCGGGCGGGCGGCTGACGGGATACGCATGTTCAAGAGCATGTTCAGCTCCGACACGTTCCGGCACGGAGTCCATCCACCGGAGCGGAAGTCGCTGACGGAAGGCGTGCGCATCCGGCGCATGCCCTTCCCCGACGAGATCGTCCTGCCGCTCCGCCAGCACGCCGGGCGCCCCGCGATCCCCATCGTGAAGCGGGGGGACCGGGTCGAGCGCGCCGACAAGGTCGGGGAGGCGGACGGGTTCATCTCGGTTCCGATCCACGCCTCCGGCGCCGGCGTCGTGAGGGACCTCCGGCTGTGGCCGCACCCCGACGGGAGCATGGCCGAGAGCGTCGTGATCGAGACCGACCGCTGGTCGCCGCAGGTGCCGCGGCCGCGGATCGTCGCGCGCTGGGAGGGGCTCGACCCGGAGCAGGTGGTGCGGGAGGTCCAGAAGGCGGGCGTGGTGGGGCTCGGCGGCGCCGCCTTCCCGACGCACGTGAAGCTGCTCCCGCCGAAGGGCACCCGCGTCCACACCCTGATCGTGAACGGGGCGGAGTGCGAGCCCTACCTCACCACCGACCACCGGACGATGGTGGAGTTCCCGGAGCGCGTGCAGTTCGGGATCCGGATCATGATGAAGGCGCTCGGGGTGGAGCGGGCGATCATCGGCGTCGAGCGGAACAAGCCGGATGCCATCGCGAAGCTCCGCGAGACGCTGCCCTCCGACCTCGACGTGTCGGTCCTCCCGCTCACGGTGAAGTACCCGCAGGGCGCGGAGAAGATGATGATCGAGGTCGTGACCGGCCGGGAGGTTCCTTCGGGCAAGCTCCCGATGCACGTGGGCGTGGTCGTCCAGAACGTCGGGTCGATCGCCTGCATCGCCGAGGTGTTCGAGACGGGACTGCCCCTGATCGAGCGGGTCGTCACGGTGACGGGCCCGGGCGTGCGCCGACCGTCGAACCTCATCGTCCCGGTCGGGGCGAAGCTGAGGGACGTGCTCGCCTTCTGCGAGGGGCTGACCGAGGACGCGTCGCAGATCGTGTTCGGCGGGCCGATGATGGGCGCCACCACGCCGGACCTCGACACGCCGATCATCAAGGGCACGACCGGGATCGTTGTGCTGACGGAGGCCGAGGCACGGCCGCTCCGGGTCCACCCCTGCATCCACTGCGGGCGCTGCCTGGAGGCGTGCCCCGTGTTCCTGAACCCCTCCCTCCTCGGGTCGCTCGCGCAGGCCGGCCGGTACGAGGCGATGGAGGAAGCCCACCTCATGGACTGCATGCTCTGCGGCTCCTGCTCGTACGTCTGTCCCTCGCACATCCCGCTGTCCCAGATGTTCGCGCTGGGCAAGAACATGCTCCGGAGACGGAAGACGACGGAGAAGGCGGCGTGAGCCGCGCCGCCGTGGGAGTCGGTGCGGGACGCACGCAGGAGGACGTCCTCCTGCGGATCGCGGCCTCGCCGCACGTCCAGTCGCCGCACTCGACCCCGCGGATCATGTGGACCGTCAACGCCACGCTCGTTCCCCTGGTGGCGGCCGCGATCTACTGGTTCGGTCCGAGCGCCGCCCTCGTGATCGGCGCCTCCACGGCCGGGGCCGTCCTCACCGAGCGGGCGTTCGGGCGTCGCGGCGCGCTGGGAGACGGCTCCGCCTTGATCACGGGCGTCCTGCTCGGCCTCATCCTCCCCGCAGGCTTCCCGCTGTGGATGGCCTTCACGGGGGGCGCGTTCGGGATCGGCTTCGGGAAGCTCGTGTTCGGCGGCCTCGGCCAGAACGTGTTCAACCCCGCCCTGCTCGGGCGGGCGTTCCTGCAGGCGGCATTCCCGACCGCGATCACGACCTGGCCGGCCGGGCCGGCGTCCTGGTGGACGCTTCGCGGGGACAACTTCGCCTTCCCGCTGATGTCGGCGCAGACGCCGGACCTGGTCACCTCGGCCACCCCGCTCGGCGCCTGGAAGTTCGAGCGGGTCGGCACCGAGCTGGCGGACCTGGTGATCGGGCGCACGGGCGGCTCGCTCGGGGAGACGTCCGGCCTGCTGATCCTGGCGCTCGGGATCTACCTCGCCGTCAAGAAGTACCTGGACTGGCGGATCCCCGCCTCGATCCTGCTCACGGTCGCCATCTTCACCGGGCTCCTGTGGCTGATCGACCCGACCCGCTTCCAGGACCCCCTGTTCATGCTGTTCTCGGGCGGGCTGATGCTCGGGGCCGTCTACATGGCCACGGACATGGTGACGTCGCCGGTGACACGGCGCGGGACCTGGATCTACGGGCTCGGGATCGGCCTGCTGGTCGTGCTGATCCGGGTGTGGGGCGGGCTGCCGGAAGGCGTCATGTACGCGATCCTGCTGATGAACGCGATGGTCCCCTTCCTGAACCGCTGGACGCAGCCGCGCGTGTTCGGCCACGAGCGGCGGAAGGAGGCGGCGTGAGCAGGGAACTGCCGCAGGCACCGCCGGCCACGGAGCCGCGAGAGGGAGCGGGCCTTCCCCCGGACGCCCCGGCAAGACCCGAGGTCTCCTCGGCCCGGCTCATCGCCACCCTCGCGCTCGCCGGCGCGCTGGCCGGACTGGTGATCGTGCTCGCGTTCGGCTGGGCGAACCCCCGGATCCAGGCGCACCGCGCCGAGGCGCTGCGGGCCGCGATCCAGGACGTGCTGCACGGTCCCGAGACCGTGCGGACCTGGTACGTCACGGCCGCGGGTCTGTCGGAGACGCCGCCGCCGGGCGCCGACACGGTCACGGCGGAGAAGATCCACCTCGGCCTCGACGCCTCCGGCGAGCCGCTCGGCTACGCGATCACCGGCCAGGAGTCGGGGTTCCAGGACGTGATCCTCGTGATCTTCGGCTTCGACCCGGCCGCGAACCAGGTGCTGGCGATGCGCGTTCTCGAGAGCAAGGAGACGCCCGGGCTGGGGGACAAGATCATCAAGGACTCCGCGTTCGTCACGGCGTTCCGAGGCGTCGAGGCGCCGCTCCGGGGCGTGAAGAAGGGCGCCGGGGAGGGCGGCGCGAACGAGGTCGACATGATCACGGGCGCCACGATCTCCTCGCGCACCGTGATCGGGATCATCAACCACCGGATCGAGGCCCTCGACCCGCTGCTCGACGCGGCGGCCCCGGCAGTCCCGGCCGCCGCGACGTCGGCGGACGCCTCGCCCGGCGCGACCGCCGGGAGCCCGGGCACGGACCGGAGTCCCACGCGGGGGGACGGCTCATGAGAGAGACGACGCCGGGGCAGGACCTGGTCCGCGGCATCTGGAAGGAGAACCCGGTTCTCGTGCAGCTGCTCGGGCTCTGCCCGGCGCTGGCGGTCACGAACACGGTGGCGAACAGCCTGGCGATGGGACTGGCCACCTTCTTCGTTCTGACGGGCTCCAGCCTGCTGGTTTCCACGTTCAAGAAGGTCATCCCGCACGAGGTGCGGATCTCAGCGTACATACTGATCATAGCGACCTTCGTGACGATCGCCGATCTCGTGCTCGCGGCCGTCGTGCCGCTGATCCACAAGGAACTCGGAGCGTTCATCGCGCTGATCGTGGTGAACTGCATGATCCTCGGACGCCAGGAGGCGTTCGCCTCGAGGCGCCGGGTCGGCCGCGCCGTGCTGGACGCCGTGGGCACGGGAACCGGCTTCATGATCGCGCTCCTGATGATGGGCACGTTTCGGGAGATCCTCGGCAACGGCTCCGTCCTCGGGATGCCCCTGTTCGGCAACCGGTTCGAGCCGTGGGTGATCTTCATCCTGCCTCCGGGCGGGTTCCTCACGCTCGGCTTCATCCTGCTGACGTTCGGATGGTGGAAGGAGCGGAGGTCGGAGACGATCCGGGTCCGGCAGTGGCCGCACGGGGTGGCGACGCCGTCCAGAGAGGAGGCCGCGTGATGGGCGAGCTGTTCTGGATCCTGATCTCGGCGATGCTGATCAACAACTTCACGCTCAGCCTCTTCCTCGGGCTCTGCCCGTTCATGGGCGTGTCCGCGCGTGTCGGGACGGCGCTCCGGATGGGGATGGCGAACATCTTCGTCCTCGTCATCACCTCGCTCAGCGCCTGGTTCCTGAACAGCTTCATCCTGCCGTTCGCGCCGTACCTCAGGCTGATCTCGTTCATCGTGGTCATCGCGTCGCTCGTGCAGATCGTGGAGATGGCGATCAAGAAGATCAGCCCCGCCCTGTTCCGGGAGCTCGGGATCTTCCTGCCCCTGATCACGACGAACTGCGCGATCCTCGGATTCGCCATCTTCCAGACGAACCGGGGATACGGCCTGCTGGAGGGGCTGTTCTTCGCGCTCGGCGCCGGACTCGGACTCACGCTGGCGCTCGTGCTGATGGCCTCGATCCGGGAGACGTCGGAGCTCTCGAGCGTTCCGGCCGTCGCCCGCAACATGGGACTCGTGCTGATCATCGCCGGCAGCCTGTCGCTCGCCTTCATGGGGTTCGCCGGGCTGTTCAGCGCGTGAGCGGCGAGGGGGGTGCTGGACGTTGACGACCTTCTGGAGCATACTGGGGCTCGCGGCGCTGTTCGTCGCCTTCGGGGCGTTCCGCCCCGGCACGCGGCGCGGCTGCGGAGGGGGCTGCGGGGGGTCCTGCGGGTCCGAGCCGGGCGCCTGCGACGCGGCGGGCCCCCGGCAACGCCGGACCGGTCCCTCCGGGACAGGGGAGACGTGATGGACACGCACCGCGCGTACTGCTCCGCGTGCGACAGGCAGGTCGAGGTGATCGTGAAGCCCGGGGCCCGGGTGAACCCCGAGACCGGGGAGCGCGAGGACGAGGTCGTGTGCCTCGAGTACGGGGAGAGCTGCACGGGGGCGATGTGCCCGCTGTGCGATCTTCCCACCGAGGAGCTGAAGCGGAGCCTCGAGCGACACGAAGGAGAGGTCCGCTCGGACTGACGCGGGCCTTCGCCCCCCCTCAGGAGAGGAATCGAGGACCGATGCCCATCGACTGGGTGGCCGTGATCGGCGTCACCGGCGGGATCCTGATGTTCCTGATCCCGATCCTCGGGCTCACCGCCCGCTTCGCCCTGAAGCCGATCGTGGAGGCCTTCCAGCTGTCGCGGGGAGGCGGGACCGGCTCGGCGGAGCAGCTGAACCTCCTCGCCCAGCAGGTCGGCGCGATCGAGGCGCGGCTCGAGGCGATGGAACACGACCTGCAGCTCCTCGCCGAGGCCCGGGAGTTCGACGAGAAGCTCCTCGAGCGCGGGGACTGAGCCCGGGACCGGACGCGCTCCCGGGACACCGGACGTACCCGGCGACTGCCCGCTCCGGAGCGGGGCGGTCTCCGGGATTCAGGCGAACGCAGCAGCGGTTTCAGGCGGTTTCCCGGGGCCCGGCCGTCCCGGCCGGCGGCCCCGTTCACTCCTGCGACTACGGGAGGTCGCCATGCCCCGTCCGTCGTTCCTCCTCGCCGGTCCCCCGGCCGTCCGTTCCCCGCGAGCCTCGAGGAGACCGCCTTGCGGGCTTCGCACGGTGGCGGTCGCGGCGCTCGCCGTGCTGCTCGCCGCGGCGCCCGTCGCGGCACAGGGCGTCACCACGGGCGGCGTCGAAGGCGTCGTGTCCGACCAGGCCGGCGCGCCGCTCGTCGGCGCCGCGGTGGTCGCCATCCACGTCCCGAGCCGCACGGAGTACCAGAGCGTGAGCCGCGCGGGCGGCGTCTACTCGATCCCCGGCATGCGCGTGGGGGGCCCGTACACGGTCACGGCGCGCTTCATCGGGTACGGCGAGCAGTCTCAGGGCCAGGTTCTGGTGGCGCTCGGTCAGGACGTCCGGCTCGACTTCCGGCTCGCGGAACGGGCGATCGAGCTCGAGGCTCTCTCGGTGGAGGCGCAGCGGGACGACGTGCTGAACGCGAGCCGGACCGGCGCCGAGACGGTGGTGAATCCCGCGGTCGTGGCGACCCAGCCGTCCGTGAAGCGCACGACGCGCGACCTCATCAAGAACGACCCCCGGAGCGACGGAAACTACGCTTTCGCGGGCCGGAACTGGCTCTACAACAACGTCACGCTCGACGGCTCCTACTTCAACAACCCGTTCGGCCTCGACGACCCGGCCCCAGGCGGCCAGACGGCGGCCGAGCCGGTCCCGTTCGACGCCGTCGAGCAGGTGTACGTCGCGGTCGCGCCGTTCGACGTCCGGCAGGGCGGGTTCACCGGCGCCAGCGTGAACACGGTCACCAAGAGCGGCACGAACGAGTGGAAGGGGACCGTCTACACGTACTTCCGGAACCAGGACCTCCAGGGGAACCGGATCCGGGGCGAGAAGGTCGTGGCGGACCCGGACCTCAGCTTCAACCAGTCGGGAGTCAGCCTCGGCGGCCCGCTGATCCGGGACAAGCTGTTCATCTTCGTGAACGCGGAGCTCGAGCGCCGCGACGACCCGGGCTCGAACTTCGTCCCGAGCCCCGGCACGCCGGCCACGCCGCTGCCCCTGGGAGTGTCGCGGACCGAGGAGTCCGTTCTCGCGACGATCTCGGACCGGATGGCGCAATACGGGTACGACACGGGCCCCTTCTTCGGCTACGTCAACGAGACCGACAACAACAAGATCCTCGCGAAGCTGGACTGGAACGTCAGCACCGCTCACAACCTCTCGCTCCGCTACAACTTCCTCGACGCGAAGCGGGACCTGCCTCCGCACCCGTTCGTGCTCAGCGTCAGCGGCTCCGGGCGCGGCCCGAACGAGTCGAGCCTGCCGTCGCGGAACTCCGGCTACGAGATCAACAACGACCTGAGCTCGTTCGCGCTCGAGCTCAACAGCCGCGGGACGAGCTGGGCGAACCGGTTCTTCGCGAGCTACAACCGGTTCCGGGACTTCCGGATTGCGAACAGCGACCCCTACCCCACGATCGAGATCGGCGAGGACGGCGTCACCTACACGACGATCGGGCACGAGCCGTTCTCGATCGGCAACAACCTCGACCAGGACGTGTGGCAGCTCCAGAACGACTACACGCGGTTCCTGGGGCGGCACGCGGTGACGATCGGCGCCGCGTTCGAGCACTTCGGCTTCTTCAACTCGTTCAACATCTTCCGGCACGGTGTGTTCTTCCTGCCGGCCGGCATCGACTTCGACGGCAACGGCTGCCAGAACACGAGCACTTACTTCTCCGTCGACGACTTCCTCGCCGCGACCTCGGACCCCGACTCCGACCCGTTCGGCTGCATGGTCGGGAGCGGCCCCTACAAGGGGGAGAACATCGACCTCGGACAGGCGTCCGTGTACCTCCAGGACGAATGGGCGGCCACGCCCCGCCTGACGCTGTCCGGCGGGATCCGGATGGACCTCCCGATGTACTTCACCGACCCGGTGGACAACGCGTGGTCGCGCGAGCTGGCAACGCGGGACGAGAACGGGGTGTTCCGGGCGTCGGGCGGGGTCGACCAGTCGAGCCTCGCCGACGCGACGCCGCTGTTCTCGCCCCGGTTCGGCTTCAACTACGCCGTGACCGAGGACCGGACCACGCAGCTCCGCGGCGGCACGGGCATCTTCACCGGTCGCGTCCCGTTCGTCTGGGCCGGAAACGTGATCTCGAACCCGGGCGCCAATCCGAACCTCTATCCGAACGCCCCGCTGATCGTCACGAGCTCGCCCCGCGTGAACTCGTTCGGCGAGGAGTTCGGGCTCCAGCAGTCGTTCGATGTGAACGCGATGTCGTCCGACTTCAAGTGGCCGCAGCTGTGGGTCACGGACGTGGCCGTTGACCACATGCTGCCCTGGGACGTGCTCGGCACGCTGGAGCTGGTGTACGGGAAGGACGTCAACGCGATCGTGATGCGGAACTACGACCTCGTCGCGCCGGTCGGAACGAACCCGATCGACGGCCGTCCCTACTACGGCGGGGCCGGCGACAACGAGCTCAACAATCCCGGCGCCGGCGACGGCATCTACACGATCGGGAACACGAGCGACGGCTGGAACGTCAACATCACGGCGCAGTTGCGGAAGGTCTGGGAATCCGGCCTCGGGCTGCAGGCGGCGTACTCGTACAGCGACGCCCGCAACCAGCTGAAGTCGACGGAGATCGCGAGCGTCCTGTGGCAGGAGAACCCCGTTCAGGGCGACCCGAACAACCCGCGGCTCAGCTTCTCCCAGTTCAACCAGCGGCACCGGATCGTCCTCTCGGGAACCTATTCGAGGGAATGGTCGGAGCGCTTCGCCACGCACTTCGGCCTCTACTTCGAGACGGCCGAGGGCAACCGCCACCTCGCGTCGGGCGGGAACCGGTACTCCTTCATCTACTCCGGCGATGTGAACGGGGACGGCTCCGGGGCGAACGACCTGATCTACGTTCCGAGGAGCGAGGAGGAGATCGTCCTCCAGGACTTCGTGAACGCGAGCGGCCAGACCGTGACGGCCGCCCAGCAGTGGAGCCAGCTCGACGCGTTCATCGAGCAGGACGAGTACCTGAACGGCAACCGGGGCCGGATCGCGGAGCGGTTCGGGCTGCTGAACCCGTGGTATCAGACGCTGGACCTGAGGATCCTTCAGGACATCCGGTTCCCGACCGGCGGGAAGGAGAGCACGATCCAGGTCAGCTTCGACATCCTGAACCTCACGAACCTGCTGAACTCGGACTGGGGCGTCCGCCAGATCGCGAGCGCGTCGGCGACGAGCCCGCTGGCCCTCGTCGGGTTCGAGGACGACGGGCTGACGCCGGTCTTCAACTTCAACGGGGTTCAGAAGACCTTCGTCGACGACCCGGACGTCACCTCCCGCTGGCAGATCCAGCTGGGAGTCCGGTACCTGCTGGACTGACCGGTCGGGGCGCTCGTCGGGCCCCGGTCGGACGACCCTGCTCGCCGGCGCCGCGGTGCCTCCGCGCGGCGCCGGACGCGCTGCGGGCCGTCGCCCTCAGTCCCGCCGGCGTGGAGAGGGCGGCAGGGCCCGCGGCTCCGTCGGAGGCGCGGGCCGGACCCCGGGCGGCACCGCTCCGCCGGGCGGTTCCGACGGCGCCGGCGAGACGCCGGGGCGGGCCGGGGGACCTTGGTCGCCGCAGTCCCCGCCCGGACAAGGCCGCGGGACGATGATCGGGATCGCGACCGGGTAGATCCACCCCCAGCCCCCGACGGCGCCGACGGTCCCCGGCGCGGCGTCGCGCGGCGGCTCGGCCACGCTGGCCACGACCTCAGGCCGGATGCCGAGCGCCACGATCGTCTCGTAGGAGATGCAGCCGCACTCCACCAGGCCCCGGGCCGCCTGGAACCGCCGGAGCCCGTCGCGCGTCCCGTCGTCGAGCCGGCCAGTCCAGCCGATCCCCGCGTACCCGGCGCCGCGGAGCAGCCGCTGCACGAGCCGGATCTCGCGTTCGTCCAGGTCGCTCACCACCCAGCGCCGGCGGTCGCCCGTCGTCTGGCTCACCACCTCCACGACGCGCACGGCGTCCTGCGCACGGGCGTCCCGCGGCGCCGGCGGGAACGCGGCGGTCATCGACAGGATCGCCGGGATGAAGGCTGCTGGGAGGCGTGGCACGCGCGTGCTCCGGCGTTGGCGATCCGGACCGGGGTCGTCCCGTCCGGGATTTCCAACGGGGTGATACCGTGTCGAAGCCCGACGGTTTCCGCGCGCCGGGGGACGGCGGACCGTCGATGAACGGGGCCCCGGCGCTCCCGCGCCGCGGCCCGGGGACTGAGGGGGCGGTTCCACCCCACGATCCACACCCGTCCACCACCCACCGACGCCGTCTCTCCCTCGTCGGCCCGCCCCTCTCAGTCCCCG
>JAWOIN010000135.1:0-13060 GCA_046484665.1 Gemmatimonadota bacterium
CGTTCGGGGTTCCGACGGGCCAGGCGCCGCCGGCCGCCGTCGGGCTGTTGAACACGTTCGCGCAGACGTTCCCCTCGCTGTCGATCCCGCACTCGATCTGGTTCGCGCGCAGGGTGATTCGCGGCGAGGCGAAGAGGGAGAGCGACTCACGGGCGCTCGAGGCCCCGCTCCGCTTCGCTTCCGGGGACACGTCGCCGATCGCGACCGCGCCGGCCGCGAGCAGGAGCCCGGTCAGGGCTCCCCCCGCAAGAAACCGCCGCGCGGTTCGGCTCCGCGGTGCAGACACGATGCGCTTCATTTCCACTCCTGGTCGTTCGGGTCATGGGGAGCGGCCCGGACCCGGGCCGCTCCCCTCGCAGTAACCCAATCGCGGGACGCGCTCAGAACGCGAGCCGCAGGCCGAGGCGGAAGAGCTGGTCCGAGGTCTCGAACCGGACGTCCTGCCCGAATCCGTTCTCGTAGAGCTCGCCAAAGGCCCTGTTCTGCTCCTCGACCGTGAAGAAGCCGTCGGCGTTGCCGTAGCGCTCCTCGGCGCGAAGCAGCATGTACTTGTTGTACGAGTTCTCCGGCGACTCCGCGACGATGTCGAATCCGTCGATCAGCGCGTCGCCGTCGAGACGGTTGTCGGTGAGCGTGGTCTGGAGGAACTCCTCCCTGTGCACCGCGTTCACGGTCGTGGCCGTCTCGAGGAAGATCTGCGTCGTGTTCGTCAGGTTCAGCGGGTTCCGCCAGTCCAGGAAGGCCTGGACGTTCCAGCCGCCGAGATCGAAGCCCTTCGTGAGCCGCAGGTCGAAGCTCGTCGTCCACGGCGTCTCGAGGCCCGAGATCGCGCTCTCCGGCTCGCCGGTCAGTCCCGCCAGGGTCGGCGGCCCGATCTGCCCGTTGCCGTCGTTCCGGAGCTTCGTGAACGGGAGACCGCTCCGGACCGAGAAGATCGTGTACAGCCCGAGGTCCTGCAGGATGGCGCCCGTGAGGGTGCCCTCCTGGAAGTCGCCCGGGAAGTTCAGGCTCGAGGTGAAGCCGATGCTGTGCTTCCGGCTCTGCTCGAGCTTGAGGAGTGCCTCGGGCGCCAGGCTCGGCACGCCGGTGAGCGTCTCCAGGTTCGTCGTCGCGCGGAGGATCAGCGACGTGTAGGTGTAGGGGTCCGAGCCGGTGCCGCGGGCGTCGAGGTAGCTGTACGCCCCGTTCACCGAGAGCAGGTTCCCGAACGCCTTGTCCAGCCGGATCTCGAAGCCGTTCTGCTCCGAGAAGTCGGAGTTCGTCAGCGTGTTCAGGTACGTGATCGCCCCGGCGCGGCTCGGATCCTCCCACGGGAGCTTCCGGACGGCCAGCGCGTCCCGCTGCTTCTTGTTGAAGGCGGAGATGTCGATCACGAAGTCCTGCCCGATCAGCTGCCGGTAGCCGAACTCGAACTGGCGCGTGGACGGCAGGTCCACGTCACGCCCGAAGGTCGAGTTCGTGTTCTGGTTCAGCAGGTCGGAGTTGTTGTTCACCATGAGCCCGATGCCGCGTCCGGAGATGCCGGCCTGGCTGAAGGCGAAGCCGCTGTTCGTGAAGAACGGCGGCGTCTGCACGAACTTGCCGTAGCTCAGACGGAAGGTCGAGGTCGGCGTGACTGGGAAGCTCGCGCCGAGGCGCGGGCTGAACACGGACTTCGTCTGGCCGTCGATGAAGTTGCTGAGGCAGGTGCCGGACCCCTCGCAGGCGTTCAGCGCCACGTACTCGCCGGCCGTGTCGTCGTACCGGACGAAGCCCGCCTTGAGGCTGTCCGGGACGTTGAACACGTACGCCGGGGTACGCGGATACGACGTGTCGGGATCCAGCCAGTCCCACCGGAGCCCGCCCTCGAGGACGAGATCGCCGATGTCCAGGCGGTTCTGGATGAAGGCCCCGACCTTGATCGGGTTCGCGGCCTCCGGCATCGGGACGCCCGTGAACAGGACGATGCCGTTGTTCCTGAGGTCGACGTTCATGTACTCGGCGCCGACCTTCACCCGGTTGAACCGGCCGAGCTGCCAGTCGAGCGCGCCCCGGAGCTGGATCCGGTCCTCGTCCGTCTTCTGCCAGGCCGTGCCGTTACCGACCCCGGTGAACGTGAAGTTGGTGCGGTACCCGTAGGGGTTCGTGCGCATCGCGTCGGTCCGGCCCTGGACGCCCTGCGAGTTGCCGAGGTCCTGGCGCTGCGGGAACGCCAGCATGCTGTCACGCGGGATCGCGTTGCTGCGATAGGCGTTGATCAGCTCGTCGGACGGGTCGAACCAGTCGAAGCCGGTGATCACCGGGTCCTTGCCGTAGATCTTCTCGAGCTCGAACTCGACGTCCGAGAACGCGAAGCCGAGGAAGGGGTCCCGGTTGTCCGCGTACCAGTCGAAGGCCACCTGGCCGTTCTGGCCGCGGTCCGTCTGGTAGCTGGCCCGCACGTCCAGCGCGAGCTGCTGTTCCGCCGACTGGAGGATCGTGAAGAACCCGCCGAGCGTGAACACCTGCTCGAGGTTCGTCCCGCCCGTGATGTCGTCGGCGTTGAAGTTGTTCAGCCCGCCGAACGTCCGGCCGAAGTTCTGGTCCCGGTTCCGGACGTACGAGAGGTTCACCCGGGAGCCCCTCGGGAGCTGCCAGTTGAGGTTCCCCGTGAACAGGTCGCTCTGGTTCGTGCCGAACGGCGCCACGCGGCCGTTGTCGTACTCGATGAACCGCGGGGCCGTGAGCGTGACGAAGTCGTTCGCGCCGGCCGCCGCCGAGCTGCGGGGCAGCGTGAACTCGGCCAGCGAGCCCGGGGTGATCCCCTCGCTCTGGCAGAAGCTGGCGATGACGCCGCTCTCCGGGCAGGTGTCGTTGCCGGAGATCACGTAACGCGGCGGCGCCTCCTCAGTGATGCTTCTCGACTGCCCCTGCGCGGTGCCCGCGAAGAAGAAGCTGAGCGGGCCGGCGATCGGGCCGCCGAGGCTGAGCTCGGCGCGGTTGAAGTTCGTGCGCCACGCGTCGGGGGCGAGCTGGTCGGTGAAGAACTCGAGCGACCCGGTGAACGCGGCACCGCCGGAGCGGGTCACGTAGTTCACCACGCCCGACTGCGCCTCGCCGTACTCGGCCGCGAACGCGCCGACCGTGACGTCGACCTGCTCGAGCGCGTTCGTCGGGAGGTCGATGTTGTCGGCCGTGCCCGTCCCGAACTGCCGGGTGAGGACGCCGTCGATCAGCACGGCCTCCTCGTTCGTGCGGCCGCCGCGGATCGTCCGTCCGGAGTTCGTCTGGACGACGCCGGGCTGCAGCACGACGATGCTCGTCGCGTTGTCGAGCGGCAGCTGGTCGATCGCCTCGCCCTGCACGATCCCCTTGGTGGACGTCTGGTCACGCGGAACCAGCGGGTTCCGCTCGCCCTCCACCGTGATCGCCTCGAGCTCCACCGCCGTCTGCTCGAGCTCGAAGTTCAGGGTGGTGGTCTGACCCGCCAGGATCCGCTCCCCCTGGACGACGACGGCCCGGTAGCCGATGAAGTTGGCCTCCACGTTCTGGAGACCCGCAGGGACTTCGTTGACGAAGTAGAAGCCCTGGTCGTTGGTGATGTTGCCCAGGGTCGTCCCCTCGACCCGCACCTGGGCTCCCGCGACGGGGGCCCCGGTGGCGGCGTCGGTGACGCGGCCCTGGATCTTGCCGGCGCTCGCCTGTCCGAACAGCGGACTCGCGGCGAACAGCGCGAGGCCCGCTGCCGTCAGGCCCGACCTGACAGCCCCTCTCAACCAGTCACGCAGCATGGATTAACCCTCCTCGGGCAGAAAGGAGAACCGTCGGACCGGGACTGGCGAACGCGCGAAACGGGGCAGGGGCCCGCGCTCCAGCCCGAAGTCCTGGCCGACAGAAACCGAGAGACGGCTTGTGGGGGAAGCCGACGCTCGGCTTCCCGGAGTGCGAACGAGGCTTGCGTCGATAGTGCCCTCCCCGTGTTCGGGGGAACCGCCGGGCCGTCCGGCAGCCCGGACGGCGCGATCGCCCGATCCGGAATCGGTCGCGCGTGACGCGGAAGCGTCGGCCGCGTGGCCGATTCCCGAAGGACGAGATCCTCAGTGAGCTTCGTCGTCTCTATGTCGAACGCGACGTCGCGGCGTCGCGTGACACGGCCTCTGCTGCATGCCGGGCTCTCCACCGAGCCGGCCGGAGGTGGAGCCGAGGGGCGAAGCGTGCGAATTCTCCCGTCGGTCCTGAGGCGTCCCCGCAGTCCCGGATCCGCCACGCGCGTAGCTTACCGGCGCCCCCCGGCCCTGTCAATAGTCGCCGGGCCCCGCCGCGCGGGACGGAACTCGCGTCTCCCGGCCACCTTAGGTGCGCGCGTCGGGAGCCCCCTCGATCCGCACGCGGAGGAACCTCCGTTTCCCCCTCTGCACAACGTACGACCCGGCCCGAAGGTGACACCCCGGATCCAGCAGGGGCTGGCCGTCCACCCGGATCCCGCCCTGCCCGACGATCCGCCGCGCCTCGGAGGTGGACGCCGCGAGCCCGGCCCGCTGCAGGACGTGGGCGATCCAGAGCGTCCCGCCCCGGTCGGCCTCGAGCACGACCGTCTCGAGATCCTCCGGCACCTCGCGCTCCCGGTGCACCCGGTCGAACGCCTCGCGCGCCGCGACGGCCGCGACCCGGTCGTGGTACCGCGCCACCACGGCCTCCGCGAGCCAGCGCTTCGCGGCGAGCGGCTCCTCCCGGGCCCGGGCGACCCACGCGCCCCGCTCGTCGCGAGGCGCGCCGGGGACGAGCCCGATCCACTCGGGGAGGAGCTCGTCCGGGATCGACATCGTCCGCCCGAACATCTCCCCGGGAGACGCGGCGAGCCCGATCGCGTTGTCGTAGGACTTCGACATCTTGCGCGCCCCGTCCGTCCCGCGGAGCAGAGGGAGGATCACGCAGACCTGGGGCTCCTGTCCCGCCCGCTGCTGGAGCGTGCGTCCGAGGAGCAGGTTGAACTTCTGGTCCGTTCCGCCGAGCTCGACGTCCGCCCCGAGGGCCACGGAGTCGTAGCCCTGCATCATCGGGTAGAGGAGCTCGACGAGGGCGATCGGCTCCCCTGCGGCGTAGCGCTGCGCGAAGTCGTCCCGCTCGAGCATCCGGGCGACGGTGTATCCCGCGGTGAGCCGGAGCACGTCCTCGAGCCCGAGCGGCGACAGCCACTCGCCGTTGCGCCGCACCTCGGTCCGTTCCGGGTCGAGGATCCGGAACACCTGCTCCTCGTACGTGCGGAGGTTCGCCTCGATCTCCTCGCGCGTGAGCATCGGCCGCGTCTCGCTGCGGCCCGAGGGGTCTCCGACCAGGGCGGTGAAGTCCCCGATCACGAACACGACCCGGTGGCCGAGCTCCTGGAAGGTGCGCAGCTTGTGGATCGAGATCGCGTGGCCGATGTGGAGGTCGGGCCGGGTCGGGTCGAACCCCTGCTTCACGACGAGAGGCCTGCCGGTGGCCCGGGAGCGCTCGAGCTTCGCGAGGAGCTCCGCCTCCGGCACGATCTCCGCGACCCCGTCGCGGATCCTCTCGAGCTGCTCGTTCGCGGGAGGAAACATTCCGGGCGGTCGACCTGTACCTTGTGAACCGTGACGAGAACGGGCGGTTCTCCGGCCGGAGGCGGCCGGCCGCGAAGCGCGAAGGATAGAGATGGCCCCGGACGGAAGCAAGAAAGAGGAATCGCGCGCGCGTCGGCTCCTCGCCCCGCTGCGCTCCCTCCCCGCGCGTCGCCGGCTCCTCTCCGGCGGGGCCGCGGTCGCGGCCCTCGGGGCGGGCGTCGCGTGGGGCGCCTGGTCGCACGTGTGCGACGGATGTCCCTCCATCGCCCAGATCTACGCCTTCGAGCCGAAGGAGGCGACGCGCGTCTTCGCGGCGGACGGCTCCCTGCTCCACGTGTTCGCCGTCGAGCGGCGTACGGCGGTTCCCTACGCCGCGTTCCCGCCGCACCTGGTCGACGCCTTCGTCGCGGTCGAGGACCGTCGCTTCTGGGAGCACCGCGGGGTCGACGTCCGCCGCTCGGTCCGCGCCGCCGCGGAGTTCGCGTTCGCCGGATACGATGCGGCGGGCGGCAGCACGATCACGCAGCAGCTCGCGGGCAACATGTTCAGCGACGTGGTGAACCGGCAGGACATCTCGGTCCGCCGGAAGCTGCGCGAGATGAAGGTGGCGCTCTCCCTGGAGAGGGCGTTCACCAAGCAGGAGATCCTCGAGGCGTACCTGAACCAGATCAACTTCGACGGCGTGTACGGGGTCGAGAACGCGGCCCGGCACTACTTCGGCAAGGACGTCCGCGAGCTCAACCTCCCGGAGGCGGCCACCCTGGCGGCGATGCCGCGGGCGCCGGCCCGCTACTCACCTGTCCGGCACCCGGAGCGGGCCGTGTTCCGGCGGAACCTGGTCCTCGACCTGATGGAGCGGCAACGGATGGTCTCCCGGGAGGAGGCCGCCTCGGCCCGCGCCCACCCGCTGCTGCTGCGGGACCGCAGCGATGACGGCCCCACCGCCCCGTACTTCGTGGAGTGGGTCCGCCGGATCCTGATCGAGAGGTTCGGGACCCGGCTCTACGAGGACGGCCTGCGGATCCACACGAGCCTCGACCCGGCGATGCAGGCGCAAGCGGACTCGGCCGTCCGGGAGCAGCTCGAGTGGATCGAGAAGCAGCCGGGCTTCCGGGCCCCCACCTACGCCAAGACGCGGGAGTGGCCCGAGGAGCGGCTCGAGGGACCGAACATGCCGTACGTCCAGGGCGTGTTCATCGCGCTCGACCCTCGCACCGGAGACGTCCGGGCGCTCGTGGGAGGACGGGACTTCGAGGACTCCGAGTTCAACCGGGCCGTGCAGGCGCGACGGCAGGCGGGCTCCTCGTTCAAGCCGTTCGTCTACGCAGCTGCGATCGCCTCGGGCATCCCCGCCTCCGAGGTGATCTTCGACACCCCCGTGGAGTTTCCCCAGGCGGACGGGACGATCTGGTCGCCGAAGAACTTCACGAACGACTTCCGAGGGCCGATGACCCTGCGGGACGCGCTCGCCCACTCGGTGAACGTGGTCGCCGTGAAGCTCGGTCAGCGCGTCGGGATCGAGACGGTGGCCCAGTACGCGCGCCGGATGGGGATCACGACGCAGATCGACCGGGTGCCGTCGACCGCGATCGGCGCCGCCTCGGTGCGGCCGATCGAGATGGCCGCCGCCTTCACGACCTTCGCGAACCGCGGCGTTCGGGTCGCCGCGCGCCCGATCCTGCGCGTCGAGAGCATCGACGGCGACCTGCTGTGGGAGACGCCGGTCGAACGCGAGGAGGTCCTCGACGAGCGGACCGCGTACGTCATGGTCTCGATGCTGCGCGACGCGGTGGATCGCGGATCGGGGATCCGGGTGCGGACGCTGGGGGTGCCGCGCGAAGTGCCCGTCGCCGGGAAGACGGGGACCACGAACGAGGGCACGAACACCTGGTTCCTCGGCTTCACCCCGGAGCTGGTGACGGCCTCCTGGGTCGGGTTCGACCGCCCGGCCCCGATCCGGCGCGATGCCCAGGGCGGCCGCGACGCCGCGCCGATCAACGCCCGGGTCCTGAAGTGGTACTACTCGGAGCACCCGGCACCGCCGCCCTGGCCGCAGCCGGAGGGGATCGTGGAGCGGATGGTGGACCGGCGCTCGGGAGAGCTCGCAGGGCCGTGGTGCCCGTCGGCGCTCGTCTACCGCGAGGTCTACGTGGCGGGAACGGAGCCCCGGGAGACCTGCGAGCTGCACGGACCGTGGGGCGCCCGGGAGTCGGAGGAGGAGGCCGCGGACAGCCTCGCGGCCCCGGTGACGGAGGACTTCGAGTTCTGACGGCGGCCCGGGCCGGAGCCCGTCAGGCCTCCGGGACCACGCGCCGCCAGACGAGCGGGCCCCGGGGGGGGGCTTCATCGGCCACCCCGACCGCCGTTCCGACCCTGACCGCCGCCCGCTCCGCCCGCTCCTCGGACTCCGCGTGGATCCGGACCAGCGGATCCCCCTTCCCGACCGGCCGGCCGAGCGGCGCCAGGATCTCGAGTCCCACGGCGGAGTCCACCTCGTCCTCCATCCGGCGCCTTCCCGCGCCGAGCTCCACCGCCGCCCAGCCGAGGCCGCGCGCGTCGAGCCGCTCGACCACGCCGCCGCGGGGAGCCCGGACCTCCCGGACCACGGGCGCGCGGGGAAGCCGGCCCGGGTCGTCGACGACCCGGGGATCTCCTCCCTGCCGCTCCACGAGGCGGCGGAAGCGGTCGAGCGCGGCGCCGGAGTCCAGCAGCTCCGCCAGCCGGGCTTCCACCGTCGCCGCGTCGCCGTCCGCGCCGGACGCGAGCAGGGCCTCCGCCCCGAGGGCCAGGGTCACCGCGCGCAGGTCGGCGGGCCCGTCGCCCCGGAGGCAGGCGATCGCCTCCCGCACCTCCAGCGCGTTCCCCACCGTCGTACCGAGCGGGGTCTCCATGGAGGTGAGAAGCGCGGTCGCGGGCAGGCCGAGGCGGGCCGAGAGGCCGACCAGCGTCTCCGCGAGGCGGAGGGCGTCGTCGCGGGCCGGCAGGAAGGCGCCCGACCCGAACTTGACGTCGAGCACGAGCGCCCCGATCCCCTCCGCCACCTTCTTCGACACGATGCTCGCGGCGATGAGGGGAGCCACCGGGACGGTCGCGGTGACGTCGCGCAGCGCGTAGAGCCGGCCGTCCAGCGGCGCGATCTCGGGCGTCTGCCCGATCATCGCGCAGCCGACCTCGTCGACCACGCGCCGGAACTCGACCAGCGGAAGACGGGTCCGGAAGCCGGGGATCGCGGCCAGCTTGTCGAGGGTCCCGCCGGTGTGGCCCAGCCCGCGGCCCGACATCATGGGGACGCGGACGCCCGCGGCGGCGAGGAGCGGGGCGAGGACGAGCGACACCTTGTCCCCGACTCCGCCCGTCGAGTGCTTGTCGACGGCGGGAGGGCCGCCGTCGTCGAACGAGAGGGTCTCGCCGGACGCGATGATCGCCCGGGTCAGGGCCACCAGCTCGGGGTCCGAGAGGCCCGCGTAGAACACGGCCATCAGGAACGCCGCGACCTGGTAGTCTGCGACGTCCCCCCGTTCGTACCCGTCGAGGAAGTCCGTCAGGTCCCGCGGCGACAGCTCGCCGCCGTCCCGCTTCCTCTCGATGACCTCGACGGGCAGCATCCGTCAGCGGCGCAGCCGGTCCCGACCCTTCTCCACGGCACCGGACAGGCGCTCGCCCGTCTCGTCCGCCCGCTTCCGGGCCCTGGTGGCGATGCGGCGTGCATCCCGGGTCGTGCGATCCGCGATGCGGCGCGCATCGTCCCTGACATCCCCCATCGCGTCCGTGGCGGCGTCCGTCAGCTCCTCGGCCTTGTGGGCGATCTGCCGACGGGTGCGGGCCCCGCTCTGCGGAGCGAGGAGCAGCGCCGCCCCGCTCCCGATCAGCGCCCCGACCGCCAGGCCGAGTAGGAACGTGAGCGTATCCCGATATTCCGAGTTGTCCATCGTGACTCCCTCCGTGGGATCGGCGCCGTCCGACGCGCGGACCCATCCACGCGCCCGGAACGGGCGCCTCGATACAATCTGCGGCCCCGGGGGTCGGAATCCAACCGCGGGACGGTCGCCCCGGGGGCCGCCCGGCTCCGGCCCGGGTTGCACGCCCCCGGTCCGCGACTACCTTTCGGACCGGCGCCTCGCCCGTTCCACGGGCGGGCGCCCCGCTTTCTCCGGGAGATGCGACGCATGATCGTCGATTCGGAACAGCCGGGCCGCGTGCGGCTGCCCGCCGCGGTCCTCGGGACCCTGCTCGAGGCGGCGCGGGACGGGGAGTCGCTCCGGGCCGCCGGACGTGCGGCCGGGGAGGCGCTCGCGCGCGACGCGGCGGCGGAGGGCGCGCCGACCTGGGACGCGGTGGTCGAGGCCTGGGGGCGCTCGGGGCTCGGCGCGCTCCGCCGCGAGCGGCCCGGCGCCGGGGTGTGGCTCCTGGTGCTCGAGGAGAGGCCGGACGCGTCCGCCGCGGGCACGAGCTTCTGGGAGGGACTCCTCGCCGGCCTGCTCGGCTCCCTGGCGGGCGAGCCGGTCGACGTCGCGGCGCTCCCGCCCGGGGTCGGACCCGAGCTCCGGATCGCGGCGGCTTCCCCGGCCGTGGCGGTCGCGCTGCGGCGCGGCTTCGCGGCGGGATGGACCCTGGAGCGGATGCTGGAGGAGAGCTGACCGGCGCGACGGGGAGGGTGGCCGCCGTCGACTACGGCCGGCGGCGGATCGGGGTCGCGGTCTCGGACCCCGGGCGCGTCCTGGCATCGCCGTGGGCCACGCTCGAGAACCGCGCGCCGCCCGGCGAACCGCCCCCCGGACTCGCGGCTCTCCTGCGCGAGCTCGAGTCCGTCGAGGTCGTGGTCGGCGTGCCCCTGAACATGGACGGGAGCGAGGGGCCGATGGCCGCCGAGGCGCGCCGCTTCGCGCGGCGGCTCTCCGAGCTTACCGGCCTCCCGGTGCACGAGCGCGATGAGCGCCTGAGCTCCGTCGAGGCGGACCGGCGGCTGCGGGAGCTGGAGCTCCCCCGCGGGAAGCGGCGCGAGAAGGGGCGGCGCGACCGGCTCGCCGCCGCTGTGCTGCTCGAGGACTTCCTGGCGGAGGCCCGCTAGGTGCGTCGGTCCGTCGCTCCCGCGCGGGCGGCCCTCGTCGTCGCGCTCGTCGCGGCCTGCGCCGGGCCGCCGGCGCCCCGGGAGGTGGAGGTGCGGGTTCCGCCGGGCGCCTCGGCCCGGCAGATCGCGTCGCTGCTCCGGGATGCCGGCCTGGTCCGCTTCCCGCTCCTGTTCTCCTGGACGGCCCGGGCGACAGGCGCCGCCGGGTCGCTCAAGGCCGGCCGGTACCGGTTCGCCTCCGACGCGTCGTGGTTCGAGATGCTCGACGCGCTCGAGCGGGGCGAGGTGGTCACCGTGCCGCTCACGATCCCGGAGGGGTTCACCGCGCGACAGGTCGCCGACCGCGTGGCGGGGTTCTCGGGCGCCGACCCGGAGCCGGTGCGGGCGCTCGTCGAGGACTCCGCGTTCGCGGCGGCGCTCGGAGTCCCGGGCCCGACCCTCGAGGGCTACCTGTTTCCCGACACCTACCGGTTCGCCGAGTCGCTGCCGCCGGAGGCGGTCATCCGCGCCATGGTGGACCGCTACCGGGCCTTCTGGACTCCCGGGCGCCGCGCGCGGCTCGACTCGCTCGGCCTCTCCGAGCGGGAGCTCGTCACGCTGGCGAGCATCGTCGAGAAGGAGGCCCGGGTGGCGGAGGAACGGCCGGTCATCGCGGGCGTCTACCGGAACCGTCTCGCGCGCGGGATGCTCCTGCAGGCCGACCCCACGGTCCAGTACGCGCTCGGAGAGCCGAAGGAGCGGCTGCTCTACCGGGACATCGAGGCGGTGGCCGACCATCCCTACAACACCTACACGCAGCCGGGCCTGCCGCCCGGCCCGATCGCCTCGCCGGGCGAGGCAAGCCTCGACGCCGCCCTCTCCCCCGCGGACGTCCCCTTCCTGTTCTTCGTCGCACGGCCGGACGGCTCCCACGTGTTCACGCGGACGGATCGCGAGCACGTGAACGCGAAGAACAGGATCCGGGCCGAGCGGGACGCGCCGTGAGCGGTGCGCCCCGGGGCGCGGGCGGCCCGCTCGCCGACCGCCTGCGGCTGATGGTGCTCACCGACCCCCGGCCCGCGTGCGGGCGTCCGCTCGAGGAGATCGTCCGGGCCTGCGTCGCGGCCGGCGCCACGGCGATCCAGCTCCGGGACAAGTCGGCGGACGCCGAGGGGCTCTACCGGCAGGCGCTCCGGCTGGCGCCCATCGTCACGGACGGCGGCGCCCTCTTCCTGATCGACGACCGGTTCGACGTCGCGCTCGCCGCCGGCGCGCATGGCGTCCACCTGGGGCCCGAGGACCTCCCGGTGGCCGCGGTGCGGAAGGTCGTGCCCCCCGGCTTCCTGATCGGGGCGTCGACGGACGACCCGGCGACGGCACGCCGGCTCGCCGCGGAGGGCGCGGACTACCTCGGGGTGGGGGCGGTGTACGGGACTGGCTCCAAGCCGGGTCTCGCGGAGGAGGCGATCGGGCCGGGGCGCGTGGCCGAGGTCGCCGCCGCGGCGGGGATCCCCTGCGTGGGGATCGGGGGGATCGCCGAGTCCAACGCCGCGGAGGTCTTCGCCGTGGGAGCCGGGATCGCCGTCCTCTCCGCCGTGATGTCCTCTCCCGATCCCGCCTCGCGGGTCCGGGCCCTCCTCCTCGGCGTCGACCGCTAGGCGCCCCGCGACACGTCGCCGAGCGCTTTTCCGCACTCGGGCCCCGTGCCGGTGGCAGCGCACGGTCGCGTATTGCGCTCTGCTGAAGGGGAGCCCGCACGGGGCGGGTGCCCGCGGATACCAGCAGGAGGTTGACCGATGTCGAGATGGATCGCTGTCGCGGCGATGGGCGGCACCGTGGCCGTCGTCGCCGCGATGACCTGGCTTCCGACGTCGACCGCCGTCGCCCGTCCGAGTGCGATGACGTCGATGGAAGCCGCACCGGCCGGGTGCAAGCACACCATCAAGGTCCGGAACACCGGCTCCCGGACCGTCTCGATCCGGTGGACCAACTCGCACGTGCGGACCCGGATCGGCTGGTGGAAGCAACTGTACGGCGGCGGCTTCGGCGTCTTCTATAGGGCTCCGGATCCCGCGACGTTCCCCGTCCGCCCCGGAGATTCGCATTCCTGGATCTACACCACGGACTTCGGCTGCAACGCGGACCGGCGCTGGCGGTTCGATCTGCGTCGCTCGGACGGGAAGGAGCAGATGCTGTACCTGCCGTCGAGCAGCAAGTTCTACTCGAACACCACCGTGGACCTGGGCGACCTGGGTCGCAGCAGCCTCTTCTGACGCACGATCCCCGGATGAGGAACGCCCCGCCGGCCGGTGAGGGCGGGCGGGGCGTTCGGAGGGGTGCCGGCGGCGACCTACTCTCCCACGGCCGGAGCCGCAGTACCATCGGCGCTGAGGGGCTTAACTTCCGGGTTCGGGATGGGACCGGGTGTGACCCCCTCGCGAGAGCCACCGGCGCTCTCGGCTGTATGTGTCGA
>JAWOIN010000139.1:0-10371 GCA_046484665.1 Gemmatimonadota bacterium
AGGAGGAGGAAGAGGAGGAGAAGGAGGAGGAGAAGGCGGACGAAGACGAGATCGACTGGGAGGAGATCCTCCTCAACGGGTTCGAGGCGGGAGGTCGGCGGGGGGAGTACGAGGAGTCGGAGCACTTCCTGCCGACGCCGGCCGCGCCGCCGGATCTCTGGGACCACCTGCGGGACCAGCTGAACCTCACGCGTCTCGGGCCGCGCGAGCGGTTTCTCGGCGAGGAGATCATCGGGAACATCGACCGGGAAGGCTTCCTGACCTGTCCGCTCGAGGAGGTGATCCGGTCCGCGAACGACTGGCTCGCCGCGGCCGAGCCCGAGATGCTGGACGAGGTCGCCCCGTTCACGCTCGAGGAGGCGGAACGGGTCCTCGCGGTGATCCAGGGCTTCAGCCCGAGCGGCGTGGGAGCCCGCGACCTTCGCGAGACGCTGCTCCTCCAGCTCCGGGACCGGGAGGAGGAGGACTCGCTCGCGTACCGGATCGTCCGCGACCACTTCGAGCAGCTCGTCTCGCACCGCTGGAGCGAGCTCTCGAAGGAGCACGGGATCTCGCCCCACGACGTGCAGGCGGCGGCGGACGAGATCTCGAAGCTCGACCCGAAGCCGGGCCTCAAGCACGCGGACATGAGCGACAACTACGTGATCCCGGACCTCGTCGTAGACAAGGTGGACGGGGACTACTACGTCTTCCACAACGACTCGTCGCTGCCCCGCCTCAAGCTGTCCCGCGCCTACCGCGAGGTCGCCGCGGACAAGGGCAAGTTCCAGGGCGAGAACAAGGCCTTCATCTCGAAGAAGCTGAACAGCGCCCAGTGGATGATCCAGGCGATCGAGCAGCGGCGACAGACGATGCTCAAGGTCATGCACTTCATCGTGGACCGCCAGCGGGAGTTCTTCGAGAAGGGCGTCGAGCACCTGCGTCCGCTCACCCTCCGCGAGGTGGCGGAGCACATCGACATGCACGAATCGACCGTGTCGCGAGTCACGAACGAGAAGTACGTGCAGACGCCGCGCGGCGTGCTCCCCCTGAAGTTCTTCTTCTCGAGCGGACTGTCGACGGACTACGGCGAGGACGTCTCCGCGCGGGGAATCCGCGCGCGGATCCAGAAGCTGGTAGCCGAGGAGGACGTCAGGAAGCCGCTCACCGACCAGGCGATCGTGGACATCCTGAAGAAGGAAGGCGTCCAGATCGCCCGTCGCACGGTGGCGAAGTACCGCGACCAGCTCGGCATCCTTTCGGCCCGGATGCGCAAGCGGGTATGAGCGGGGCGGGAGACCCGTCGGCGTCACCGGCGGCCGCTCCCGCCGCCGCGTCGTCCGGCATGTTCGCCGCCGGGCCCGCTCCCTCCTTCGCGGTGCTCGTGCCCGCCTTCGACGAGGCGGCGAACATGCCGGACCTGTTCGCCGAGCTCGCCGACACCTTCCGAAGGCACGGCCTGGATGGGGAGGTCGTGCTCGTCGACGACGGCTCCGCGGACGGCACGCTCGAGGCGGGTCGGAGGGCTGCGGAGGCGGCCGCCCTGTCGCGGGTCCGGTTCCTGCGCCACCGCGTGAACAGGGGCAAGACGTCGGCGGTCATGACGGGGGCGCGGGCCACCGACGCCCCCGTCCTCGTCCTGTTCGACGCCGACCTGCAGCACTCGACGGAGGAGATCCCCCGGTTCCTCGAGGCGATCGCGGCGGGCGGCGACGTGGTCACGGGCCGCAAGGTCGGGCGTTACGAGAAGCGCTTCGTCTCCTCGATCTACAACGGGCTCGCGCGGCGCCTGTTCCGCGTCCCGGTCCACGACATGAACGCGATGAAGGCCTTCCGGCGCGAGGTTCTCGACGATCTTCAGCTCCGGGAGGACTGGCACCGCTACCTGGTCGTGCTGGCCCACGCCCGCGGCTGGGAGGTCGGCGAGATCGACATCGCACTGCATCCGCGCCGGCACGGGGCCTCGAAGTACGGCGGCGGCGGCCGGATCGTCGTCGGCACGCTCGACCTCCTCGCCGTCTGGTTCCAGCTCGTGTTCGCCCGGAAGCCCCTCATGTTCTTCGGGGTCACCGGGCTCGCCCTGTTCACGCTGGGCGGCGCGGTGGGCCTCGTGGCTCTGTGGCTTCGGTTCGTCCAGGGAACCGGGTTCCGGCCGCTCCTCACCCTGGTTCTGCTGCTCGTCCTGCTCGGGGCTCTGCTGTTCGTGGCGGGGCTCGTCGGCGAGCTCGTGGCGGGGCTCCGGGCCGAGGTCGAGGACCTCCGCCGCGAGCTGACGGAACGGGGCGACCGGCCGGCGGACTCCTGAGCGCCGGCCCGGACCTCTCGGTCTCCCCGCGCATGCGCGTCGTCCACGTCGTCACCGCCTTTCCGCGCACCGCCTCCGACCCGATCACGCCCTGGCTGGTCGAGCTCGTGCGTCGCCAGCGGATGGCGGGTGTCGACGCCTCGGTCCTCGCCCCCGCCTGGAGAGGCGGACCCGCGGAGGAGGCGTTTCCGGAGATCCCGGTTCGGCGCTTCCGGTACGCGCCGGCCTCGCTGGAGACACTGACGCACGACGAGACGGTTCCGGATCGGCTCCGGCGCCGGCCGTCGATGCTCGGCCTGGTCCCCGGCTACCTGCTGGGCGGAATCCGCGCGGCGCACGAGGTCGGGGCGCAGGCGCCCGACGTGGTGCACGTCCATTGGCCCATGCCGCACGCGCTGTTCGGGGCCGCCGCCCGGCGCGGGTCGGGAGGGCGGACGGCCGTCGTGAGCAGCTTCTACAGCGTCGAGCTCAACTGGGTGCGGCGCCGGCTCCGTCCGCTGAGCCCGTTCCTGCGATGGACGGTGGAGAGCGCGGACGCGGTGACCGCGATCTCGCGCTCGACCGCGCGCGCGGTGCGCGAGATCGCGGCGGTCCCGGTGACGGTCGTCCCGTACGGCGCCGCGCTGGAGGACGAGGGCGAGGCGCCGGCCCGGCCCGCGCTCTCCGGCGACGGGCCGCTGCGCCTGCTGTTCGTGGGACGCCTGGTCGAACGGAAGGGGGTGGAGGTCCTGGTGCGGGCTCTCGCGGAGGTCCTCACCCGTCGTCCGGCGGAGCTGACCGTGATCGGGGCGGGGGAGGAGGAGGCCTCGATCCGCCGGACCGTCCTCGCCTGCGGCCTCGGCGGGAAGGTCCGGCTCGCGGGCGCGGTCCCGCACGAGGAGCTCGTCCGGGCCTACGCGGAGCACGACGTGTTCGTCCTTCCCGCCGTGGTGGACGCGAAAGGGGACACGGAGGGGCTCGGCGTGGTCCTGCTCGAGGCCCTCCGGTTCGAGCGCCCGGTCGTGGCAAGCGACCTCGGCGGGATTCCCGACATCGTGGAGCCGGGACGGACGGGGGTTCTCGTCCCCCCGGGCGACCCGTCGGCCCTCGCCGCGGCGATCGAGGCGCTGGCCGATCGCCCGGAAGAGGCCCGGGCGATGGCCGGCGCGGGGCGCCGGGTCGCCCGGGAGCGCTTCGGGTGGGAGCGGGTCCTCCGTCTCACCGGCGAGGTCTACGGGGCGGCGACGGAGCGGCGTCGTGGGGCGTGAGCACGCGACGGCGGACCGTTACGGCCGGCTGGTGGCCTCGGAGGAGTACCGGACGAGCCGCGCGCGGAAGGCCGACGTGATCTGGCACCTGTGCGGGTGCTGGCTCGCGGCCGCGGAGCGGCCCGGCGACCTCGGAGCGGGGACGGGGCTCGTTCGCAAAGCACTAGAGATGAAGTCTGGCAAGTCTCTGTATGGATTCGAGATCGACACATCGTTCGTCATCGAGCGAGAGCGGATGGTGGGCGCCGACGTGCTCCGGCTGCCGCTGGCCGACGGGAGCCTCGACTTCGTGCTCATGAACCACCTCTACGAGCACGTGGAGGACGCGGGCGCGCTGTTCCGGGAGGCGTTCCGGGTGCTGCGGCCCGGGGGCCGCGCCTACGTCGCCGCGGGGAGCCGGCTCGCGATCGTGGAGCCGCACTACCGTCTCCCGTTCCTGAGCTGGCTACCCCGTCCCGCGGCCTCGGCGTACCTTCGCATCTCCGGACGCGGCCGCGCCTACGAGGGGATCCGCTTCCTCACCTGGCGGCCGCTCGAGCGACGGATGCGCGAGGCGGGGTTCCGGGTGCACGATCTCACGGAGACGGCGATCGACGAGCTGCTCGAGCGGACGTGGGGCGCGCCCTGGACCCGGGCCTGGGGCGCGCTGCGTGCGCTCCCGGCGGGCGTCCGTCGGCGCCTGCTGCGCGGGCTTTCGCCGCAGTGGTTCTTCCTGCTCGAGAAGCCCGGGGACGCCGCGTGACCCGGCGGGTTCCGCCGACGGCCGCGTTCGCCGTCCTCTGCGCGCTCCTGGCCCTGCTGTTCTACCGGGAGTTCGTGTTCGCGCCCGACCGCGTGCTGTTCGGCACGGACATGCTCGACCAGGCGTTCCAGCTGCGGAAGTTCGGGGTCGAGGAGATCCGCAGCGGGCGCGGCTTCCCGCTCTGGAACCCGTACGTCTACGGGGGGCTTCCGTATCTCGCCGTGCTGCCGGGCCCGGTCTTCTATCCGACGAGCCTGCTCTACCTCCTGATGCCGCTGCACCGGGCGATCGGCTGGACGTTCGTCCTCCACACGGCGCTGGGCGGCCTGCTCGGGTACGCCGCCGCCCGGTCGCTCCGCCTCGGGGCCGGCGCCTCGGCGCTGGCGGGCCTCGCCTTCATGTTCACGGGGATGGTGGTCTCCACCGCCTACGGAGGCCACGACGGCCGGATGTTCGCGATGGTGCTCGCCCCGGCAGCCTTCGTCTGCCTCGTTCGCGGGCTCGAGACGGGATGGCCGGGCTGGTTCGCCGGGATGGGGGTGGTGGTCGCGCTCCAGGCCTTCACGCCGCACGTGCAGGTGATGTACTACGCCTCGCTCCTCCTCGTCCTCTACGCGGCGCTGTCGCTGGTCGCGACCTGGAGGTCGGGAGAGAGGCGGCGGGCGCTTCGTCTCGCGGGCCTCCTCGCGGCCGGGTTCGGGATCGCCGGACTCGTGGCGGCCGCCCAGCTGGTCCCCACATGGAGAATCCTCGAGATCGCGGTGCGGGGCGGCACGGGTGAGTCCGGGTACGGGTTCGCCGCCTCCTGGGCCCTTCCGCCGCAGGAGATCTCGGCGCTCGCGCTGCCCGACCTGGTCGGCTCGCTCGGCACCTACTGGGGCACGAACCCGTTCAAGCTGCACACGGAGTATCTTGGCGCCGTGCCGCTCGCTCTGGCGCTCGTCGGACTGACGGGCCTTCGCCGGGACGGCCGGGCGCTGCGGCTGGGCGCGGTCGCACTCGTCGCGCTCCTGTTCGCGCTCGGGGCCGCGACGCCGCTCCACCGGGTGACCTATCACCTCGTCCCCTTCGTCTCGCGCTTCCGGGCGCCCTCGATGATGCTCGGGCCCGGCGCTCTCTACGTCGCGCTCCTCGCGGGCCTCGGCTGGGAGCGGCTCGCGGCGGCGCGACGGGGAGAGGGAGGCGGGGAGGGCCGCGCGCTTCCCTGGGGGTGGCTCGGCGCCCTGTCGGCGCCCTTCCTGCTGTTCGGACTCGCGGCTCTCGCGTCGCCCGCCGGGCTCGTCCGCTGGGCGCACACGACCCTGTTCCCGCCGGGCTGGGATCGGCTTCCGGGTCCCGGTGGACTCGGGACGCTCCGCGCGAACGGCGCCTTCCTGCTTGCCGGATTCGGGCTCACGCTCTCGGCGGCGCGGGGCCTCGCGCGGCGCGGCTGGCGCCCCGCACCGGTCCTGTTCCTCCTGCTCGCGCTCCTGGTGGCGGACCTGTGGCGCGTCGACGCGCGCTACGTGACGACGCTCACGACCGCGGAGGCGTTCCCGGACGACCCGGCGGCCGAGCGCCTCCGGGAGTCACTCGGTCCGGGCGAGCGGGTGTTCCCGGTGCCCGGGCGCCGCACCTGGGGGCCGAACGAGCTGATGGGCTCCCGTGTCCCGTCGGTGACGGGAAGCCAGAACTTCCGGCTCGAGTGGTACGAGCGGCTGACGGGGGGGATCTCGTACCGCAACCTCGGCGTTCCCGTCTCCTGGGCGCTGCTCGACGTCGCCTACGTCGCGGTCGACGAGCCGGTGGAGACGCCCCTCCTGGCCCCGTTCGGAAGCGGCGCGCGGGGAAGCGTCTACGCGGTGGCCGAGGAGAGGCCGCACGCCTGGTTTCCGTCCGCCGTGGAGGCGACCCGCGACACGGCGGCCGCCCTCCGACGCGTGCTGGGGCTTGAGGACCCGGAGAGCCTCGCCGTGGTCGAAGCGGACGCGGCTCCGCCCGCCGGGGCCGGGTCCGCCCGCCTCGTCTCGTCCGAGCCGAACGAGATCGTGCTGGAGCTCGAGACGGAGCGGACGGGCCTGCTGTTCGTCTCCGAGATCTGGCACCCGTCCTGGCACGCCTTCGTGGACGGCGTGGAGGTCGAGGTGCTCCGCACGAACGTCGCGTTCCGGGGCGTCGTCGTGCCGGCGGGGGCGCGGGAGCTCCGTTTCCGGTACTCTCCCGCCGAGTTCCGTCTCGGCTTCGCGCTCAGCGCGCTCGGCCTCCTCCTGGCCGGCCTCCTGCCGCTGACCGGCCTCCGGATTCGGGGGCGGGGGGCGGGGGACGCCTGATCGGGATGGGGAACGGGAGGGACGGCAGGAGCCGCGCGTTCCGTCTGCTCGGATGGGCGTTCGTCGGGCTGTCCCTGCTGTTCTTGGCGGCTCTCCTGCTGCGTCAGGGAGAAGCCCTGGGGCGCCTGAGGGCCGACCTGTCGGCGTTCGAGTGGCGGCTGCGCCCCGGCTGGCTGGCGGCGGCCGTCGCGGTCGGAACCGTCGACCTCTTCCTGATGGCGGCCG
Source organism: Gemmatimonadota bacterium (assembly GCA_046484665.1). Lineage (GTDB taxonomy): Bacteria > Gemmatimonadota > Gemmatimonadetes > Palauibacterales > Palauibacteraceae > Carthagonibacter. The sequence continues at coordinate 6,808 of JAWOIN010000139.1, forward strand.
TCTGGGTAGCGTTGTTCCGCGCGCTGGGCGGGCGCTGCGGGAGCGTCGAGGGGGTCAGGGTCTGGATGACGACGAACCTCGGCCGGTACCTTCCCGGCAAGCTCTGGCAGCTCTCCGGGCTCGCCGTGTACATGCGGGAGCGGCGCGGCGCGGGCGCCGCCGCCCTCTCCGCGGCCGCCCTGTTCCAGGTCCTCGTGCTCGGGACCGGGGCCGCTGTGGCCGCCGCCGCGCTCGGCGGCCGGGCGCTTCGCGACGGGGCGTTCCTTCCCGCCGCGATCCTGCTGGCCCTTACGCTCGGCGTCCTGCTCAGGCCGGCGCTCGTCGGGCGTCTCGCCGGCGCGCTGGCGCGCCGGCTCGGAGAGCGGCCCCCGGACGTCGTGCCGGGACTCCGTTCCCTGTGGGGCGCGGGCCTCGCGCTCGCGGCGGCATGGGTCCTCAACGGGCTCGGTCTCTGGCTGGTCTGGCGAGGCTCCGGGGGCCCGCCCGCGCCGGGACCCTGGACGCTGTCGGGGGTATTCGCCGCGTCGTACGTGGCGGGCTACGTCGTCCTCTTCGCGCCGGGCGGTCTCGTCGTCCGGGAGGGGGCGATGGCCGGTCTGCTGGCGGCCGTGACCGGAGTGCCCCTCGGGGTCGGTGTCGCGGTCTCGATCGTGGCGCGTCTGTGGACGACGGCGACCGAGCTCGTCGGCCTGGCGCTGGCCTGGCTTCCAGCGGCGCGCGGGGGCGGGGGCCGGGCGGGCGAGGGGACGGCTGACGGCGGGGCAGGGGAACCGGAGGTGCCGGGGTGAGCGAAGGGAGAGGGTCCGGGACGGGGCGGGGGACCGCGCGGGCGCTCGTCATCCTCCCGACCTACGACGAGGCCGAGAACCTCCCGGGCATCGTGCCGGGAATCCTCGCCGCCGACCCCCGGATCGACGTGCTCGTCGTCGACGACGCCTCCCCCGACGGCACGGGCGAGCTGGCCGACCGGATCGCCGAGCGGGAGCCCAGGGTGTCCGTCCTGCACCGGGAGGGAAAGCAGGGGCTCGGCTCGGCCTACCTGGCCGGCTTCCGATGGGGACTCGAGCGCGGATACGGCCACATGCTGGAGATGGACGCGGACTTCTCGCACGACCCGAAGTACCTGCCGGAACTGATCGAAGCCGCGAGCGAACGGGCGGACCTCGCGATCGGGTCCCGGTACGTGCGCGGCGTGAACGTGATCAACTGGCCGATGAGCCGCCTCCTGCTCTCGTGGTTCGCGAACAAGTACGCGCGCTGGATCACGGGCCTGCCCCTGTCGGACTCGACGAGCGGCTTCAAGTGCTTCCGCCGGGAGGTGCTCGAGTCGATCGACTTCGAGCGCGTGCGGTGCACCGGGTACGCCTTCCAGATCGAGATGGACTTCCGGGCCTGGAAACGGGGCTTCCGGCTGGTCGAGGTCCCGATCGTGTTCACGGACCGCAGCGGCGGCGAGAGCAAGATGTCGGGCGCGATCGTTCGCGAAGCGGTGTGGCGGGTGTGGGGACTTCGGCTCGACGCGCTGCTCGGGCGCCTCTGACCCGGCGGAGCCGCGCGAGGGAAGGAGCGGGCGGGAGACGGACGGGCGCAACTTAACATAACATTTCTTATGCGCCATCCGATCCCGGACCGGGTCCGTGACCCTTCCGGTCGCGCGTCGCGCGCGCGATCAGGCTCCGCCGTCCGCCTCCCGGGCCGGATTCCCGGACGGCACGGCGCCGGCGTCCTCGGAAACCTCGGAGGGATCGGAGCCGACGGGCCCTTCCCGCGGCGGCGCACCGGAGCCCGGAGCGACCGTCCGTTCCTCGGGCACCGGGGGCGGCGGCTCGCCGGCGGCGTGCCGCGCTTCGATCTCCCCGAGCCGGACCGACCACACGGCCGCCTCGTCGGCGTCCCCCGCGGCCGAGGCCTCCTCCCGGAGTTCCCGGTAGATCGCGGCGGCGGCCGCGAGGTCGCCGCCCTGAGCCAGGATTCGCGCCTTTTCGGACCGCGCCTCCCGTCCCTGGAAACCGAACAGGGCCGCGTCGGCGATCCGGTCGTACCAGGCGATCGCCGCCTCCGGGTCGCCGCGCATCTCCTCGGCGACGGCGAGGGACCGGGCGGCCCGGAACGCGACCGGGGTCCCCGCGGAGAGCTTCGCGGCCGGCGCGAGGGTCCGGATCGCCGTCTCGTAGTCCCGGTCCTCCAGTGCGATCTGCGCTAGGTAGAGCCGGGCCTCGTTTCCGAACGGCGTGCCCCCGAACTGGGCCACGTACTCGGCGAGCTCCGCGCGGACCTGCTCGGCCGGCGCCCCCGTGGCGGAGGACATGCGGATCTCCTCGAGCCGGACCGCGGCCCGCTCTGTGACCTTCCCCCGGTAGTCGAGCCACGCCCAGCCGGCCACCCCGACGGCCGCGACCGCCACCACCCCGATCACGACGAGACGTCGGTTCCGGTCCGCCCACGTGGCGGCCGTGGCCACGCCCTCCATGACGCGGTCCTCGGTGTTCACCCTCGGCTTTCTGGTCTCCTTCGCGACGGACTTTGCCATTTCGCGTGAACCGTGTCCTGTATGTGGTTGTACGAGTGTTCGTTGCGCGGCCCGTACTCTCGACGTCCGGCACCGGGACCGGACGCCCGGGCGCTCCAACCTACGGCAGGGCGCGCGAAGGCGCCAACGCGCGCCGACCGTTGCCGCTCGCTCGCGGACCGGCCCCGCCTAGAACAGGATCGAGACGCCGAGGAAGCCGAGCACAAGCAGGACCACGAAGGCGATCGTCACCAGGTTGAAGTACCGCTCGATGAAGGCCCGGATCGGCGCCCCGAACAGCCGGATGAGGCCCGCCACGAGGAAGAAGCGGCCGCCCCGGCTGAGCGCGGAGATCGCGACGAACGCCGGGAACGAGACGCCGAACGCGCCCGCGGCGATCGTGAACACCTTGAACGGGATCGGCGTGAATCCCGCCGTACCGAGCGTGAGCAGCAGGTTCGCGTCGAACAGACGCCCGAGATGCTCGAACTGGTCCCGCCCGTCGTAGAGCTCGAGGATCGGCTGTCCGATCGAGGCAAACAGGAACGCCCCGATCGCGTAGCCCGCGATCGCGCCCGTCACGGAGCCGGCCGTGCAGACGAGCGCGAACCAGAGCGAGCGCCGCACCCTGCCGAGCGCCAGCGGAATGAGCAGGACGTCCGGCGGGATCGGGAAGAACGAGGCCTCCGCGAAAGCGATGCCGAACAGGGCCCAGGTGCCTCCCGGGCGGTCCGCCCACCCGAGCACCCAGTGGTAGAGTCGCCGCAGCGGGCCGCCGCGTCCGGAGCGCGCCGGGGCTCCCCGCCGCGCCACGAGCGAAGGGGGTGCGGACTCCGCGCCCCCTTCCTCCGGCCCCCTCCCCTGCCCCGCATCCCTCACCAGCCCTCCTCTCCCACCAGGGGTACGAACCGCGCGTCCTCGACCTCTCGCTCCTCCCACCCGTTCGCGTCCCGCGAGATCAGCAGGAGACGCTGCTTCCGCGCCGTCCCGACCGGGACCAGCAGGCGTCCCGCGGTGCCCGACGCGCTCCGCCGGCAGCTCGCGCCCGCGGGACG
>JAWOIN010000046.1:0-3375 GCA_046484665.1 Gemmatimonadota bacterium
GCCCCGGCAGAGCGGCGCACCAGAGCAGGCATCGTCCCGACCAGCAGACCAAATTCGAACCGGAATGATGCCCCGAGGCGACGGAACATCGATATCGAAGCCGCGTTTTCCGGATGGACCATCAGACTCACCGAGACAATTCCATCCTGAGCAGCAGCATCAAGTGCCGTCATGACGAGTTGCCTACCGACACCGCGCCGATGCACCGCATCGATGACGGCTACAGACAATTCGTAGTCGCCGTGCTGGTCAACGACCAGACGAACGATCCCCACGGGTCGATCACCCATGTACGCAGCCCAAGCCCCATCGAGCCCGGAGCGTGGTCCGTCGCGAAGGCCCGGATCTCGTAGCCTTCGAACCGCACCGTACTGCCGGCCGGGAGCTCCCGGATCTGCGCGGGAAATGTGAAGCGGTCCCCGCCGATCTCCACGGCGGCCCGGAGAGTCCCGAACGAGCCGTCGGGACCCCACACGACGAGCTCCTCCTCCCTTCCCTGCAGGCTCAGGGTACGGAGCAGTCCGGGGAGGCCGAGGTAGTGATCCGCGTGCATGTGCGAGATGAAGATGTCGCGGACGCCGAACCCGACGCCGTACCTCATCATCTGGCGTTGCGTCCCCTCTCCGCAGTCGAACAGGAACAGCTCGCCCTCGCGCTGGACGGCGAGGGCGGAGACGTTCCGGCGGACCGTGGGCCGGGACGAGGCGGTACCGAGAAACGTGACCCTGAGCACGGGCGCCAACCTACGGCGAGATCCCCGCAGGTCAACGTCGCCCGGCCTCGGGCAGGCACGCTTCCTGCTCGTCCGGAGGCCCGGACATCCGTCGGCCGCGGCGCGGAGGGCGCCCGCGGCCGCGAGCCTTGAGCCCGCAGGAGTCGGAGCGGACGCGACATGCACCCTGGCGAGGCGGAGGCGGCGGGCCGCGACCCGTACGATCTGCTCCGGCGCCTGCGCCGGACGGAGCGGCGCATCGGCGCGATTCGCCGGCGGTGGCGTGCGTTCCGCGACGATCCCGATCCCGAGCGTCTCGCCCGTGTCCGCCGTCAGCTCGACCGGGCCGGGGTCGAGGTGGATCGGCTGGTCCGCGCCCTCGAAGCGTCGCGGGCGGCGACCGCCGCCGCGCCGGCCCGCGCGGAATCGGGACCCGCGGGCGGGGCGGGCCCGCCGTCGCCTCGCGATCTCGTCGACGCCGCCCGCGACCTGGACGCCGCGATCGGCGCCGCCCTGCGGGAGTGGAACGGAGCCCGGCGGGAACCGCACGCCCCGGCACTCGAGCGCCTCGTCGGCCATCTCGACGAAGCCTCGTCGGCCGCTCACACGCTCGTCGCCGCGCTCGCCCCGCTCGAGGACCGGGAGCCCCCGGAACCGGACCGCGTCCCCGCCGACCGGCAGGGCGCGGCCACGCTCGATGCCCTCCTCGCAGAGCTCCGGTCCGGGTGGGACGAGATCCGTCGCCGGCCGACCCGCGGCCGCGCCACGGGACTCGGCAGCACGATCGGCGCGGCCCGGTCGCAGGCCGCCTCGCTCCTGGCGCTCGCCGCGTCAGACTCGCCGCTCGCGTCCCCCGAGGCCTTGCGTTACCTCGCTGGAGCCGGCGACGCCGTCCGCTTCCGCCCCTATCGCGACGAGAGCACGGGAGCGTACAACGCGCACGGCTTCTCCGTGGCGGCCGGCGTCGAGCTCGACCGCTGCAACCGCTACGGGCGCTCGCTCGGCCTCATCCTGCTGACCCTCGAGCCCTCCGAGGCGCACCGCGTCCGCCCGATCGTCGGCTCGATCCGGGAGCTGCTGCGCGGCTACGACGTGGTAGGCCGGATCTCGGGCTCCGAGCTGGCGCTCGGCCTCCCCGAGAGCGACGGTCGGGGAACCCGGCGCATCGCGGCCCGCCTGCTCCGCGCGCTCGACGCCGCCGGACACCGGACGGCGGTGCGTCGGCTCGACTACGTCGTGGCGCCCGAGGACGCCGGGGGGATCGAAGCGCTTCTCGCCGCGGCGCGAGGGCGACGCGGCGGCTGAGCGCACGGTTTCGGCTCAACCCTCGGCGATCGCCCGCTCCGCGACCGCGGCCATCAGCTCGAGTGGAGCCGCACCCACGATCTTGAGGCGCCCGAACAGCACGACGGGCACGGCTTCGATCCCGTATCGGTCCGCCTCCGCTTCTGCCGCCTCGAGCTCCGCGTCGTAGCGGCCGTCCTCCAGCGCGCCGGCGAGCCCTTCCGGGTCCAGTCCGAGCCGCTCGCAAACTCCCAGCAGCGAAGCCCGGTCGTCCAGCGCGACCGCGCCCGAGAAGTGCGCGCGGAACAGCCCGTCCAGGACCCGGTCGCGGCTGGCGGGGCCGAGGTCGGCGGCGAATTCGACGGCGCGGAGCGCCGGCCCGGAATCGGGGACCGGGGCGGGCGGGCCGTACGGGAGGCCGAGAGCCGCGAGATCCGACGCGAAGTCCCCGGGTCGCTCGGTTCCGCCGGGCTCCGATGCCCCCTCCGGTCCCGGAGAAGCCGAGCCGGCGGAGGAGCGGCGCAGCGGACGCCAGCCGAGGGCGAGCGGGAGACGGCCCTCGAGACGTCGGAGCCGCGCCAGGGCCAGATAGCTCCAGGGACAGACCAGGTCGCCGTAGAGCCACGCCACGAGGGGACGCGTCACCCCGAGGCCTCCCCTTCGGCGCCGGGCGGCTGCCGGCCCGCGCGCCACAGGGCCCCGAGCGCCCGTTCGAGGCCGCCCCCGTGGTCCCGCATCGAGGTGGAGAGCGGCGTCCCGGCGACCTCGAACCGCTCGAGGGCGCCGTCGAGGCTCGTGAACCGGGTTCCGAGGATTCCCGGCGCCGCGTCGGCCGCCCAGGCGGGCCCCGTCGCCTGGGCCAGCCAGCGCCGTCCGTCCGGCGCGACGAGGATCGCCTCGGTCGCCGTGAGCGGCGTCGCCCGTTTCCGGAGCTCCGCGAGCTCGCCGTCCGACATCGATGCCAGCGACCGTCCGTCCTCGAGCGGCGCCCGCTCCCCGTCCGGCAGGAACACCACGAGGGCGAGGCCCGGCCCGGCGCGCCAGGCCTCGACGGCCTCCCCCGCCCCGAGCGGCCTGCGCGGACGCCCGGCCTTCCCCTTCCCGCTCGCCTCAGCCATACACTCCCTCCTCCACTTCGGCACTTCCCCGCTCGTCCGCCGCGCGGCTCGCCAGGGCCTCCTCGGCGGCGGCGTCGACCTCCGCGATCACCTCCGCTTCGACCCGGGCGAGCGCCTCCCGGTTGCGGGACTCGCGCTCGCCGTCCGAGGGGCCGTCGACATCCCTCGCCCCGTCCGTCCGTTCTCCGCCGTCCGGCCCGAGGTCGTGCGGCCCCGTCGCCAGGTGCTCCTCGAACAGGCCGATCGGGTCCCGCCGGCCCC
>JAWOIN010000125.1:0-26184 GCA_046484665.1 Gemmatimonadota bacterium
CCGACAAGATCAGGAACATCCTCAAAGTCGCTGAAGAGCCGATCTCGTTGGAAAGACCGATTGGCGATGAAGACAACAGTACCCTGGGCGACTTTATTGAAGACCAGGAAGCGGCAGTCCCTATGGATGAAGCCACAAAGGAGATCCTGCGTGAACACGTGCGCAGGTCGTTATCCTCCCTGACCGAACGCGAGCGCCAGGTGTTGGAATTGCGTTTTGGGCTGGTCGACGGCCGGGATCACACCCTCGAAGAGGTCAGCCAATTTTTTAATGTCACCCGTGAACGTATCCGACAGATTGAATCCAAAGCCCTGCGCAAGCTGCGCCACCCCAGCCGCAGCAGTGACTTGCGTGAATTCCTGTAAACCCTGGAGACCCTTCAATGATTGAACCCAAGAAAGTACCCTATGCACAGGCCAGGGACGGCAATCGCGCCTTTTGGGACGAGCTGACGCCGGTCCACCTGCGCTCCTACGGCGTGGAGCGATTTTTGGCCGGCGAGCGCTGGCTGCCCCAAGAAATCCTGCAGGAGGTGGGGGATGTGACCGGCTTATCCTTGCTGCACCTGCAATGCCATTTTGGGCTGGACAGCCTGGCATGGGTGCGCCAGGGCGCCATGGTGACCGGGGTTGATTTTTCTCCACCCGCAATTCAAGCCGCCAAAGAGCTCTCAAAACAAGCGGACCTGCCAGCCACGTTCGTGTGTTCCGACATCTACGATCTGCCTAACAACCTTGATGGTCGCTTTGATGTCATCTTTACCTCGATCGGTGTGCTGTGCTGGCTGAAGGACCTCAATGCCTGGGCGCGGGTTATCGCCCACTTCCTCAAGCCAGGCGGTTTTTTCTATATTATGGATGGACACCCGCTGCTGTACACCTTTGACGATGAAGGTCAGTGGCACTTTATCCTGTCATATTTTCACACCCCTGAACCCTATGTTTGGGATGGGGAAAACGCGGATTACATGGACCCAACTTATAAGACCAATGCCCCGACGTATGAGTGGCAGTGGGCGGTCAGTGACATCATCAACGCAGTCATCAGTGCGGGATTACGCTTGGAATTTTTTAACGAATATGAAGCCCTGAGCGACCCGGTCTACCCGGAGATGACAGCGCAGGAGGATGGCCTGTACACGTTTGGAGGCAAACCTGTGCCTTTGCCGATCGTTTTTTCCCTCAAAGCCCGCAAAGACGCCTGATGGAACACCTTTACGAACGCATCTATGCCATGGTGCCCCGCTCCGGGGCGCGGAGCGCCGCGTCCGCCGCGAGCGGCACGGGCGCCCCGGCCAGCTCCGCGAGGTCGTCGGGCGGCACCGGGTCCTCCACGTACTCCGGCGCGAGCTCCCCGGCCAGCACGGGGAGGAGGCGGCGCGCCTCCGCCACCGACCAGAGCCCGTTCACGTCGAGCCGGATCGCGACGCCGTCGCCGACCGCGTCCCGGATCGCCCGCAGGGCCGCCAGGTCCCGCTCGAAGCGGTCCGCGGGGCCCAGCTTCGCCTTCAGGGTCGCGATCCCGCGCCGGACGGCGGCGCGCGCGGCCTCGGCCGCCGGCTCCGGCTCCTCGAGGGGGACGAGCGCGTTCAGCGACACGGGCGCCAGCCCGGCCGGGCGCACGGCACGGGCGCCGAGCAGGGCGCGCACCGGGGCTCCCGAGGCGCGGCCGGCCAGGTCGAGCAGCGCGGAGACGAGGGCCGCCCGCGCCGAGGCGGGCAGCGGGGCCGCGAGGAGTTCCGACGCGGGACCGGAGAGACGCCCCGTCACGCCCCACGTCCCGACGGCGGCGAGCGGATCCCCCGCGACCTCCTCGAGGCGCGAGCGGAACGGCGGGCTCGCGACGGCGGAGAGGAGAGCCGAGGCCGCGCCCGCGGGAGACTCCTCCGAGTGGCCCGGGAGGGGGGACGCCTCGCCCCAGCCGCTCCTGCCGTCCGCGACGTGAAGCCCGAGCAGGAAGCCGCTCCGCCCCGCGGCGGCCGGCCCGCGGCCCGTCTCCGGGGGCAGCGCGAAGCGCGCCACCCGGACGGCCAGGCGGTCGCTCCCCGTCCGCGGCCCGCGGCTCACGCGGGACCGCCCAGCACGAGGCCGGCGGAGTAGAGCGCCGACCAGGCGAGCGCGAGCCGACCGGTACCTTCCAGCGTGCGGTTGAGGACGGTCCCCCGCTCTCGCGCGAGCGACCGCGCGAGACGGACGGCGAGCGGAAGAGTCAGGAGCGCGAGCAGGACGGGGGCCGGCGCCAGCCCGACGACGACCGTCGCCGCCGGGACGAGGTAGGCGAGCGCGAGCAGCCCGGCGTACTCCCGGACGCCCCACGCCCGGCCGAAGCGGGCCGGCAGGGTCCGCTTCCCCGACGCTCGGTCCTGTTCGACGTCCCGGACGTTGTTCACGACGAGGATCGCCGTGACGAGGGCGCCGACGGCGAGGGCGGAGGGCCACGCCACGAGGGGAATCCGCAGGGCCTGCACCCAGACCGTCCCGCCCACGGCCGCGAAGCCGAAGAACGCCATCACGAACAGGTCGCCGAGCCCGTTGTAGCCGAGCGGGAACGGCCCCGCCGTGTAGGCCGCGGCGGCGGCGATCGAGGCGAGGCCGATCACCACGACGGGCCAGCCGCCGACCGAGACGAGGTAGACGCCCACCAGGAGCGCGAGGACGAAGGCGACGGCCATGCCCGTCCGGACCTCGGCGGGCGTCAGCAGTCCCGCCTGGGTGACCCGCAGCGGCCCGAGCCGGTCCTCCCGGTCGGCGCCGCGCTCGAAGTCGTGGACGTCGTTCGCGAGGTTCGAGCCGACCTGGAGGAGGAGCGCGCCGAGCGCGGCGGCGACGGCGGGCCCCGCCCGGAACCCGCCCGCCCGCCACGCCACGGCGGTCCCGACCAGGACCGGCGCCACCGCGGCCGGCAGCGTCTTCGGGCGGACGGCGAGGGCCCACGCCCTCGCCCGTCCCGGCGGGGCGGAGACGGCTCCGTCTCGCGGCGGGCCGGACGGTCCGGTCACGGGAGTCGCCGGGTCAGGGGAACCTCGGGAACCTGCCGAACTCCGGCTTCCGCTTCTCGAGGAAGGCCTGCTTCCCCTCCTGCGCCTCCTCCGTGAGGTAGAACAGGAGAGTCGCGTCGCCCGCGAGCTGCTGGAGGCCGGCCTGGCCGTCGCAGTCGGCGTTCATCGCGGCCTTGAGCAGGCGGATCGCGGTCGGGCTGTGCTCGAGGATCTCCCGGCACCACCCCACCGTCTCCTCCTCGAGCCGGTCGAGCGGGACGACGGCGTTCACCAGGCCCATCTCGAGCGCCTGCCGGGCGTCGTACTGGCGGCAGAGGAACCAGATCTCGCGCGCCTTCTTCTGGCCCACGATCCGGGCCAGGTAGGAGGAGCCGAAGCCGCCGTCGAAGCTCCCGACCTTCGGGCCGGTCTGGCCGAACCGGGCGTTGTCGGCGGCGATCGTGAGGTCGCAGATCACGTGGAGCACGTGCCCGCCGCCGATCGCCCAGCCGGCCACCATCGCGATCACGGGCTTCGGCAGGGTGCGGATCTGTCGCTGCAGGTCGAGGACGTTCAGCCGCGGCACGGCGTCGTCCCCCGCGTAGCCGCCCTTCCCCCGCACCGACTGGTCGCCCCCCGAGCAGAAGGCCTCGTCGCCCGCGCCGGTGAGGATCGCGACGCCGATCGAGGGGTCCTCGCGGACGTCCTCGAACGCGCGCTGCATCTCGAACACGGTCAGCGGCCGGAAGGCGTTGTGGACGTCGGGCCGGTCGATGGTGACCTTCGCGATCCCCTCGGCGCTCTTGTGATAGAGGACGTCCTCGAAGCCGAACTCCTCCTGCAGGACCCAGTCGACGGCGCTCATGCCAGCTTCCGCTCTCCGGCGATCCGCCGGCCCCGGCCGGCGGGTTCACGTTGCGCGCGGGAAGGCGGGCCCTCCCGCGCCGGGACGGGGGAACAAGACACGATGCGCGACCGGCGGGCAAGCGACCGGCGGGCCGGCGGGGTCGCCGGCGCGCGGACCGCGCCCGGCCCGTCCGGGGTCAGGCGACCTTTCCGCCTCCGCCGGCCGTGCCCGTGAGGGCGGAGACGATCTCCGCCGTCGCCTCGCCGTCCACCCGCGCCTCGACCACGGTCGCGCCATCGCGGCCCATCGCCTCGCGCAGGGCGTCCGCCAGCTCGTCGGCCGACGCCGCCTCGCGCGCCGGGATCCCGAACGCGCGCGCGGCGTCCGCGGCCCCGACCGCGGGAGGCGTAAGGAAGAACCGCCGGAACGCGGCGTCGGCCCCCGCCAGCGCGCGGACGGGGAGGAGGTCGAACAGGCGGCCGCCCCCGTTGCGGAGCACGACGACCGCGAGCGGGCCAGGCAGGTCCCGCGCGGCGGCCAGTCCCCCGACGTCGTGCTGGAAGCTCACATCGCCCACCAGCAGGATGGCGGGGAAGCCGGACGCGAGCACGGCGCCCGCCGCCGACGAGACGAGCCCGTCGATTCCGCTCGCCCCGCGCTGCGAGAGGACCGACAGCGAGCGCGGCGAGGCGGGGCAGAACAGGTCGACTTCGCGCACCGGCAGGCTGTTCCCGAGCGCCAGCAGGCCGCCCTCGGGCACGGCGTCGACGGCGACCTGCACCGCCCGGGCCTCCGGGAAGCCCGCGCGCTCCGCGAGAAGCGCGTCGAGGCGCTTCCAGGCGGCGCCGGACGCGGCCGAGGCGCGCGCCGCCCAGTCGGCCTCCGGCGCGGCCCCCGGCAGGCGCTCCGCGAGCCCGAGCAGGGCCGCGGCCGGGTCCGCGACCAGCAGGTCGGCGGCCCGGTTGAACGCCTCCGGCCAGCCCCGTCGGGCCAGCACGACGCGCTCCGGGGCGCTCTCGCCGGCGAGCCACGCGGCGAGGGCCCGGCCGGACGGCGCCGCCCCGACCTGGAGGACGAAGTCGGGCTCGAGCGGCCGGCGGCCCGGCCCGGGCGCGAACAGCGGCTCGAAGGCGTCGCACACGAGCCGCGCCGGAGGCCCGCCGAACCGGAGCTGGCTCGTCGCCTCCGGCAGCAGCACGAACCCCGAGGCCTCGAGGAACCGCTCGACCGCCGCGGCGGAGACCGCGTCGGACGGCGAGGCCGGACCGGCCACCACGATTCCCCGGCGGGCCCTCCGCAGCCGGACCGCGAGCTCGTCGAGAGAGGCCGGGTCGGGCAGCGCGCGCGCGGGGCGAGGCGCAGGCAGCCCGCGCTCGAGCCCGGCGGAGACCCTGCCCCGGAGGGCGCGCACCTCGGGCGGGTCGTTCCCCGCCGCCTCCAGCGGCTTCCGGAAGCGGACGTTCAGGTGCACGGGGCCCGGGTCGGGGGCGAGACACGCCTGCACGGCGCGGCCCGCCGTGCGCGGGAGCGCCGCGGCGGCCTCCGGGTCGGGATCGGCGAGGCCCAGCTCGAAGCAGGCCCGGACGTGCCGCCCGAACAGCCCGAGCTGGTCCACGGTCTGGTTGGCGCCGCGGGCCTGGAGCTCGAACGGGCGGTCCGCCGTGATCGCCAGCAGCGGGACGCCGGACTCCGACGCCTCGATCACGGCCGGGTAGTAGTGCGCCCCGGCCGTCCCCGAGGTGCAGACGAGGACCGACGGGCGGCCCGTCATCCGGCCCTGCCCGAGCGCGACGAAGCCCGCGGAGCGCTCGTCGGCCACGACCGCCGCCTCGAGCCGGCCGGCCGCCTCGGCCCGCGCGACGGCGAGCGCGAGCGGGGCGGAGCGGGAGCCCGGGCTGACCACGACGTGCCGCACGCCCGCCGCGACGAGACCGTCGACGAGCCAGTCGGCCCACGCCTGCTGCAGGTGCGCCCAGCTCACCGTCCCCCTCCCTCCGCTCCGAGGGCGGCGAGGAGCCGCCCGAGCTTGTCCTCCGTCTCGCGGTATTCAGCCGCGGCATCGGAGGCGGCGACGATTCCGGCGCCGGCGTAGAGCCACGCGGTGTCGCCCCGCAGCAGCGCCGACCGGATCGCGACGGCGAGCTCCGCGTCGCCGTCGGGGCTCAGCCAGCCGACGGGGCCCGCGTACCAGCCGCGCTCGACCGGCTCCACCGCGGCGATCAGCCGGAGCGCCGCCTCGCGCGGCAGCCCCCCGACGGCGGGCGTGGGGTGGAGGACGCCGAGCAGCGCCGCGGACCCGACCTCCTCCCGGAGCTCCGCCTCGATCTCCGAGCTCAGGTGCGCCAGCTCGCGGAGGCCGCGGACGCGGGGCCACTCCGGCAGAATACGCCGCGCGGCGAACGGCGCCAGCGCGTCGACGATCCCCCGGACGACGAGGGCGTGCTCCCCGAGATCCTTGCCGCTCCCGTACAGAAGCTCCGCCGCGAGCGCGAGGCGCTCCGACCGGTCCGGGCCGGGTGGCAGCCGGCAGGTGCCCGCGAGGGCCTCGACCCGCAGCCATCGGCCGCGACGGGTCAGCAGCGTCTCGGGCGAGGCACCGACGAAGGCCGCGTCGTCTCTCCGGAACCCGAACACGAACTCGTCCCGGCTCGAAAGCAGGCGGAGGAGGACGGCGACCGGGTCGAGGCGTCGGGCGAACCGGACCTCGGCCCGCCGGGCGAGCACCACCTTGCGGATCCCGCCCGCGAGGATCGCCTCGCGCCCCCTCGCCACCATCGCGTCCCACCGCCCGGGGTCGAGGTCGGACCGCTCCGCCACCTCCGGAAGCGGCCGGGGTCCGGCCCCGTCGGCCGGCATCCCCCGGAGCCGCTCGAGGAGCCGGACCGTCTCGCGGAGCCGGCGCGCCGCGTCCCCGGAGTCGCGGTCGGCGGGGAACGTCGCCGTGAGTCGCGCTCCGTCGGCCGTCTCCTCCAGCGTCCACGCCGGCAGGGTGACGTCGCCGGGGCCGAACGGCGCCCACTCCGGGGAGGCCGGCGGCCGGTCGAACGCCGCGCCGCCGAACAGTCGCGGGAACGGCCCGCCGATCGGGCTTCCGTCCCCGCCGCGCCGGTCGCGATCCGGCGCCGGGGTCGCGCGGACTCCGGTTCCGTCGACGACCTCCAGCCGCAGCAGCGAGCGGGCCAGCGCCCCGAGGGCCGCGTCCGTCGACGCCCCCGGCCCGGATCGCTCGATCGGCACCCGGAGGGCGACCCCGGCCGCCGCCGCCGCGCGGCCGGCCGGCGCCCGCCAGAACGCGGCGTCCTCCCCGGGAAGCAGGTCCCAGAGCGCGAGCGGGGAGATGGCCGGGACGGCGAGCGAGAGGACGACGGGGCCCGGGTGCGCGAGGACGAGGGGCTCCGAAGCGAGCAGCGCGCCCGCGGCGGCCCTGGTCGCCATCGCGGACCCGCGCCCCGCGTCAGCCGGAAGCGGTGACGGCGAGGGGCGGATCCGCGCGCAGGTCTCGGGCGAGCGCCTCGATCTCCTCGTACGTGATCGCCTGCGGCCCGTCGCTGAGCGCGCGCTCCGGCTCCGGGTGCACCTCGATGAGGAGGCCGGCGGCGCCGGCGGCGATCGCCGCGCGGCTGAGGTGCGGGACCAGGTCGCGGCGGCCGAGGCCGTGCGATGGATCCACGATCACCGGCAGTCCGTGCACGTGCCGCAGCAGGGCGACGGAGGCGAGGTCGAGCAGGTTCCGCGTCCGGTCGTCGAAGCTGCGGATGCCCCGCTCGCAGAACAGCACCGTCGGAGCGCCCGCCGCGAGACAGTACTCGCCGGCCGACAGCCATTCCTCGATCGTGGCCGCCATCCCCCGCTTGACGAGGACGGGCCGGCCGGCACGGCCCGCCGCCTGCAGCAGCGAGCCGTTGTGCATGTTCCGCGACCCGATCTGGATCAGGTCCGCGATCTCCGCCACCGGCTCCACCGAGATCTCGGAGAGCGCCTCCGTCACCACGAGCAGGCCGTGCGCGTCCGCCGCCTCCCGCAGCCAGCGGAGCGCGTCCGAGCCGACGCCCTGGAAGTCGTACGGCGAGGTGCGCGGCTTGTACGCGCCGCCCCGCAGGAACCGGACGCCGATCCGCGCGAGCCGCGCCGCCGCGTCGTGGATCCGCGCCTCCGACTCGACGCTGCACGGGCCGGCCATCAGGACGGGGGGCAGCTCGCCGCCGAACCGGACCTCGCCGATGCGGACGGGAGACGGGAGGGAGTCGACGAGGGGGTGCCTCGACACGGGCTCGGAGAGGTCCGCGACGCCCGGGACCGCCAGGACCCGCTCGCGCTCGACCGCGCCGGAGTGCGACAGGACGAGCAGCTGGACGGAGCCGCGACGTCCCTCGAACGGGGCGGTCCACAGGCCGAGTCCCGTCAGCGCGTCGCGGACGGTCGCGGCGTCGGTCCCCTCTTTCAGCGTTACGATCATCACGTGCGCGTATCGGGTTCGGTGCCGGTCCGGCTCCGGAGTCGCCATCGGGAACGCAGTCGGTAAAGGTCGGGAAGATCGGGTCCCGGCGCCAGTACGGACACCCACGGGGCGGAGCGGGGTTCCCGTGCGGGAGCGCGGCGCGGGGCGGGGGACGGGGACGTGGGGCGACGGGGACGTCGGACGACGGAGGACGGAGGACGGGAGCGGGCCGCCGGGCCGTCAGCGGAGGTCGGCCGGGGACGGCGGGCGGCGCCGGGGGCCGCGCCGGCTCAGCGCCTTCCCAGCCGCGCCCTCCATTCGGCCTCCTCCATCGCCCAGCGCAGCGACTTGCTCGACGAGTCGCCGTCGGGCAGGTCGTCCACCAGGATCCGGATCGCCTTCAGGAGCCGCCTGTCCTTCTGGCGGCGCAGCGGCCCTCGCGCCGGCAGGCGACGCAGAGCCCGCGACGCAGAGCCCGCCAGGTCGGCCGCCACGGCATCGTCCGGGACCTCGAGGTAGAGCGCGACGGTGTGCCGCGCGCGCACCGTCTCGGTCGCTCGCGCGATCAGGTCGTCGGCCGTGGTGGGACCGTCGGTTCCGTTCGGCATCGCTCGCCCCTGGCTCCGGTTGCACCCCCGCTCGCCGGGTTCGCCCGTAAGGGATGCAACGCTCGTGCCCGTGCTCAACCCGTTACGGATCAATCAGTTCAGAAATCAGCGGCCGCGAGAGATTGCGGTGGCGCAACAGAAAGGGGCGACCGCCGCTTGCGCCCGCCCTGCCGAGGAACGAGCGTCGGAATCGCTCCCCTCGTCCCGCGGCCGGCCCGCGGGAGCGAATCCGACTCGAACAGGAAGGAACGCATGCGGGTCCCGCGCACGGCAGCCCTCGCCGCGCTTGCCGCCCTGGCCGCGGCCGGGCGGGCCGGCCCCCTCGCGACGCAGCAGGTCCAGGAGGCCCCCACGATGAGCGGCATCACGGACGTCCCCGGCATCCTGGTCGGCCAGCTGACCCTCGAGGCCCGACCGACCGGCTGCACCGTCGTGCTCGCCGGGGACGGCGCCGTCGGCGGCGTGGACGTGCGCGGCGGCGCGCCCGGGACCCGCGAGACCGACCTGCTCGACCCGGTGAACAGCGTCGCGGTCGTCCACGCCGTGGTGCTCTCGGGCGGGAGCGCGTTCGGACTCGACGCCGCGACCGGCGTCGTGCGCTGGCTGGAGGAGCGGGGCGTCGGCTTCCCGGCGGGGGACGTCCGGGTCCCGATCGTCGTCGGGGCGATCCTGTTCGACCTCCGGGTCGGCGACCCGTCGATCCGCCCCGACGCCGCGTGCGGATACGGGGCCGCGGCGGCGGCCTCGACCGCGCCGCCGGCCGAGGGGAACGTGGGAGCGGGGGCGGGCGCGACCGTGGGCAAGATCGCCGGGACCGGCCGGGCGATGAAGGGCGGGATCGGGACGGCCTCGATCACCCGGGAGGACGGACTGACGGTGGGCGCGATCGTCGCGGTCAACGCGCTCGGGGACGTGATCGACCCGGCGACGGACCGGGTGGTGGCGGGGGTCCGGACGCCCGACGGCCGCGGGCTGGCGGACGCGCGACGCCTGATCCGGCACGGGTCCGGCGCGCGCGGCATCGGCGTCGGCGGAGAGCCCGTTCCGCCGGCGAACACGGTGATCGGCGTGGTCGCCACGAACGCGCGGCTGACGAAGGCGCAGGCGACGCGTGTCGCGCAGATGGCGCACGACGGGCTGGCGCGGACGATCTCGCCGGCCCACACGCCGTGGGACGGCGACACGATCTTCTCGCTCGCCACGGGCGGGCTCGACACGGACGCGGACGTCCTCGAGGTCGGCGCCCTGGCGGCGGAGGTCGTGGCCGAGGCGATCCTGCGGGCGGCGCGCGCCGCCGAGGGGATCGAGGGCTTCCCCTCCGCGTCCGACCTCGCGCGCTGACGGATCCGTCCCTCGCGTGTCCGCGCCCCTGCTCGACTCCGCGCTGCTGCTCCTGCTCGCCTACTCGGCGGGGCTGGTCGGGCTCGGGCTGTGGATCGGCCGCCGCGTCGGGACGACCGGCGACTTCTTCGTCGCCGGCCGGCGCCTGGGCCCCGGGCTCCTGTTCACGACGCTGCTCGCGGCGAACATCGGCGCCGGCTCGACGGTCGGAGCGGCCGGGCTCGGGTATCGCGACGGGCTGTCCGCCTGGTGGTGGGTCGGCTCCGCCGGGATCGGCACCGCGCTGCTGGCCGTGTGGGTCGGCCCGCGGATCTGGCGGATCGCGCGGGACCGCGAGCTGCTCACCGTCGGCGACTGGCTCGAGCTCCGGTACGGCCCGTCGGTCCGGGCCGCGATCGCGGGCCTGCTGTGGCTGGCCACCATCGCGATCCTCGCCGGCCAGCTGATCGCGGCGGCCTGGGTGCTGAACGTGGTGGCGGGACTCCCGAAGTGGGCCGGCTGCCTCGCGGCGGGTACCGTGATGACCGTCTACTTCACGGCCGGCGGGCTGCTCACCTCGGCCTGGGTGAACCTCGTGGAGCTCGCCGTGCTGCTGGCCGGGTTCGCGCTCGCCCTTCCCTTCGCGCTGGGAACGGCCGGCGGCTGGCAGGCGGTGGTCGCCTCGGCTCCCGCGTCGAACCCGGACTGGCTGTCGTTCACCCACGGGGGCGCGTCGGGCTGGACGTACGTGTTCCTGCTGGTGCCGGCGTTCATCGTCTCCCCGGGCCTGCTGCAGAAGGTGTACGGGGCCCGGAGCGCGTCGGCGGTGCGGACGGGAGGGCTCCTGTGCGCGGCGGCGCTCCTCCTGTTCGCCTTCCTCCCGCCGGTGCTCGGCATGACGGCGCGCTCGATCGCGCCCGCCCTCCCGAACCCGGAGCTCGCCCTCCCGACCGTGCTGCTGGAGGGGCTGCCGCTCGCGCTCGGCGTGCTCGCGCTGGCGGCCGTGTTCTCGGCGGAGATCAGCTCGGCCGACGCGATCCTGTTCATGCTGGCGACGTCGCTCTCGGAGGACCTGTGGCGCCGCTTCCTCCGGCCGGAGGCGTCCGACCGCGAGGTGCTCCGCACGGCGCGGATCGCCGCCGTGGCGGGCGGCGGGCTCGGGGTGGGGCTCGCGCTGGCGCTCCCGTCGGTGATCGGGGCGCTCGCGATCTTCTACACGCTGCTGTCGGTGAGCCTGTTCGTGCCGCTGGTGGCGGGCCTCCACACCCGGCGCCCGGGGCCGGTGGAGGCGCTCGCCGCGGCCGGCGGGGGGATCGCCGTCGTGGTGGCGGCGCGCTGGAGCGGGATGCCCGCGACGGGACTCGCGAGCCCCTACACCCTGGGGCTGGCGGCGTCCGCGCTCGCCTTCCTCCTGGCGTTCGCCGTCAACCGAGGGCGCACTCGTGGCGTCCCGTCTCCAGCAGGTCCGCCTCGTCCGGACCCGCCTCCGCCAGGCCCACGTTGATCGCCTTCAGGAGCCGGTAGGCCTCGGGCGCGGGCCGCTCCCGCCCGCGCACCCACGCGAGGAAGGCCTCGCGGTCGGCGGCGAGCCGGAGCGCCTCGTTGTCGCGACGCAGTGCCTCCAGCGGCCGCCCCACGCTGCGGTCGAGGTTCCGTTCCGCGTCGGAGGCGTAGTGGCACGGGAGCACGATCCAGCCGGGATCCCACTCCGTTCGCGCGCTCTCCGCGCTGCGCCACAGCTGTTCGCTCCACTCGTCCATCCGTCCCGCGAGGTCGGGACGGCCGAGCGAGTCGATGAACAGGAAGTCGCCCGTGAGGGCGGCCCCGTCGCCGGCCACCAGGCTGACGCTTCCTTCCGTGTGCCCGGGCGTGTGGAGCGCGCGGATGCGGCCGCGGCCGACCCGCACCTCCGTGCCCTCCTCCAGCGGCTCGAACGGCAGCCGCCCCGGGGTCCCGTCGTACGGCAAGACCATGTCGGCCGGGTGCAGGTACCAGGGCGCGGCCGCCCGCTCGGCGAGACCCGGGCCGCCGCTGATGTAGTCGGCGTGCACGTGGGTGTCGAAGACGGCCGTGATCCGGGCGCCGGCCTCTTCCGCGGCGCGGGTCCAGGCGTCCCTCCAGCGCGAGACGTCCACCGCGGCCGCCTCGCCGTCGCTCACCAGCAGGAAGCCCAGCGCGCCCTTCCCGACGCGGTCGAGCTGGACCAGGCGGTCGAACCCCGGCGGCGGGGAGAGCTCCCTCGGCACGGAGAGACTCATCCAGGCGGTCACGCCGCCGCTCAGGGAGCGCGCCTCGTAGCCCTTCGACGCGAGCCACGCGGCGATCCGGAAGCTGTCGTCGCCGTGGCCGCAGACGACCGCCACCTCGCGGTCGGGCCGCAGCCCCTCGCTCTCGGGGTCGTCGCGCGCGAGCAGGCGCGATCCGCGCACGTTGAAGAAGCGCTCGTCGGGCACGGGTCCCACGACACCGCGCTCGACCCGCTCCGGCGCGCGCACGTCGAGCAGCTGGACCGGATCGCCCCCCTCCAGCTTCCGGGCGAGCTCGGCGGGCGCGATCTCCAGGATCGTCCTGCGCGTCTCCATGGTCACCCCGTGTCGCTGGGAATCGAACCGGGACCGTCACCCGCCGTCCGCATCCGCCGCTCGCGTCGGGCGCCGTTCAGTCCGCGAGCGCCGCCTCGACCTCGTCGATCGCCTTCGGGATCGGCTCGCCGAGCACCCGCCGGCCGTCCTCGGTCACGACGACGTCGTCCTCGATCCGGACGCCGCCGAAGTCCTTCCAGGCCTCGAGCGCCTCGTAGTCGATGAAGTCCGCGTGCGTCCCCTCCTCCCGCCAGCGGTCGATGAGCGGAGGGATGAAGTAGATGCCCGGCTCGACGGTGAGCACGAAGCCCGGCCTCAGGGTGCGGGCGAGACGGAGGGACCGGAGCCCGAAGCGGTCGCTCCTCGCGAGCTCGTCGCCGTAGCCGACGAGGTCCTCGTCCAGCGCCTCCATGTCGTGGACGTCGAGCCCCAGCATGTGGCCGAGCCCGTGGGGCATGAACAGGGCGTGGGCGCCCGCCGCCACCGCCTCCGCCGGGTCGCCGCGCAGGAGGCCGAGTTCCTTCAGCCCCGCGGCGAGGATCCGACAGGCGAACAGGTGCACGTCGAGGTAGCGGACTCCGGGACGAACCTCCGTGATCGCGCGTGATTCCGCCTCGAGGACGGTCTCGTAGATGGCGCGCTGGCGCTCGTCGAACTTCCCGCCGATCGGCAGCGTCCGCGTGATGTCGCCGGCGTAGCCCGACGGGGAGACGCCGCCCGAGTCGTGCACCACGATGTCGCCCGCCTCGAGCGTGTTCCCGTAGTGGTGGTTGTGGAGCGTCTCTCCGTGCTTCGAGAAGATGATCGGAAACGAGAGTCGCCCGCCGTGCCGGAGCGCGACGCCCTCGACGGCGCCCGCCACTTCCCATTCCGCCCGCCCCGGGCGGGCCACCCGCATCGCCTCGAGGTGCATGGCGCGGGTGATCGCCATCGCCTTCTCGATCTCGGCGATCTCCTCCCGCGACTTCACCGAGCGCTGCGCCACGGCGGCCGCGAGCAGCGGACGCGAGACGAGCGCATCCGCCTCCGCGGACGGGATTCCGAGCCAGGCCTCGAGCTTCAGGCGACCGGCGGCCCGGTAGCGGGGCAGCAGGTGGATCCGCCGACCGGCGTCGCGCGCGGCGCGCAGCCGATCGCCGATCTCGTCGATCGAGGCGAAGGCGTCCGTCCCGGCGCGCGCGGCGCGCGCGGCGAGCGAGGGCTGCGGCCCCATCCACACGACGTCATCCAGGCTCGCCTCGCCGCCGAACAGGGTCGCCTCGCCGCCGTCGACGTCCAGGACGCCGGCCAGCCCCGGCTCGTCGAGCCCCCAGTAATAGAGGAAGCTCCCGTCCTGCCAGAACGGATAGGGGTTGTCGGCGTAGTTCATCGGAACGAGGTCGTTCCCCACGAACAGCACGAGGCCCGACTCCAGCCGCTCGGCGAGGGCGCGGCGGCGCCCGACGTAGGTCTCAGGGGGGAACATGTCCTCTCCCGGGTGGGTGTGCGGAGGCTCCATTCCCGGGATCCCCGCCCTCCGGCGCGGATTCCGGAACGAAACCCCATATTGCGGCTGACCGTGCGGCGGCGCGACCGGTCCCCGTGCGTCCGGCGTCAGACCGTGGCGCGCCGGATCTTCCGCTTGAGGCGGTGAATCCGCCGACGGGCGCGTCTCACCGCCTCGAGATCCCCCGCATCGAGCGCGGCGTCGCGCTCCTCCTTGAGCGCCCGGATCCGCGCCTTCACCGCCTGCTTGTCGAGCCCCACCACCTCGTGGTGCGCATGCGCCTCGATCCCGAGCGCCTCGCAGATCGCCGGCAGCAGATGCTCCTTGTGCATCGTGGAGTACCCGTGCACGGCGGCGTGGTCGATGCCCGCCGCGATCTCGCGGAGCCGGGCGACGTTCATCCCGCGCAGCTCTTCCCAGGTGTGCGTCATCGTCATTCCTCCCAGCCTCTCGGAGCCGGCCGACGGAGCGCGGTCGCCACCGAGGGGCGACCCGCGTGCGGGGCCCGATCGTCGGGGACGACGCCTCCGCAATATAGCCGGGCGACCCGGCACGGGGAGTCGGGCGGCCGACCCCGGAGGACCGGCGCGGCCTTCTGCCCGACGGGCCATGCGCCGTAGGTTTGCCGCATGCGCGCTCCAGCGGCCGGCGGCGGGACGCGGGATCCCGCGATCGTCGTGGTCGGCGCCGGCGTGATCGGCGTCTGCACGGCGTGGTTTCTCGCCCGGCGGGGGGCCCGGGTCGTCCTGCTCGAGCGGGCGGCGGTGGCGGCGGGCGCCTCGGAGGGGAACGCGGGGACGATCTCGCCCGGGCACCCGCCGATCAACCGGCCGGGCCGCGTCGCCCAGGCGCTGCGCTCCCTCCGGAACCCGTCGAGCCCGCTCTACGTCGCGCCACGCTGGGACCCGGCGCTCGCCCGATGGCTCTGGTCGTTCGCCCGCCACTGCGGCGCGGAGCAGGTCGAGCGCGGGATGGCGGCGCTCGCGCCGCTCGGCCGCGCCACCCCCGAGCTGTTCGACGAGGTGATCGAGACGGCCGGGATCGCGTGCGACCACCGGAAGAACGGGTACCTCGAGGTCTACCGCACCCCCGCCGGGCTCACGGCCGGCCGCGAGGAGGCGGAGCTGATCGCGCGCCACGGCTTCGCGCCGGAGGAGCTTCCCGGCGATGCCCTCCGCGAGCGCGAGCCGTCCTTCGGACCGGGGGTGATCGGCGGCTGGCACCATCCCGAGGGATCCACCGTGAACCCGCGCCGCTTCGTGGTCGGGCTCGCCGACGCCTGCCGCGCGATCGGCGTCGAGCTCCGGACGGGAACCGCCGTGACCGGCGTCCGGGTCGAGGCCGGGCGCGCGCGCGGCGTGACCGTCGCGTCCGGGGAGGAGGTGGCGGCCGACGCCGTGGTGGTCGCGACCGGCGCCTACGGCGGCGGCCTGCTCGGGGCGCTCGGGCACGCGCTTCCCGTCCAGCCCGCGAAGGGCTACCACCTGGACCGCGACCCCGCGCGACCCGGAACGCCGCCGCTCGCCGCCGCCTGCCTGCTCGGCGAGGGGTCCGTGTTCGTCACCCCGATGGACGGATTCGTCCGCTTCGCGGGGACGCTCGAGTTCTCGGGACTGAACCACGAGATCCGGCGCGACCGCCTCGAGCAGCTGACGCGGGTCGCGGCGCGTTACCTGGAGGGGATCGGCCCGGCGGAGCCGCTCGACGAATGGGTCGGGCTGCGGCCGGTCACCCCGGACGGGCTCCCGGCGATCGGCGGGATCCCGGGCCGCGAGGGACTGTACGTCGCGACCGGCCACGGCATGCTGGGGCTCACGCTCGGGCCCGTCACGGGAAGACTGCTGGCCGAGACCATCCTCGACGGTCGCGCCTCGCTGCCGCTCGCGCCCTTCGACCCGGGGCGCTTCCTGCGCTGAGGTCCCGCCCGCGTCAGGAGTCCCCGGGAACCGGTCCGGCCGCCTCGCGGATCCGCCGCCGCTGGCCGGGCGTCAGCATGTCGCGGCCCACCACCTGGCGCACGATCCGGGCGACGAAGGAGTAGCCCCGGACGTCCGCCGTGATCCAGCGATTCCACTCCAGCTCGTCCAGCGCCCGCAGGAGGCGATCCCGGTCGAGCCCCGTCGCCCGCGCGAGCGATCCCTCCTCCACCGGGTCGTCCAGCACCGCCGCCGCGCCGAGCACTTCGCGAGCGGTGTCGCCGAGCCGCCGGAACCCGATCCGGATCGCGGCGGTCACGGAGTCGGGCAGATCGCCCGGATACGTCTGGTCCATCGTCTGGAACGGCTGCGGCCACGCCTGTCCCTCCTCGAACTCGAGCCCGAGCCGGACTCCGTTCAGGAGCTCCACCGCGAACAGGGGGAGCCCCGCCGAGTCGGCGGCGATCCGGCGCGTCAGCCGCGCGCGCTCCTCCTCGTCCAGGTGCGGGAGCATCGCCCCCGCGAGAGCCTCGAGATCCGCCGCCGACAGGGGGCCGAGCGCGACCGCCGCGCCGGCCAGGTCGCGCCCGATGCGGCTGCGGAGCTCATCGAACTCCGGCCTCGGCGGATGGGCCTGCAGGGTGAGGAGGACGGTGCACGGCTCGCCGCCGAGGTCCCGGAGCACCCCCGGGAGGGCGGCCGCCGACGCGCCGTCCGCGTGCTCCGCGTTGTCGATCCAGAGCAGGAGCGGCCGCAGCTCGGACACGGCCTGCGCCAGCTCTACGAAGGCGCGGGGCATCGGACGCGGCGTCGCGCCCGCCGCGCGATCGCCGAGCGCAGGGTCCTGCCAGCCCAGCCGCCCGAGAAAGGCGGCGAGAGCCTCCGGCGGCGCGACGGCCGCCCCCTCCGCCGCCAGCAGCCCCCCGGCCGCGAGCCCGATCAACGCCGACCAGTCCGACCCGGCGTCCGACGGAACCGCGCGGATGCCGGCCACGACAGCTCCCTCGAGCCGCGCCCGGGCCACGACCTCCTCCGCCAGGCGCGTCTTCCCCGACCCCGACTCCCCCCGGCAGACGAGCACGGCGGGCCGGCGGTCCGACATCGAGCGACGGACGGCGGAGACCATCGCGTCGAGCTCCCGACGGCGGCCGACGAGCGGAACGCGCCGGGCCCAGATCTCCTCCCGTGGGAGATTCTCCGGCAGCCTCCAGGTCCGCTCCACTTCGACCCGCTCCGCGAGCGCGGCCGTGTCGGGCTCCGGCTGGATCCCGAGCTCGTCGGCCAGACGACGCGTGAACTCCTCGTAGAGGCCGAGCGCGGACGCCCGCTCGCCCCGCAGCGCCGCGGACTTCATGAGAAGCCGGATCGCGGCGTCGGAGAACGGATCCAGCGCGAGCATCCGACACGCGACCTGCTGCGCGCCCGACTCGTCCCCCCGGGCGAGGAGGGCGGCGCCGCGGGCCTGCATCGCGCCTGTCGCCACCGCGTTCCAGCGCAGGCGCTCCGCGGCGAGCCAGTCCTCGAACGGGGAGCACCCCGGCACGGCGAACCCTTCCATCCACGAGCCGCGGATCAGCTCGACGGCGCCGCCGGAGGAACCGTCCGCCACGCTCCGCTCCAGCTCGTCCACGTCCAGCCGCACCCCGGACTCCCCGAGCACGACCTGGTCTCCGACCGACGCGACGAGGCCGTCGCCACCCGCCTGCCGAAGCACGTGCAAGGCCTCGTTCAGCGAGTGGCGTGCCGAGGCGTCGGGCCTGTCGCCCCACAGGAGCCCCACGAGGTGCTCGCGTGAGCGGCGCCGGCCGGGGGAACGGGCCAGGTAGAGCAGGAGGGCGAGATTCTTCCGCCACAGCAGCTCGCGCGGCGGCTCTCCGCCGTCCACCCGGATCTCGACGGGCCCGAGAGTCCGCAGCTCGATCACCGCGGGCACTCCCGTGCGTTTCTCGCCCGGATCGCCTTCACCTCGGCGAGGAGCGAGTCGATCCCCGGATCGGGGCTTTCCCACAGCCGCACGACGTCGGCGGCCCGCGTGAGGACGAGGGAGCAGCGGGGCAGCCCGGTTGCGTGCGAGGTCCCCTCGTGACTCCCCGCGAGCTGGACGCTCCGCGCGCGGGCGTGGACCCCGAGCGCGGCATCGACCTCCGCCGCCTGCGCGATCCCCGGCGGGGTGTGCTCCTTGAGATCGGTGTTCTCGTGCCAGTAGAGAGTCCGGAGCGCCTGCGCCGTGTCGCCCTTCGCCGCCTGCCAGCTGGCGCGGAGCCAGTACGCGAGCGACCGGCCGAACGGGTACGTGCGGAGCGCGACGGAATCGTACGCCACCAGCCCATCCGTGGCCTCCAGCGCTCCCCCGGGATCGCCCGCGCGGACGCGCTCGACGCCGGCCAGCAGGGTCGCCGGGTCGCCGCCGGGCATGATCGGCACGCCGGGACCGAGGCTCCGCAGGGAGTCGGCCCAGGACGGGCTTTGCCCTTCGATCGGGATCCGCTCCGCGAGCAGCGCGAGCGCCAGCGCGGCCCGGGCCCGCAGCGGCGGCTCGACGCTCCGATCGGACCAGATTCCCGCGAGCGCCCGGGCACCTGCCTCCGACTCCACGCGCCGGTATCCGGCGAGCTCGAGCGCGTACGGCAGGACGCGCCATTCCGCCGCCTGGAGGCGCGCCTCGGGGCTGCGCACCACGGCGGCCACGGAGTCCAGCGCGCCGAAGGCCGGCCGCAGCCGTCCCGTCCCGAGACTCCCGAGGGCGATCGCCAGCAGCCCCGTCGCCTCGTCCTCGGGACTCTGCCACTCCCGAGCCAGGCCGACGAGCGTGCGGCCCAGCCTCACCTGCGTGGCGGGCAGCTCGACGTACCGGACCCAGCGGCACCCGAGACGCAGCAGGGAGAGCATTCCCCTGCCGTCGAGGTTCCGCGCCATCCGCTCGAAGCTCTCCCGCGCGCCCGCCTCGTCGTCGAATCGCTCGCGGAACGCCTGCTCCCAGACCCCGGGGTAGAAGACGTCGTGCTCGTCCGCCGGCCCCGTCACCTCCCGCAGCAGGGCGAGCGAGCGCTCCGCCTCCTCCTTCCGGCCCAGCCGGATCAGCGCCTGCGTGAGGTGCTCCACGGCGGGAGCGAGGGCCGGGTCCTTACGGACCGCCGCCTCGAACAGCGGCACGGCAGAGTCGACGGGCACTCCCCACAGGCCGCCCCGGTGGTAGGACTCGTCCGCGAGGACGAGCATCACGTAGGCCTCGGACGGATATGCCCGAACGATGTCGCGAAGCAGCGCGAGCTTCTCCTCGTAAGGCGCGATCCGGGCGGCGAGCAGCAGCGAGTCCGGGACGGGAAGCATGGCGCTGCCCCGCTCGTGGAGTCGCTCGAGGTCCACATCGACCCCGGAGTGCGCCAGCCATCGCTGCGTCTCGGCGAGCCGCCACTCGGCGAGCGCGAAGTCCCCGTCTTCCTCGAGCGCCCGCGCGAAGCTGTCGGCGGCGGCTCGGAGCGCATCCCTGCGGAACAGGTCCTTCCCGTTCAGGAAGCTCACGATCGCGTGCGGCGAGCGGTCGGCGAGGACCCCCGCCTCGTCGGGCGAGACGTCGGTCAGCTCCGCGGCGGCCATCGCCTCGACGAACGCCCGGAACAGGGTCCTGCCGGCCTCGAGCGAGTCTCCGCGCGGCACCTGTCGCCGCGCCGATCCTTCGGAACGATGCCCGTCGTGCAGCTCGGCCGAGAGGACCCAGGCATCGGCCTCCGGCCCGAGGCGACAGCTTCCCACCCACCGCGCTCCGAGCGCCTCGCTCCACCCCACCCAATCCCCCGGCGGGAGACGGACCCGGCGCCGCTCCCAGGCGTTGAGGGTCTGCTCGCCCCTGAGGACGTGAATTCCTCGCAGGCTCTCCAGCTGCGTGGTCGCGTACCACCAGGCGAAGTGCGCGGCGGCGGAGTCGACGGGGGCCGCCCGGCAGGGAAGCACCGCGAGGTCCGTGACGATCGGCGCCGGCGGCTTCGGCCGGACGACCCAGAGAAGGAGCATCGCGAGGGCGCCGAGGGCCACCACGGCGACCCGGAGCCCGGTCGGCCGGCGGCGGCGCGCCCGACGCAGCGCGTCCCGGAACGAGGCCGCGTCGGGCCACCGCCGCGCGGGGTC
This sequence comes from Gemmatimonadota bacterium, assembly GCA_046484665.1. Lineage (GTDB taxonomy): Bacteria > Gemmatimonadota > Gemmatimonadetes > Palauibacterales > Palauibacteraceae > Carthagonibacter. Next base: position 20,300 of record JAWOIN010000125.1, read on the forward strand.
GGGATCCAGGGCGCGTACGAGGGCCGCCCGCGCGCGACGCGGGACGCCGGTCCAGTCCGCGCGGGCCGGCGGCAGGAACGACGGCCAGCGCCGTCCCGTGAACGCCTCGTAGACCACCATCCCCGCGGAGTAGAGGTCGGACCGGACCGTGGTCCTGCCGCCTGCGGCCTGCTCGGGCGCCATGTAGGCGGGCGTCCCGGGCGACTCCGTTCCCGTCAGCGGCTCCGCATCCGCGCGCACGTACCGCGCGACGCCGAAGTCGGCGAGCACCGCACGGTCGGGCCGGAGGAAGATGTTCGCGGGCTTCACGTCCCGATGGATCACGCCCCTCGCGTGGGCGGCTTCGAGAGCCGCGAGGAGGTCGATCCCCACGCGCCAGGCGTCCATCTCCGCGCGCGCGCCCCGATCGAGGCACGCGCGGAGGGTGGGAGATTCCTCGAAGTCCATCACGTAGTAGTGGAGCCCGTCCCGCACGCCGCATTCGTGGACGGCGACCACGTTCGGGTGGGAGACGGAGGCGAGGGCGCGGGCCTCCCGGAGGAACCTCCCGGCCCCGACGGCGGTGGCGAGCTCCGGACGCAGCACCTTGACCGCGACGGGGCGCGCGAGGCTCGTGTCCTCCGCCCGGAAGACGACGGCCATTCCCCCCTCTCCGACCTGGGAGCCGAGGCGATACCGCGGCTCCAGGATCGCGCCGAGACGCTCGGCGAGCGTGGGCATAGGAGCCACTCCGCTGCGAGGGCCGCGCTGTGGGCGAGGCGCGCCGGTGGGGGGGACGCGCACCGTCTTCACATTACCCGATCCGGACGCCCCGAGTCAAGTGAAAGTCCCGCAACGACGTCAGCGATCACCGACACGGGCGGCCCGGTTCCTGTCGGCTCCCGGGCCGGCGGATTAGTTTCGCTCCCGCGCGCCGTCGAGCCCGTCCACCCGCACCGGACAGACCGATGTCCCTGAAGTCGACGCTCCGAGCCCTGCTCACGCTCAGGAGGGGCGTGTTCAGGGGACTCGACGAGGAGACGGTGGGGCGGGATCCCATCCGCCTGTTCGCCGAGTGGTACCGCGAGGCGCGGGAGGCCGGGCTCTACCTCCCCGAGTCGATGTCCCTCGCCACCGCGACGGCCGACGGCCGGCCGTCCAACCGGCTCATCCTCCTCAAGGGGCACGACGACCGCGGGTTCGTGTTCTTCACGAACTACGGAAGCCGGAAGGGAGCGGAGCTCGCGTCGAACCCGCGGGCCGCGCTCGCCTGCCATTGGCCGATCCTGCAGCGCCAGGTCCGGATCGAGGGGACGGTCTCGAAGATTTCGGAGGAGGAGTCGGCCGCCTACTTTCGCACCCGGCCGCGCGGAAGCCGGGTCGGCGCGTGGGCCTCGCACCAGAGCGCCGTGCTGGCGAGCCGCGAGGAGCTGATGGCGAAGGTCAGGGAGATCGAGAGGCGGTTCGAGGGCCGCGACGTCCCCCTGCCCCCGTTCTGGGGCGGGTATCGGCTGCGGCCGGAGCGGATCGAGTTCTGGCAGGGGCGGGTCAACCGCCTGCACGACAGGCTCATGTTCGAGCGGGAGGGAGAGACGTGGTCGATCCGGCGGCTGGCCCCGTGACCGGCGGGAGCGTCAGGCCCCGCCGCGGCAGGCGCCTCCCGTGGCTCGTCCCGGCGCTCGCCGCCGGGCTCGTCGCGTCCGCCGGCCCGGCGGGCGCCCAGCAGATCCGGACGGGTGAGGAGGTGACGATGCGCAAGCTGACGCCCGTGATCCTGGTGGAGGAGATCGAGCCCTGCCTCCCGTTCTGGGAAGACAGGCTGGGATTCGAGCGGACGATGCAGGTTCCCGAGGGCGACCGGCTCGGCTTCGCCGCGGTCGCGAAGGGCGGGGTCGAGGTCATGTACCAGAGCCGGGCCAGCGTGCTGTCGGACGTCCCCGCGCTCGGGGCAGGCCCGTTCGGGAAGGACGGGTTCGGGCTGTTCATCGAGGTGGAGGACCTCGACCCGGTCCTCGCCGCGCTCGAGGGGGCGGAGGTCCTGTTCCCGGAACGGAGGACGTTCTACGGCGCGCGCGAGATCGGGGTCCGGGCTCCCTGCGGCACGGCCGTCACCTTCGCCGAGTTCGAGGAGACGGAGGGCGGCTGACCTCCCGACCCGACGCACGCGCCGATCGGCGACACCGGGTTGAGGCGGAAGCAGCCGGCGCGCATCTTGTGCGGATCGGCCCGGGAACTCCGTCCGGGCCGTTCGACCCATGACGTGAACCCTCACTCCTCTCGAGGAGCTTCCATGTTCAGGCAGATCGCGGTTCCGGGCTTCGTGCTCGCCCTGGCGCTCACCGCGTGCTCGGGCGCCGGCGACGAGGCCGGCGGTGACTGGGCCGGCACGGTCACGGACAGCGCGGGCATCGAGATCGTCGCGAGCCCGACGACGCCCCTGTGGGCGGAAGGCGACGGCTGGACCGTCGAGGAGGCGCTCCGGATCGGCAAGCCCGCCGGCGAGCCCGAGTACCAGTTCGGCCTCATCTCCGGGATCGGGATGACGTCGGGCGGCGAGGTCCTGGTGATGGACCAGCAGGGCCAGGAACTGAAGGTGTTCGGGCCCGACGGCACGTGGGTCCGGACGATCGGCGACGCGGGCAGCGGTCCCGGCCAGTTCGGCCCGCAGGCGGGTCCCGTGCTGGTGGGACGCGGCGACACCGTGCTCGTTCCCGACCTCGGCAACCAGCGCGTGAACCTGCTGTCGCCGGACGGCGATCAGCTCGGGAGCTTCCGTCTCGGCCTGGAGCGGGGGATCCCGATCCGCTGGGAGATGACGCCCGACGGGACGCCGGTGACCCAGCTGCGCTCGCTCAACCTCCCCGGCCAGGCCGGAGGCCCGGCGGACACGATGGACGCGATCGTGGAGCGGGCCTACGACGGGACCGTCACGGACACGGTGCTCAGGGTGCCGTCCGGCAAGACCTTCTCGTTCGCGAGCGGCACGCCCGAGTTCCACTTCTTCTCGCCCGAGCCGATGTGGGCGCTGACGCGGGACGGCGGGATCGTGCTCGGCGTGAACGACGCGATGTCGTTCCGCGTGTTCGGGCCGGACGGCGCGCTCCGGCGCATCGTCCGCATGCCGTTCGAGCCGAAGTCGGTGACGGAAGAGGACAAGTCGATCTTCCTCGACACGCTGGAGCGGCTGTGGGGGCAGGCCGGCGTGCCGGGAGAGGCGATCGCCCAGCTCAAGCAGGCGGTCAGCTTCGAGGCGCGCTTCCCCGCTTACGTGCAGGCGCTCGCCGGGCCGGGCGGGTCACTCTGGGTGCAGCGGATCCTCCGCCCCAGCGACCTCTCCGCGGAGGAGAAGGAGGACTTCAACCCCCTCCAGAACATGGGCTCCCCCGACTGGGACGTGTTCGACGGCGAGGGCCGGTATCTCGGCGTGGTCGGGATGCCTTTCCACTTCCAGCCGCTGGGGTTCTCGGGCGACGACGTCTACGGCGTCTGGCGCGACGAGCTCGACGTCCAGTACGCGATGGTGCTCCGGATCGTCGGCATGGAGTGACCGGGTCCCCGGCGCGACGGAGGAGAGTCCGGGTCAGTCGAGCACGAAGGTCGCGTGCACGGTGACCCGGATCTCCTTCTTCCGCGAGGACGTGTCGTAGATTCCGTAGGCCGCCACCTCGGTCGAGAACGGCTCCGTGATCTGGAACACGCCCGCCCGGGCGGCCGCGATGCCGGCGATCCCCTCCCCCGTGGCGGACGCGATCTCCTCCGCGCGCATCCGGGCGTCCTCGGTCGCCTTCGCGAGCAGGCTTCGCTTCACCTCCGCGAGGCCGGAGTAGAAGTACTCGAGACGCGACTGCTGGAGGAGCACGCCCTCGCCGAGCAGGCCGACCGGGTCGAGCGCGAGCCTCTCCACGGCGTCGAGGTCCTCGGAGACGAGGAACAGGGACTGGATCACCTGGTAGTCGCGGATCCCGTCCGGGCCGTACATCGGGTTCGTCGTCACCGGCTGCAGGGTGACGGACTCCCGGGGCACGCCCGCCTCGGCGAGGCCGGCGACGATCCGGCTCACGTCCTCGCCGATCTTCACGTAGCCCGCCCGCAGATCGTCGATCGGCACGGTGCGGCTCACCGAGAGGCCCCACTTCACCTGGTCCGCCTCGAACGGCTGCGTCGCCATGCCCACCACCTGGACCGTGCTCCGGTCGTGCCGCGCCTTGTAGAAGAAGGCCCCGAGGAGCAGGGCGGCGACCACGATCGCCAGCCCCAGGATCGTCGCTCCGCGCGCGAGGCCGCGCCCATCGTTCTCGCTCATCGCGCCACCGCCCGTCGAACGTTCTCCAGCACCGACTCCGCGTAGTCGATCCCCCGCGGCGTCCTGGACCCGTGCCAGCTCAGAAGCTCCCCATCCACGAGGGCGAACCGCTCGCGGGGAAGCCCGGTCGCGCCCGCCAGCTCCGCGGCATGGTCCTCCCGGAACGGAAACGGCTCCGACGGCAGGAGGACCGCGTCGGGGTCCGCCGCGGCCAGGTCCTCCGTCGACACGACCGCATACCGCTCCGGACGGTCGACGAACACGTTCCGGCCGCCGGCCAGCGCCAGCAGCGCGTCGATGAACGTGTCCCCCGCCGCGGCCATCCACGGCCTCCGCCAGATCAGGCAGGCGAAGCGGACGGCGGAACGCTCGCGCGCCCCGCTCCGGACCCGCGCGGCCCGGGTCTCGATCTCGGCGGCGATCGCCTCCGCCCCGGCGGCTCGCCCGAGCGCCGCACCGATCGAGCGGACCATCTCCGCCGTCTCCTCGACCGTCCGCGGGAAGCTGACGTGACAGCGGAGGCCCCCGGCGCGGAGCGCCTCCGCGTCCTCCAGGCGGTTCTCCTCCCGGTTGAGCAGCACGAGGTCGGGGGCGAGCTCGACGATCCGCGCGACCTTCGGGTTCTTCGTGCCTCCGACCTTCTCGATCGACGCCACCCCGTCGGCCGGGTGCACGCAGAACTTCGTCACGCCGACGAGGTCGGCGCCGCGCCCGAGGTCGAACACGAGCTCGGTGAGGCTGGGACAGAGGGAGACGATGCGCACGGCCGAATCCTAACCGACCGGCCGCGGGAAGGTCCAGCGGCCGGCCGGCGACCCGTCAGTGCGCCGCGGCGGTCGCCGCGACCGACACGTCCGGGAGCGGCGTGTCGGGGGTGTGCGGGGGCAGCACCGGATACTCGACCCGGGGCTGCGTCCCCGTGAGCGCGTGGAGGAAGGCTGAGATGTCCCTCACCTCCTCTCCCGTGAGGACGGCCCCGAGCTGCGCCGAGCTCATCACGGCCACCGCCTCCTCGAGGGGCCACACCCCGCCCGAGTGGAAGTACGGGGCCGTGAGGGCGATGTTGCGCAGCGACGGCGACTTGAAGACGTAGGAGTCAGATTCCGTCCGCGTGACGTCGAACCGGCCGCGGTCGTCCGGAGGCCGGATCGAGGCGTCGGGTGCCTGGACGACGCCGAACGGGAAGTACCCCTGTCCGCCGAAGTTCAGTCCGGCGTGACAGGCCGCGCAGCCCTTCGACACGAAGGTCTCCAGGCCCTTCGCCTGCACGGCGTCGAGGGCCGCATCGTCGCCCTCCAGCCAGCGGTCGAACGGGGAGCCCGGCGTCAGGAGCGTGGCCTCGAACGCCTCGATCGCCTTCGCCATGTTGTCGAAGCTGACCGGCTCCGGCTCGCCCGGGAACGCCGCGCCGAAGCGTTCCCGGTACTCGGGTATCGAGCGCAGGGTAAGGACCGCCCGGTCCGGGTTGCTGGCCATCTCGACGGCCGCCTGCACCGGACCTTTCGCCTGCTCCGCGAGATCCGCCGCCCGGCCGTCCCAGAACTGCGCGATGTTGAACACGGCGTTGAGGACGGTCGGCGAGTTCCGCGGCCCCTGCTGCCAG
>JAWOIN010000137.1:0-3796 GCA_046484665.1 Gemmatimonadota bacterium
GCGACAAGACGACAGACGATCGGGCCGGGGGCCGGGCTTCGGGCCGGGACCGGCGAGCGGGCGCAGGGACGCAGCGGACCGGGATCGCTCCGCATGGCGCCGCGCCTTCGATCCCCGCTAGGCGCGCGCTTGACGACCCTCGCCGCGGACGCGGGAGACGAGGTCGAGCTCGTCGTGGAAGGGATCGCGACGGGAGGCGACGGCGTCGGGCGGGACCCCGGGGGACGCGTGGTGTTCGTGCCCCGGACCGCCCCGGGGGACAGGGTCCGGGTGCGGCTCGAGACGGTCCGGCCCCGCTGGGCTCGTGGATCGGTCGTGGAGCTTCTCGCGCCCGGTCCGGACCGCCGGCCCGCCCCCTGTCCGGCCTACGACCGGTGCGGTGGCTGTGACCTGCAGCACCTGCCGCCCGCGGTGCAGCGGGAGGCGCGGCGCGGCATCGTCCGCGAGACGCTGCGCCGGATCGGCGGCGCGGAGCTGGACGTGCCGCCGGTCGTGCCCGCGCCGGAGGAGCTCGGGTATCGGAGCCGCGTCCGCTTCACGCTGCGACGCGACGCGGCCGGGACGCGGGCCGGCTTCCGGGAGATCGGGCGGCCGGACGCGATCGCGGACCTCGAGGACTGCCCGCTCGCGGAGCAGCCGATCCGACGGGCGTGGCGTGCGCTGCGCGCGGCCTGGGGAGAGGGGGCCCGCGCGCTTCCCGCAGGGGAGGAGCTGGAGCTGACCCTGCGGTCTTCCGCTGCCGGGGCGGTGGCGCTGCACGTATGCGGGGGCGACCCCGAATCCCCCGGTTCGCCGTCCGCCCTCGCAACGGCGGTCCCGGGACTCGCCTCGTACACGTGGGAGGACGCGGGGGGCGGCCACCGCTTGCTGGCGGGCGTTCCCGAGCTCGAGGATGTCTGGCAGGGGATCCGGTTCCGGCTCGGGCCCGAGGCGTTCCTTCAGGCGAACCGGGAGGTTTCGGCCCGGATCGACGCCTTCCTCGACGAACTCGTCGGGGATCTCCGGGGGCGACGGGTCGCCGACCTCTACGCGGGCGTGGGCGCCCGTTCGATCCGATGGGCGGCGGCCGGCGCGGTCGTCACGGCGGTGGAGCCGAACCCGGCCGCCTGCGCGGCGGGCCGCCGCGCGGCCGAGGAGGCCGGTGCGGAGGTACGGTTCGTGGAGGGACGGGTCGAGCGGCATCCGCTCGTCGCGCGCGAGGCGGACGTCGTGGTGGTGAACCCGCCGCGGACGGGTCTCGCGTCCGTCGCCGCCTCGGCGCTCGCGGGCGAGGGAAGGGCGCGGCGGCTCGTCTACGTGAGCTGCGACCCCGCGACCCTCGCGCGGGACCTCACGCGCCTCGCGCCGCGCTGGAGTCCGGCCGAGCTCCTCGGGTTCGACGCGTTTCCGCAGACGGGGCACGTGGAGACGGTGGTCGGCTTCGCGCCGCGCGCGGACGCGAACGCAGCGGAGAAGGCCGGATGAAGTACTATGTCACGGTCGAGGGAACGACGCGCGTCGTGGAGTTGCGGGACGGTCGGGCGTGGCTCGACGGGGAGCCGGTCGCGGCGGACCTCGCGAGCCTTCCCGGCACGGATCGCCTCCACCTCCGCCTCGACGGCCGGTCGGTTCCGCTGTTCGGCCGTCGGGCGGCCGAGGAGTGGCTGGTCGAGATCGAGGGCCGGGCGTTCCGGGTGCGGGTGGAGGACGAGCGCGGGCGGCAGATCCGGCAGCTGGCCTCGGCGACGGCCGCGGGTCCGACCCGCAGGGAGGTCCGGGCCCCGATGCCGGGCCTGATCGTGAAGGTCGAGGTGGGGGCGGGGGACGAGGTGGAGGAGGGCGACGGCCTGGTCGTGATGGAGGCGATGAAGATGCAGAACGAGCTGCGCGCGGACCTCGCCGCCCGCGTCACCGAGGTCCGTGCCGTCGCGGGCCGGACCGTGAACCGGGACGACCTCCTCATCGTGCTCGAGTCGACTCCGGCGGACGAGGTGGAAGGTGCCTGACGAGAGCCCGGTGTTCGAGACGACCTCCGGGATCGAGGTCCGGGTCGCCTACGGCCCGGAGTCGGCCCCGGAGGACCGCACGGCGGCGCTGGGCGAGCCGGGCTCCTGGCCGTTCACGCGCGGCGTGCACCCGGACATGTATCGCGGCCGCCCGTGGACGATGCGCCAGTACGCGGGCTTCGGCACGGCGGAGGAGACGAACCAGCGCTTCCACTACCTGCTGGAGCAGGGGCAGACGGGCCTTTCCGTCGCCTTTGACCTCCCGACCCAGATGGGGCTCGACTCGGACGACCCGCTCGCGGAGGGCGAGGTGGGCCGGGTCGGCGTCGCGATCGACACCCTGGACGACATGGAGGCGCTGCTCGAGGGGATTCCCCTGGAGCGGGTCTCGACCTCGATGACGATCAACGCCACCGCCGCGATCCTGCTCGCGATGTACGTCGCGGTCGCGGACGGACGCGGCATCCCCCGCGCGCGCCTGGCGGGGACGGTGCAGAACGACATCCTCAAGGAGTTCGCCGCGCGCGGGACGTACGTCTATCCCGTGGCGCCGAGCCTGCGGCTGGTGACCGACATCTTCGAGTTCTGCGCGAGGGAGATCCCGCGCTGGAACAGCATCTCGATCAGCGGCTACCACATGCGCGAGGCGGGCGCGACGGCCGCGCAGGAGATCGCGTTCACGCTCGGCAACGCCCGGGAGTACGTGCGCCAGGCCCTGGCCCGCGGCCTCGATCTCGAGGAGTTCGCGCCGCGGCTGAGCTTCTTCTTCGCGGCCCACAACGACCTGTTCGAGGAGGTGGCGAAGTTCCGGGCTGCGCGCCGGCTGTGGGCGCGCCTGATGCGCGAGGAGTTCGACGCGTCGGACCGCAGCTGCAGGCTCCGGTTCCACACGCAGACCGGCGGCTCCACGCTCAGCGCGCAACAGCCCCTGAACAACGTCGTCCGGGTGACCGTCCAGGCGCTCGCCGGGGTGCTCGGAGGGACGCAGTCGCTGCACACGAACGGGTACGACGAGGCGCTGACGCTGCCGAGCGCGGAAGCGGCCAGGCTGGCCCTGCGGACGCAGCAGGTGCTGGCCGAGGAGTCCGGGGTGACGGCCACGGTGGACCCGCTGGCAGGCTCGTGGTACGTGGAGGCCCTCACGGACGAGCTGGAACGCCTCGCACGGGGGTACCTGCAGCGGCTCGAGGAGCTGGGCGGAGCGGCCGAGGCGATCCCCTGGGTGCGCGACGAGATCCACGGGGCGGCCTACCGGTGGCAGCTCGCGCTCGAGAGCGGGACGCGACGCGTGGTCGGCGTGAACTGCTACCGGGACGACGACGCGCGGGCCACGATCCCTCAGCCCGACTTCGCGGAGCTGGGCAGGACGCAGCGCGCGCGGCTCGGCGCCGCTCGGTCGCGGCGCGACGGCGAAACCGTGCGCGCGCTGCTGTCGCGGATCGCCGGCGCGGCGGAGTCGGGGGAGAACCTGGTGCCCCCGATCGTCGAGGCGGTGAAGGCGAAGGTCACGCTGGGCGAGATCAGCGGCGTCCTCACGGAGCGCTGGGGCCGGTACGAGGGCGGCTGAGGGGCAGCGGCGGCGGCACGGAGACGAGGACATGCCGACATACGAGTACGAGTGCGCGGCCTGCGGGCACGCGTTCGAGCGATTCCAGAGCATGCGCGACGAGCCGGTCCAGACCTGTCCGGAGTGCGGGGGGGCCGTGCGTCGGCTGATCTCGACCGGGGGCGGGCTCGTGTTCAAGGGCCCCGGCTTCTACGCGACGGACTACCGGAGCGGCCCCGCGCGGGGCGGAGGCGAAGGGGAGAAG
>JAWOIN010000140.1:0-9638 GCA_046484665.1 Gemmatimonadota bacterium
GATCCGCGCCCGACCCGGGGACCGCGACTGACGATGCCCGGGCCGGGCGCGTCCGCTCCGGCCTTTCCTCACCGCTGCCAGGCGTTGTTCGTCCGGTCCGCGTCGGGCAGCACCCGGCGCGGGTCGAGCTCCGCCGCCGCGAGGGCGCGGCCCGGGACGAGGCGGAAGACGTAGTCGGGCCCGAGACGCCACATCTCCACCGGGAGGCGGACGGTCTCCGTCTCCCCGTCCTCGAACGTCAGCCGCAGCTCGGCCGGCATCAGCATCTCCCCGCGGCTCCGGACGTGCACCCAGGCCGGCGCGTCGCCCCCGCCCGGGAACGCGGCCTCGATCGCCTGGTCGAGCCTCGACGCAGTGAACACCCAGCCGCGCCAGAACCAGTCGAGGTTGTCGCCGGTCGCGTCCTCCATGAACCGGAAGAAGTCCGACGGCGCCGGATGCCCGAAGCTCCAGGCCTTCGTGTACTCCGAGAACGCGCGGTCGAACCTCTCCGGCCCGAGCACCTCCGTCCGCAGCAGGTGCAGCATGAGGGCGGGCTTGAAGTAGGCCGCCCAGTAGAGGTCGTGCTGCTCGACCGGGGGCAGCGCCATCGGCTGCTCCTTCCCCGGCACCGCGTGGGCGGCCCACTCCTCGAGCGGCTGCTTCGAGATCCAGTCGCCGTACGGGTCGCCGGCGAAGTACTCCTCGACCGAGCCGATGTTGATGAACGTGTTGAAGCCCTCGTCCATCCACGGGTGCATCCGCTCGTTCGAGTTCACGAGCATCGGGTACCACTCGTGCCCGAACTCGTGGGTGAGCACCCAGTAGAGGTCCTCGCGGTTCTCGTAGCCGGGGACGAACGTGAGCATCGGGTACTCCATCCCCTCGTTCGGCCCCTCCACCGTCGTCGCGTGCGGCCAGGGGTAGGGGGCGAGCCGCTCCGAGAAGTGCTTGATCGAGACCCACGACATCCGGTTCGCCTCCTCCCAGGAGAGGGCCTCGGGCCGGTAGAAGGTCTGGATCCGGATCCCGTTCCAGGCGCTCGCGTCCCAGCGGAAGTCGGGCGCCGCCGCGAAGGCGAAGTCGCGGACGTTCTCGGCCCTGAAGCGCCAGATCCTGTCGCCGGGCACGGCCCGCGACCGCGCGGCGAGCGCCTCCTCCAGCGTGATCACGGCGACCGCCTCGCTCGAGGCGTCCGCCCGCGCGAGCCGCTCCCGCCGGGTCGCCGTGAGCACGTCGTCCGGGTTCTCCAGGGTCCCGGTGGCGGTGACCACGTAGCCCGCGGGCACGGTCAGCTCCACGGAGAAGTCGCCGTACTCCTGGTAGAACTCGCCGGCCCCGAGAAACGGCTCCGTGTTCCAGCCCGACAGGTCGTCGAACACCGCGGCGCGGGGGTACCACTGCGCCACCTGGTAGAGCGTGCCGTCGCGTCCCATCCGGCCGTAGCCGTAATCGGGAAGCGGCCAGCTCCAGGCCAGCTCGAGCTCCACGGAGCCGCCCGGCGCGAGCGGGGTCGGCAGGTCCACCCGCAGCGTCGTCCCGTTCGGGTGGACGGTCGCCGGCCGGCCTCCGATCGCCACCCGGGAGAGGGTCATCCCGGCGCCCCCGACGCAGGAGAAGTCGAACACCGCGTCGCCGAACTGCAGCGGCGGCTGGTTGAGGCGCGCCGCCGCTCCCTCGGGGTCGCAGAGGTTCGCGTCGAGCTTGAGCCAGAGGAACGGGAGCGCCTCGGGCGAGCGGTTGTGGTAGACCATCGTTCCGCTGCCGGTCAGGAGCGGGCCCGCCGTGTCGAGCGTCGCCCGGAGCCGGTAGTCCACCCTCTGCTGCCAGTAGTCGGGGCCCGGTCGCCCGGAGCCCGTCCGCATCGAGTTCGCCGCCGGGAGGTCGAGCGGACGGAACGGAGACGGTCCGGTCCAGCCGGTCGTTCCGGGCGGCGCGGGACTCCCGGCCGTGACCTGTCCGAGCGTGGGGAGCGGCACGACGAGCAGCGCGAAGCCCGCGGCGATCGCCGCCGCCGCGCGGGATGGCGCGGGCCGGGGCCGGCGACGGTGCGGGAGAAAGCGCGACGGACTGCGGCGCATGATGACCTCCTGGTCCTCCGAGCGTGTTGGCTCGTGGAGAGCCATTCCGTCCCGACGCGCGCGCACGGGGCGGCCCGCGCTCGGGAACGTGACGCGGCCGCCGGGGGCGGAACGCACGCACGCGCCTCCGGTCCGGGACCGCAACTGCAATAGACGGCCGCACCTCCCGATCCTCAAGCCGGCCTCCGGGCGCGTCCCGCCCGGCGGGGCGCGGGGCCGTCCGCGCGGCCCGCGGGGTGCCGCCGCGGGTACGGAACCTGCGACGGATACGATCCCGCCGGCGACTCCCCCTCTCGCCGGCGGCGCGGGCGGCCGCCGCCCGCGCGACCACGCCGTCACCGCCGAATGGAGGCGTCGATGCCCGCCGGAAAGACGATCCTGCTGATCGACGACGACATCGACTACCGGAATTCCGTCCGCTCCCTGCTCGAGGCCGAGGGCTACCACGTGGTCGAGGCCGGCTCCGGCAAGGAGGGGCTGATGCGGCTGGTGGAGCATCGTCCCGACGCGATCGTGCTCGACGTGATGATGGAGAGCACCGATGAAGGGTACGGGGTCGCCGGGGCGATCAAGTTCGAGGAGAGGTTCGCGGAGTTCCGCTCGATTCCCATGCTCATGGTCTCATCGATCCAGGAGACGCCGGAGGAGCGGTTCCCGATGGCGCCGGAGGTCGGGATGATCGCGCCCGACCGGTACTTCCGGAAGCCGCTGGACATGGACCTGTTCCTCGAGACCCTGCGCCGTCTGCTGCGGGAAGGCTGAACCTCCGGGCCGACCGGGCCCCGGTCCGGGTCGGTCCGACCACGCCAGGGGGTGCCATGATCGCCGCCGCCGATGCGGCCCGCATCATCGTCATCGACGACGACTTCGCGATCCGGCTCGCGTGCGAGAAGATCCTCGCCCGCGCCGGCTACCGCGTCGAGACGCACGAGGACGGGGAGAGGGGGCTCGCCGCCGTCAGCGAGCGTCGGCCGGACCTCTGCGTCGTGGACCTCAAGATGCCCGGCCTCAGCGGGCTCGAGGTCGTGTCCCGGATCCACGCGATCGATCCTCTCATCATCGTCGTCGTGATCACCGGCTACGCCACGGTCGAGACGGCCGTCGACGCGATGAAGGAGGGAGCGTACGACTTCCTCCCGAAGCCGTTCACGCCCGACGAGCTCCGGATCATCATCGAAAGGGGGCTGGAACGCCGGCAGCTCCAGCTCGGGGCCCGGGCCGCGGAGCTCGAGCGCGAGATGCTGAAGCGCAAGTTCCTCAGCTTCGTCTCGCACCAGCTGCGCACGCCGCTCGTGGCGATCCACCAGTACCTCGAGGTGATGAAGCGGCTCGGGGACGCGCCGGGCGCCGCCGAGAAGCGCGCGGACTGGATCGACCGATGCCTGGCCCGGACCTCGGAGCTCCAGGACCTGATCGACGACTGGCTCACGCTCTCGCGGCTCGAGGGGGGACGCTCGCTGGCCCGGGAGATCCGTCCGATCGACGTGCGGCCGGTCGTGGAAACCGTGGTCCGCAGCTACGAGGAGATGGCCCGGCAGGAGGACGTGCGGCTCGTGCTCGAGCTGCCGGAGCACGGGCCCGTCGCGCTGGGCGACAGGAACTGCGTGAGCGTGCTGGTCGACAACCTCGTCACCAACGCGATCAAGTACAACCGGCCCGGCGGCTCGGTCGTCGTCGGCGCCCGCGAGCGGGACGGGGAGGTCGTGCTGACCGTGCGCGACACCGGGGTCGGGATCGCGGCCGAGAACCGCGAGCGCCTGTTCGACGAGTACTACCGGGTGCGTGAGGAGGGAGCCGGCGCTCCCCGGGGGACGGGGCTCGGGCTCCCGATCTGCCGCCGGATCGTCGACGAGCTGGGCGGCGCGATCGATGTCGAGAGCGAGCTCGGAGTCGGCTCCACCTTCCGGGTGCGCCTCCCCGCGGCCGAGACGTCCGGCGAGGAGGGAGAGGGGGCCGCGGGCGCCGCCACGGGCCCGGCGGAGGCCGGACCGGACGGATCGGCTTGAGAGGGGAGGGGGACCCCGTGAGGACGGGCTCGGGCGGAAGCGCCAGTCTCAAGCTCCGACTCATCTCGAGCTACCTCGTCGTGCTGGCGGCCGGCGGGCTCCTGACCTCGTTCGTCGGCTCGTGGATCGTGAGCGGGGCGTTCATGAGCGAGGCGCGCCGGTCGGCCTTCCACGACCTGGCGGCCGCCCGCACGCTGTACGAGGCCGGACGCGACGCCCTGCTCCGCGACGTGGAGACCGCCGCCGCCGCCGTCGATTCCGCCCTTGCCGCGATCGCGTCCGCCCGGGCGGAACCGGGCCTGGACTTCCTCGTGGTCCTGGACCGGGAGGGACGGGTCGTCGTGCCCGCGCCGCGACCGGACGCGCGCCCGGTTCCCGCCGCCGCCCTGCGCCCGGCTCTGGAGGGTCGCCCGTCCGCGTCCACCGAGGTCCTCGGCCCCGACGCCCTCGGCGCGCTCTCCCCGGCGCTCCCCGGGCGCGCCAGGACCCCGCTCGCGACCGGCGGCTGGCTGGAGGATGGGCTCGTCCAGCTCGCGGTCGCTCCCGTCCGCGGCCCCGACGGCGCGGTGACCGGCGTGCTCGCCGGAGGGAGGCTCTGGAACGGCGACCGGGGGTTCGTGGACCGGATCTGGGACCTCCTCTACTCCGCCGAGACCTGGGGCGACCGGGAAGCCGGCCGCGCCACGATCTTCCTCGGAGGCGTCCGCGTCGCGACGAACGTGAGGAACTCCTCCGGAGACCGTGCCGTCGGCACCCCCGCGTCGGACGAGATCCTGGAGCGGGTGCTCGTCGACGGCGAGACGCGGGTCGACCGGGACCGGGCCGTGCACGACTGGTACATCGCGGCGTACGAGCCGCTGCGGAGCGCGTCGGGAGACGTCGTGGGGATGCTCTCGGTGGGGGTGCTCGAGTCGCGCTGGACCGCCGTCCGGAACCGGGTGATCCTGAGCTTCTTCGTGATCGCGACTCTCGGCTTCCTGGGCATCCTCGCCGCCACCTGGCTCTCGATCCGGGCCGTCACCCGGCCGCTCGACGCGATGGTCGAGGCGACCCGGGAGATCGCCGCGGGGCGGTTCGACCGGTCCGTGAGCGTCCGGGCGCCGGCGGAGGTGTCCCAGCTCGCGGACTCGTTCAACACGATGGTCGCGGGACTCCGGGAGATGAAGCACGACCAGTCCGAGTGGGCGCACACGCTCGAGGGGAAGGTCCGCGAGCGGACCGAGGAGCTCGTCTCCATGCAGGCCCGCATCTCGCAGTCCGAGCGCCTCGCGTCGGTCGGGATGCTCGCGGCGGGCGTCGCCCACGAGATCAACAACCCGCTGGGGGGGATCCTCGCCCTCGCCGCGCTGACGCTGGAGGACCTGCCCGAGGAGGGAGAGGCGCGCGAGAACATCGCGGAGGTGATCCGACAGACCGAGCGCTGCCGGGACATCGTCAAGGGTCTCCTGGCCTTCTCCCGGCAGGCCGAGGTCGAGCGGGAGCCGACGGACGTCGGCGACGTCCTCGACGCGGCGATCGCGCTCGTCCGCAAGCAGGCCCTGTTCTTCAACGTCGAGCTCGTCCGGACCGGCCCGCCCGGGCTGCCGCCCGTGTTCGCCGACCGCTCCAAGCTCGAGCAGGTGTTCCTCAACATCCTGATGAACGCGGCCCAGGCGATCGAGGACCGCGGCCGGATCGAGATCGCGACGGAACTGTCGGAGGACGGCGCGCACGTCGAGATCCGGTTCGCGGACACGGGCCGCGGGATCCCGAAGGAGCAGTTGCCCCACATCTTCGATCCCTTCTTCACGACGCGCGTCGGCGGCGGCGGGACCGGGCTCGGGCTCGCGATCGCCTACGGCATCCTCGCCGAGCACCAGGCCACGATCGCGGTGGACAGCGATCCGGGCCACGGCACCACGATCACGATCCGGTTTCCCGTCAGCCCGTACTCCGAGAGCGGAGAGGCGCCGACCGGTCCGCCCGCAGAACCGGAGCCCGAGCCGACCGGCGCCTGAGCCGGGCCCCCGACGCCCGGTCGCGGGCACGCCCCGCGCCGGCGCCGCGTTGCCCCCGGCGCCCTCGCACGCCTAAGCTCTCCCGCCGGATTCCCGCACGGGACGCGGGACGACGACGGGGGAGCGGATGACGCGGACGAGGCGCATGCGCTGGCTCGGGGTCGCGATCGCCGTCGCGCTGGTGGCGGCCGCCGCGGCGCTCACGGGCCGGGTGCCGTCGCAGGGGGAGCACTACGGGGCCTGGTCGCTGCTGCCGCCCGTCGTCGCCCTCGTGCTCGCGTTCGCGCTGCGCGAAGTGATCGCCGCGCTGTTCCTCGGGATCGTCCTCGGCGGGGTGGTCAGCGGCCGGCCGAACATCGTCAAGGAGTTCCTGCTCCCCTCCGTCGGCTCCTCGTCGTACGCCCTGATCCTGCTCGTCTACCTGTGGGCGCTCGGCGGCCTGATCGGCCTCTGGACCCGGACCGGCGGGGCCGTGCGCTTCGCCGACTGGGCCGCCGCCCGCGTCGTGCGCGGCCCGCGGTCCGCGAAGTTCTTCGCCTGGATGATGGGTCTCGTGTTCCACCAGGGCGGGACGATCAGCACGGTGCTGACGGGTGCCACGGCGCGGCCCGTCGCCGACCGGAACCGGGTGTCGCACGAGGAGCTCTCCTACATCGTCGACTCGACGGCCTCGCCGGTCGCCACGGTGATCCCGTTCAACGTCTGGCCGGTCTACGTCGGCGGTCTCGTGGCGGGGACGGTTCCCGCGATCGCGGACGAGCAGGCCGGGATCGCGATGTTCTTCCGCACGATCCCGCTCAACTTCTACGCGCTGCTCGCCCTCGCCCTGACGCTGCTGTTCGCCTGGGACCGGCTGCCGCTCCTCCCGGGGCGCCGGATGCGGGACGCGGTGAGGAGGGCGCGGGAGACCGGCGCGCTCGACCGGCCGGGTGCCAGCCCCATGGCTTCGGCGGAGCTCACGCGCATCCGCACGCCGGAGGGCTACGAGCCGTCGCTCTGGGACTTCTTCGTGCCGATCGGCACCCTGCTGGGGGTCGCGGTGGTCCCCTTCGTCTGGACCTTCTACGTGCTCGGGAACCGGGCCTCGCCGACCCTGCCGATCGCCGAGGCGTTCGTGCTCGCCGTCCTGGCCGGGATGGCCACCGCGCTCGCGCGCGGCATGCGCTGGCGGGATGTGGTGGATGGGTTCGTCTCGGGCTGCAAGGGGGTGACGATCGGCGCGATCGTGCTCGCGCTCGCCGTCACCCTGAAGTCCGTCGCGGACGCCGTCGGGACCGCCGCGTACGTGGTCGCGACGGTCGGAGCGTGGATCCCGCCCGTCGTCCTGCCCGCGGGCCTGCTCGCCGTGACGATGTTCGTGGCCTTCTCCACGGGGACGTCCTGGGGCACGTACGCGGTGCTGTTCCCGGTGGCGATGCCGCTCGCGTGGAGCGTGCACCCGGACCCGACCTTCCTGGCGCTGTGCTTCGCCGCGGTGACGGGAGGAAGCGTGTTCGGGGACCAGTGCTCGCCGATCTCCGACACGACGATCCTCTCCTCGCTCGCCACCGGGTGCGACCTGATGGACCACGTCCTCACCCAGCTGCCGATGGCGCTCTGGGCCGCCGCCGGCGCCGCCCTCCTGTACACGGCGCTCGCGGCCGCGCTCGTCTGACGCGCCGGTCCGGGGCCCGGCCCGCGGTTCCCCGCTGCGCGATGCGGCCCGCGCTTCCGTGACAAGGCCCCGGGCCGGTGGTACAATCGGGCTGGGCGCGGGCGGCCCGGCCCCGGGCGCGGCGCGTCCGTTCGGACGGCGGACGGCGGAATCCACGGCGGAGGGAACGACTTGAGCGACAGCGCGGCCGGGTCGGCGCTCATCCTCGGCGCGTCCAGCGGCTTCGGAGAGGCCTCGGCCCGGGAGTTCGCGCGCGCCGGGTACGACGTCTACGGGGTCCATCTCGACCGCCGGGCAGGCCTCAAGCGGGTCGAGGAGGTCCAGGCGGAGATCGAGGCGCTGGGGCGGCGCGGGACGTTCTTCAACATCAACGCCGCCAGCCCGGAGAAGCGCGACCAGGCACTCGACGCGATCGCGTCCGAGGCGGAGCCGGGATCCGTCCGCGTCCTCCTGCACTCCCTCGCGTTCGGCACCCTCCGGCCGTTCGTGGCCGCGGACCCGGACGAGCAGATGACCGCCGAGCAGATGGACATGACGCTGACCGTGATGGCGCACACCCTCGTGTACTGGACGCAGGGGCTGGTGGCCCGCGGCCTGATGGGGAAGGGCGGCCGGGTCTACGCGATGACCAGCTCGGGCGGCGACCGAGTCATCCCGTCGTACGGCGCGGTGTCCGCGGCCAAGGCGTCGCTCGAGTCCCACTGCCGGCAGCTCGCGCTCGAGCTCGCCCCGCGCGGGATCACGGCGAACGCGATCCGGGCCGGGGTCACCGACACGCCGGCGCTCCGGAAGATCCCGGGCGCCGTTCAGATGATCGAGGACGCGGAGCGGCTGAACCCGTACCGCCGGCTGACGACTCCGGAGGACGTGGCGAGATGCCTCGTGGCGCTGGCCGACCCGAACACCTACTGGATGACCGGCAACACGATCCGGGTGGACGGGGGCGAGGACTTCGTCCTGTCGGGCCCGTCGTCCTGACCGGCGGAGTCCGGCCGGACCCGGGCGGCCGCGGCGGGCCCGGTCTGCGGATCGCCGCCGCGGGGGACCGGGGGCGCCTGGCCGAACCACCGAACTTCGCGCGGATACGAGGCGTCCAGCTCGCCCCCGCGCTCGGCGACGTGGCGGGAAACGCCCGTCGGGTCGTCGCCGAGCTCGAGGCGGCGGCGCGCGACGGGGCCCGGCTGGTCGTGTTTCCCGAGGCGATGCTCAGCGGGTACGTGTTCGAGGGACGGGATGAGGCGCTCGCGGCCGCCGTGACGACGGAGCACCCGTCGGTGCGGCGGATCGGGGAGGCCTGCCGCGACCTCGGGCTGTGGACCGTGTTCGGGGGCATCGAGCGGGACGGCGAACGCCTGTTCAACGCCGCCTTCCTGTGCGGACCCGACGGCGCGCCGGAGCGGTACCGCAAGCTGCACACCCTGTGTCTCGGCGTGGACCGCTTCACGCTTCCCGGCGACGGCGGCTTCATGGTCCGGGAGCTCCCGTTCGGCCGCGTCGGCGTCAACATCTGCTACGACGGGTCGTTCCCGGAGAGCTCGCGCGCGCTGAAGCTCCTGGGCGCGCAGCTCATCGTCCTCATCACGAACTGGCCGAACCTCCACCTCAAGCTCGAGCTGGTCCGGATGCGCGCCCTGGACGACCACGTGTACTACCTGGCGGTGAACCGGACCGGCGTCGAGCGGGGCGTCGTCTTCCCGGGCGGCAGCGTCGCGGCGGGCCCGCGCGGCGAGCTGCTGGCGACCCTCGGCGACGAGCCGGGACGGATCGACCTCGAGCTGGACCTCGCGTCGGCCGACCGGACGCACGTCGTCGTCCACCCCGGCGCCTACGAGTTCGACTACGTGGCGGACCGGCGGCCCGACGCCTACGGTCCGCTCGTGGAGCCGTCGACCGGCGAGAGGACGGGAAGCCGACGGGCCGG
>JAWOIN010000164.1:0-8408 GCA_046484665.1 Gemmatimonadota bacterium
CCAGACCAGGGAGACGTCCTCCGGCCACGCGACGGAGCCCGACAGGTCGGCGCGCAGCCGCTCGTTGAGCCCTCGCGCCCCCTGGCTGCCCCCGATCACGGCGACCACCCGGCCGGCCGGCCAGGTGAAGTCGTCTCCCGTCCCGTTCCCGCCCGCCGTCGGCCGGTGCGGCCGGGCGACGGGATTGCCCCAGGCGAGCACCCGGGTCCGCTCGCCGGTCCGCAGTCGCGATGCCGCCTCGGGATACCCGAGGAACACCCGGTCCACGCGGTCCGCCAGCAGCCGGGTGACGAGCCCCGGCAGCGCGTTCTGCTCCTGCAGCGCCGTCGCCCTCCCCGTCGCGAGGCCGTACAGCACCGCGGGGCCAGAGGCCTATCCCCCCGTGCCGATCACCACGGCCGGGTCGAGCTCCCGGAACAGCCGCCGGAGGCCGCGTACGACGCGAGGGGCCGTGGCCGCCAGGCGCCAGTTCGCCCACGGCCGGTCGCGGCGCAGCGGCTCCATCGGCAGCAGGCGCCACGCGGCGCCGGACCGGGGGAGCACCCTGGCCTCCACGCCCCGCTCCGCCCCCAGCAGCATCACCCGAGCTCGCGGGTCGAGCTCCCGCAGCGCCGCCGCGAGGTTCAACGCCGGGTAGAGATGGCCGCCCGTGCCGCCCCCCGCGATCAGGACCCGGGCCCCGGACACTCAGCGTCTCCACGCGGCGGACACGTTGAGGAGGATGCCGGTGGCCGCCAGCGCGATCACGAGGCTCGTCCCGCCGGCGCTGATGAACGGGAGGTTCACGCCCGTCGTCGGCAGCAGTCCGAGCGCGATGGAGACGTGGGCCAGGGCCGGGAGCGCGACCGATGCCGTCAGCCCGACGGCGAGCAGCCGCCCGAACAGGTCCGGAGCGCCGCGCGCGATGCGAAGCCCGAGCAGCGCCCACAGCACGAACAGCGCGACCAGGATTCCGACGCCGATGAACCCCCACTCCTCGGCGATGATCGAGAAGATGAAGTCGTTCTGCGGCTCGGGGAGGAACTGCATCTTCGTCGTGCTGCGTCCGAAGCCCACGCCGCCGAGCCCCCCGGAGCCGACCGCGATGAGGGACTGCCGGAGCTGGTAGCCGCCGGTTCCCGCCGCCGTCTCGGGATCGAGGAAGGCCGTGAGCCGGCGCACCCGGTAGTCGGCGGCGACGATCTGGGTCACGGCGAAGGCGGCGACTCCGAGGCCGAGCGCGCCGAAGTGCCGCAGGCGCGTGCCCGCCGCGAACATCACCGTGGCTGCGAGCACGGTGATCCACATCGCCGCGGAGAAGTGCGGCTCGAGGAGGACGAGCAGGCAGACGGGAGCCAGCACGATCAGACACGGCAGCACGCCGGAGCGGAACTCCCCGAGCTGGTCCTGCTTCCGCACCGCGTAGGCGGCGGTCCAGATCACGACCGCCAGTTTCGCGAGCTCCGAGGGCTGGATCGTGACGCCGACGTCGAGCCACCGGCGGGCACCGTTCACGCGCGGCGCGAGCGCCTCCGTCCCGGGGATCACGAGCGGGAGCAGCAGCAGGGCCGCGATCCCGAGGATCGGCCATGCGAAGCGGCGGTAGATCCGGTAGTCGGCGAGCGCCGCCACGGCGAGGGCGAGGAAGCCGATGCCGGCACGGCTCGCCTGCTGGAACAGGTAGAACGTGTCGGGACGTCCCGCCTTCTGCGCGACGTACGCGGAGGCGCTGTACACCGACAGCAGCCCGAATCCGACGAGGACGATCGTCACGACGAGCAGGGCCCGACCCGCCGAGGACGGACCGGCGCCGGACGGCCGGACCGGAAAGCCCCGCAGCCCGAGGGCCCCCTCGCGGCTCGGCCGGCTCCGGCTCACGTCGCCGCCTCCTTCGCGGGAAGCTCCGCGAACGCGGCCGCGAACGCCCTGCCCCGCTCTGCGTAGTTCGGGAACATGTCGAAGCTCGAGCAGGCCGGCGCGAGGAGCACGACGTCGCCCGGCCGGGCGAGGTCGTCCGCCGCTCGAACGACGGCATCCATCCCCGTCTCGACCTGCAGCGCGTCGACATCCCCTTCGAGGTCGGATACGATGCGGGGCGCCGCCTCCCCGAACGCGATCACGGCCCGCACGCGCCCCACCGCAGCGTCCGCCACCTCGGTGTAGGGCTCCCCCTTGTGCCGGCCTCCCAGCAGCAGCACCACCGGCCGGTCGAACGAGCGGAGCGCGGCGACGGTGGCGGCGACGTTCGTCGCCTTCGAGTCGTCGACCCAGAGGACGCCGCCCCGCTCACCGATCGGCTGCAGCCGGTGCGGCAGCCCGAGATAGCTCCGCAGCGACGGGGCGAGCGTCGCGGAGGGAACGCCGGCGAGCGACGCGGCCAGGCAGGCGGCGGCGGCGTTGGCAGCGTTGTGCGGGCCGAGGATTCGGAGGTCCGACGCCGACGCCCAGCGCTCCGACATGGCGCCGGGCTGCGCGCCGAGGCGTCCCCGCAGCGTCCCCTCGCGGCTCCACCAGGCGCCGCGCGGCACCTCGCTCCGGTACGAGAACTGGAAGCGATCGCCCTCGGCCTCCGCGGCGAGAAAGAGCACGGCGGCGTCGTCGGCGTTGAGCACCCAGCGAGCCCCGGGAGCGGCGTTGTCGAACAGCCGCGCCTTGTCGGCATAGTAGCTCGCGACGTCGCGGTACCGGTCGAGGTGATCCGGCGCGAGGTTGAGCAGGACGCCGATCTCCGCCTCGAACGTCTCGAGGTCGGCGAGCTGGAACGAGCTGAGCTCGACCACGGCCCACTCCGGCTGGCGCGCGGCCATCGCCGTCTCCGACAGCGGCCGGCCGATGTTCCCCACCGCGTCGACCTCGATCCCCGCGCCCGCCATCAGGTGCGCCGTGAGCTGCGTGGTCGTCGTCTTCCCGTTCGTCCCGGTGATCGCGATCACGCGGCTCCGGAGGTCGCGGAACGCCAGCTCCACCTCGGCGATCGTGCGGATCCCAGCCGCGTGAACGGCCCGCCGCACGTCCGAGAAGGGACTGATCCCGGGGCTGGCGACGACGAGGTCCGCGGCGAGCACCCGCTCCATGTCGTGTCCGCCGGCCTCGGCCGAGATCCCTTCCTCGCGAAGCCGCTCCGCGGCCTGCGCGGGCCCGGGACCCGACGAGGCGTCGCTCGCGTAGACGTCTCCGCCCCGGAGTCGCGCGAGGCGAGCCGCCGCGGTGCCGGAGACCCCGAGGCCGAGGACGGCGACGCGCGCGCCGGGCTCGAACGCGGGCCGGCGCCCGATCATCGGACCTTCATCGTGGCGAGCGCGGCGAGCGCGCAGATGATCGCGACGATGTAGAAGCGCACGACCACGCGGGTCTCCGGCCAGCCGAGTTGCTCGAAGTGGTGGTGGAGCGGCGCCATCCGGAACAGCCGCCGGCCCGTGCCGGTCCGCCACCTCGTGAGCTTGAATCCCGTCGTCTGGAGGAGGACGGAGCCGGCCTCGGCCATGAACACGCCGCCCACGATCACGAGCAGGAGCTCGGACTTGAGCAGCAGAGCCACGGTCCCGATCGCGCCGCCGAGCGCCAGCGAGCCCGTGTCGCCCATGAACACCTCCGCCGGGGGCGCGTTGAACCAGAGGAAGCCGATCGCGGCGCCGGCCACGGCGGCGCAGAACACCGTCAGCTCCCCGGCGCCCGCGAGGTACGGGAGGCCCAGGTAGTAGGAGGTGTCGAGCCGGCCCATCACGTAGGCGAACACGCCGAAGGTCAGAGCCGCGATCCCGCTGAGGCCCGCCGCGAGGCCGTCCAGCCCGTCCGTCAGGTTCACGGCGTTCGCGCTCCACGCGACGACGAGCGCCACGAACAGGGGAAACACGAGGGGCAGGATCACCAGGTGGACGTTCTTGAAGAACGGCACGAGGCGGTGGGTGACCTCTCCGTCGAGCGGAGGCAGGAACACCAGCCCCGTTCCGAACACGAGCCCCGCGGCGAGCTGCCAGGTCAGCTTGTGGCGCGCGATCAGGCCGCGCGACTCGCGGCGCACCACCTTCAGCCAGTCGTCGGTGAATCCGATCGCGCCCATGGCGAGCGTCATCGCGAGGGCGAGCAGCACGTACCAGCGATCGAGCGGGGCCCAGAGCAGCGTGGATACCGTCACGGCGACGAGGATGATCAGCCCGCCCATCGTGGGCGTGCCCTGCTTCCTGCGGTGCGTCTTCGGGCCGTCCAGCCGGACTACCTGTCCGATCCTGCGCTCGTTCAGCCGGCGGATGACGGGAGGGCCCACCACGAAGCTCACGAGCAGAGCCGTGACCATCGCGCCCGCCGCCCGGAACGAGATGTACTGGAAGACGTTGAACAGGATGTTCCGGTCCGCGAGCGGGAAGAGCCAGTGATAAAGCATCAGCCCTCCCCCCCGAAGCGCTCGACGAGCCCCTCGACCACCCGCTCCAGCCGCTCGCCGCGCGAGGCCTTCACGAGGACGACCTCGTCGCCCCGCAGGCCCTCCGCGAGCAGGCGCATCGCCTCCGGCGCGTCGGCCGCGGCCCGGACCAGGGTGCCGTTCGCGTCGCCGGCCTCGCCGAACGCCTCCCGGAACGCACCGAGCGCCACGATCTCGGCGAACCCCGCCTCCCGGAGCCGGCGCGCGACCCCGGCGTGCGCCTCCCCGGAGCGGGGCCCGAGCTCGCGCATCGTGCTCACCACGGCGACGAGACGCCGGCCGGCGAAGGCCTCCGCGCACCACCGGATCGCGGCCTCGAACGAGTCGGGGTTGGCGTTGTAGCAGTCCGCGACGACGGTGAGACGTCCGAGGCGGCGGATCGCGCCGCGCATGCCGACGGGCCGGTACCCGGCCAGCCCGCGCGCGGCGGCTTCCGCGTCGATCCCGATCGCCGTCGCCATCGCCGCGGCGAGAACGGCGTCGCGGAGGTGATGCTCCCCCCCGGCCTCGACCGCGTACCGAACCCCGTTCCGTTCGAACCGGACCAGCTCGGACCCGATCTCCCAGGCGTCGGGCCGCCAGGTCGCGTCCGGCCCCAGCCCGGCGACGATCGCGTCGGGGCGGATCTGTCGCGACGCGCGGGCCAACGCGGCAGGCGTCTCGCCGACCACGACGCGTCCGACCGGCTTCGCGGCGCGCACCAGCGACAGCTTCTCGCGAAGCACTCCCGCCTCGTCCCCCAGCCCCTCGAGGTGGGCCGCCCCGACCGTGGTCACGAGCGCGTCGTCCGGCTCCATTACGGCCGCGAGCCGGGCGATCTCTCCCGGGGCGCTCGTCCCGAGCTCCAACACCCAGATCTCGGCGTCGGCGGGAGCCTGCAGGATCGAGAGCGGGAGGCCGACGAGGTTGTTCAGGTTTCCGGGCGTGGCGTGCGTAGGGCGTCCGGCGCCGGCGGCGAGCGCGAGCATCTCCTTGACCGTCGTCTTCCCGGAGCTCCCCGTCACGCCGATCACGCGGGGCGCGCACCGGCGGCGCCAGGCACGGGCGAGGTCGCCGAGCGCGCGGAGCGGGTCGGGGACGACGTGCCACTCGAGGTCGAGAGCGGGCAGATCCCGGCCGAGCGGGACGACGGCCCCGGCCGCGCCCTTCCGCGCGGCCTGCTCGAGAAAGTCCATCCCGTCGAACCGCTCCCCGCGGAGGGCCACGAACAGCGCGCCGCGCCGCAGGCTCCGGGTGTCCGTGGAGACGGACTGGTAGCGGACCCGGCTCCCGGTCGGCGGAAGGCCGAGCGCGCGCCGCACTTCGTGCGACTCGAAGCGCGCGCTCACGCCTCCGCCTCCTTCCCGAGCAGCTCGGACACGATCGTGGCCTCGTCGAACGGGCGCCGCTCTCCGTCCACCTCCTGATAGGTCTCGTGTCCCTTTCCGGCGAGAAGCACGGCGTCGCCGGGCCCGGCGAGCCGGAGCGCCCGCGCGATCGCCTCCCGCCGGTCCACGACCGCCTCCCACCCTCCCGGCTCGAGCCCGTCGACGACCTGCCGGACGATCGCCTCCGGATCCTCGGTGCGCGGGTTGTCCGACGTCACGATGGCGAAGTCGGCGCCGCGCGTTCCGATCCGGCCCATCAGCGGGCGCTTTCCGGGGTCGCGGTCGCCCCCGCAGCCGAACACGACGAGCAGCCGCCCGGTCACGACCGGCCGCACCGCCTCGAGCGCGCGCTCGAGCGCGTCGGGGGTGTGCGCGTAGTCGCGGACCACGAGGGCGGGGCTCCGCGCGACCACCTCCATCCGGCCCGGGACCTGCGGGGCCCGCGACAGCGCGGCGGCGATCGAGCCGGGACCCATGCCGGCCGCGTGGGCGGCCGCCGCCGCGCCGAGCGCGTTCGCGACGTTGAACCGGCCGAGCAGCGGGAGGCTTACCGGGGCCCGGCCCTCCGGCGTCTCCAGCGTCCACGCGCTGCCCGCCGGGCCGAGCGTCACGTCGGCCGCGCGCACGTCGGCGGAGGGCGAGGAGCCGAACCGCAGCCTGCCCGGGCCGCCGGGCTCGTTCTTCCACGCCGGCTCGTCCGCGTTGAAGATCGCGGTTCCGTCGGGCCGCAGGAGGGAGAGGAGCCGGAGCTTCGCGCCCCCATACTCCGCCATGTCCGCGTGATAGTCGAGGTGGTCCCTCGTCAGGTTCGTGAACAGGGCGGCGGAGAACGGAACCGCCTCGACCCGTCGCTGCACGAGCGCGTGGGACGAGACCTCCATCCCGACGAAGCGGACGCCGGCGACGACGAGCTCCGAGAGGCGCGTGGCCAGCTCCACCGGGTCGGGCGTGGTGAGACGGCCCTCGACACGTCTGCCGTCGGGACCCGTCACTCCGAGCGTGCCGAGCGCCGCCGCCGGCCCGAGCTCCGAGAGCAGGTGGCGGACGAGCACGGCCGTGGTCGTCTTCCCGTTCGTGCCCGTGATCCCGACCACGTGGAGCTTGCGGGCGGGGTCGCCGGCGAACAGCGACGCGAGGTGCGCGGAGGCCGCGTGCGTGTCCGACACGACGAGGCGGGGGAGGCCGTCGGCGTCCCCCGCCCTTTCCACCACGGCCGCGGTCGCGCCCGCCGCCGCCGCCGCCGCGACGAATTCGTGCCCGTCGAGCCGGGCCCCGCGGACGGCGCAGAACAGGTCACCCGGCCGGACCGCCCGCGAGTCCAGGCGGAAGGCCTCGAACCGGGGCGGCGGCGTGCCCTGCCAGGAGCCCGGCAGACCCCGCTCCTCGAGCCGTCGCTCAACGTCCTCTCGCCGTGTCACCGCGTCGTTCCCGTCCGGGTCTCCCGTCCGAGGTCATCGAAGGTTCCGGCCGAGCCGTGCGCGTCGCGCGCTTCGTCGGCCGATCGCTCGTTTCCGTCCTCGCCTCGATCCGGCTCTTCCTCCCATCGCCGCGGCTTCGCCGTCGCCACCACGCTCGCCGGCCTCCGGCGAACGCTCCCTCAGCGGAGCAGGACCCGGGCGCCCCGCACGGCCGCCACGCCGGGCGGCGGCTCCTGCTCCCGGACCTCGCCGCTGCCCGCCACCTCGGCGCGCAGGCCGGCCCGGTGGATGCGCGCGACCGCCGCCCGGACGCTGAGGCCGCGGACGTCCGGAACGACGAGACCCCCTGGAGGCAGCTCCGCGGCAAGCGAGGCCTCGACGTCCGGCGCCCCCGTCGAGGCGAAACGGAAAGGCGTCTCCTCGATCGGACCGAGTGAGCGCGGGGCCGCCGCCTGTCTCCAGTCCAGCCCGTCGACCCGGTCCCCGTCCGGCTCGTCCCGGAGCTCTCCCCCGTCGACGAGGTCCGGGTCCTCGCCGGCGAGGATCGCCTGGATGACCGCCCGGCTGACCGGCGCCGCCGTGCCGCCGCCGTAGTAGCCTCCTTTCGGGTCCTCGAGCTTCGTGAGGATCACGAGCCGGGCGTCTCCCGCCGGGGCGTACCCGACGAACGAGGCGGCGTAGCGACGATCCCCGTATCCTCCCCGGGAGGCGATCCGCGCCGTCCCGGTCTTCCCCGCGATCGGGACGGTGGCGACCGCGGCGCGACGGCCCGTTCCCTCCTCGCTCACCACCGAGCCGAGGACCGCGGTCACCTCGTCCGCGATCTCCGGCCGGGTGACGCGGCGCACCGGATAGGGGTTCGCCCGCCAGGCGACCGGACCCTCGGGCTCGCGGACCTCGCGCAGGATCTCGGGCCGGAGGAGGACTCCTCCGTTCGCGAGTGCGCCGTAGGCCGCCACGAGCTGCACGGAGGTCACGAGGAGCTCGTAGCCGTACGCGAGCGACTCCTGGCTGAGGGCGGACCACGCGTCCGGGCGTCGCAGCAGCCCGGCGGACTCCGAGGGGATCTCGACCCCGGTCGGAGTCCCGAACCCGAAGTCGCGCAGCCAGGCGTACTGAAGGCCCGGCTCGAGCCGATGCGCGAGCTTGGCCGCGCCGATGTTGCTCGAGTACCGGACTACTTCCGCCACCGACAGAGTGTCGTAGCCGTGCACGTCGCGGATC